>MGOW01000093.1:0-4844 GCA_001797255.1 Clostridiales bacterium GWE2_32_10
GGATAAGGTCGATTTAATGTCATTTACATATCAAGAATTAGAAGAATATTTGATAAATTTTTCCGAGAAAAAATTTAGGGCTAAGCAGATTTTTGACTGGCTTCACAACAAGAAAGTAGATAATCTTTTAGATATGACGAATATATCGAAGGAGCTTGTGAATAAATTAGGTCAAAATAGTTATATTACAAGCATGGAGATTAAAAAAAAGCAAGTATCTACTATAGATGAAACTGCTAAATATTTGTTTAGGCTAGAGGATGGGAATTTAATCGAAAGTGTATTTATGAAATACAAATTTGGTAATTCAGTTTGTATTTCATCACAATTGGGCTGCCATATGGGATGTAGCTTTTGTGCATCTACAGTGAATGGGCTTGTTAGAAATTTGACAGTAGGTGAAATGTTAAAACAAATATATAGCATAGAAAGAGATACAGACGAAAGAATTTCAAATGTTGTAATAATGGGTAGCGGGGAACCGTTTGAAAACTATGATAATGTTATGAAGTTTATAAAAAATATTATAGATCCAAATGGGCTCAATATAGGTCAAAGACATATATCAGTATCAACGTGTGGGTTAGTTGATAAAATATACAAATTTGCAGATGAAAAAACTCAGGTTAATCTAGCAATATCATTGCATGCTTCAAATGATGAGGTAAGACGAAAAATAATGCCAGTAGCTAAAAAGTATAGTATAGGTGAAATAATGGATGCCTGCAAATACTATGTTAAGCTTAATAATAGAAGAATAAATATAGAATATTCCATGATAAAAGGTATAAATGATGATCTGAAATATGCAAAGGAACTTGCAGAAGTTCTTAAAGGGCTATTAAGTTATGTTAATTTAATACCGATAAATGAAATAACAGAAAATGAGTATAAAAAGTCGAATATGAATACAGTTAGCGAATTTGCACGAGAACTAAATAAACACGGAGTGCAAACAACAATAAGACGAGAACTAGGCTCAGACATAGATGCAGCCTGTGGGCAGCTGAGGAATAAGAACAGATGACAGATAAAACTTTGTTACTGAAATTTGAAATCTGTAATCTAACAGGGGTGGGACGAAAGATGCAAGTATATGGATTAAGCGATAAAGGTAGAGTTAGGTGTAATAATGAAGATAGAATATTCTATACTGATAAAAACATAGGAAAGCTACCTAATTTGTTTATAGTTGCAGATGGTGTGGGTGGCAGAATAGCTGGAGAAGTGGCTAGCTGGTTTGCAACTGAAAAGTTTTGTGAGTATGTATCAGAATATAGGGGCAACGCCAAACCGATAGAAATACTTGTATCAGGTATAGAAGAAATAAATAAATATATTAATTATAAAGCAAATAATAGCTACGAGTTTAGAGGCATGGCTACAACATTTCTAGTGGCAACAATTATTCAAGATAAAATATATGCAGTAAATGTGGGAGATTGCAGATTATATCTATTAGGAAATAATAAAATAACTCAGATGACAGAAGATAATTCATATTATAATGAAATGAAGAATATAATAGATACAAATCTAACGAAAATTAATAAAAATATATTATCAAGAGCAGTAGGACAACTAGGTAATATAGTTGTTGACACATATGAAATCGAATATATGACGGATATAAGTGTTCTCATGTGCTCTGATGGATTATATAAAATGTTAACTGACATAGAAATGCTAAAAATATTTAATGAAAATAAGACTAGCGCAGAAGTATGTATAAGGAAATTTGTTGAAGGTGCAAACAAAAACGGTGGTAAAGACAATACCTCAGGAATTATAGTAATCTAAAATAGAGTATTATTTTTAACCAGAGAATTGTGCATTTATTTAGAGGGGGTTGGTTAAGTTGTTAGCGAAAGGAACTATTCTTGCAGGAAGGTATGAAATAATAGAAAAAATAGGTGCAGGTGGAATGGCTATAGTCTATAAAGCTAGATGTCATAAATTAGATAGAGAAGTAGCAATAAAAGTGCTTAGAGAGGAATATCTAGAGGATGAAATATTTCTTAGAAAGTTTGAAACTGAAGCGCTTCAGGCTAGTAAACTAGCACATCCTAACATAGTTAGTATATTTGATGTAGGATTTGAAGATGATGTGCATTATATTGTTATGGAGTATATAAATGGAAGTACGCTTAAAAAGCTTTTGAGTGAAACAAGGGAGTCTGATTATGTAAGATATTTAAAAATTTTAATAGAAGCTGCAGAAGCACTTAATAATGCACATAGAAATGGCATAATACATAGAGATATAAAAAGTCAGAATATAATTATAACAGATGATGGAAAGGTAAAAGTTGCAGATT
This sequence comes from Clostridiales bacterium GWE2_32_10, assembly GCA_001797255.1. Lineage (GTDB taxonomy): Bacteria > Bacillota > Clostridia > Lachnospirales > UBA12420 > UBA12420. The sequence goes on from MGOW01000093.1 coordinate 2,319, forward strand.
TCGGTATAGCTACTGCAACAACGACATCAACTATATCAATGACAAGTAATGCTATCGGCTCAGTTCATTATTTTTCACCAGAACAGGCTAAGGGAGAACGTATAGATATAAGAAGTGATATATATTCACTTGGAATAGTTATGTTTGAAATGTTTGCTAGAGTGCTACCTTTTGAAGGAGAGACTCCTGTTGCTGTTGCTTTAAAGCACGTATTAGAGGAAATGCCAAATCCAAGAGATTTTGAACCAAGGATAAGTGAAAATATAGAACATATAATATTAAAGTGTACCAAGAAAAACCGTGAGGAGAGATATTCAGATTTAACAGAGGTTATAGAAGATTTAAGGCAAGAATATGACATCCTATATGACGGGGAGGAATTTGACAAAGACGATGAAAAGAAGGAAGAAACAGACGAAACAGACGATACATTAGTAAAAGAAAAATTAATACAAGAAACAGAACAGCAAAAAGAGGACGAACAAGTACATAATAATCAGATAGATGAAACAATTGATGATGAAAATGTTAATAAAGTAGAAATAATAGAAACAGTAGAGGAATACCAAACAATGGAGAAAGAAAAACAAATCATTGAAGAAAAGAGTTTATTAGAAGAAAAAATAAACTATAATGATGAATTACCAGATGAGATAAAGGATATTTATTATGATGATAATAAAAGTGATAAAGTAGTGTATATAGGTGCGATAGCTACTGCAGCTGTAATAATATCTATTGTATTTTATATAGGATTTATGTTTGTTAGAAATTTTGAAAAATCGTTAGCTATAGAAGCACCTAATTTTATAGGTAAGAACTATGTAGAAGCTGAAAAAGAAGCTAAAGAATTAGGTATATCACTTAATAAGAAAAGTGAAGTATATTCAGATAATGCTGAAGGAATTATCGTAGATCAAAATTATAAGGCTAATGAAAAAATACAAAAAAACAAAGCTATAGATGTGGTAGTAAGTAAAGGTTCTGAATTGATATTAGTTGCTAGTGTTGTAGGCAAAGAGTTCTCAGCAGCAAAAACAGAACTAGAAGAATTAGGATTTAGTGTTAATGTTGAAACAGTTGTTGATTCAAGTAAAGATGCCGGAAGTGTATTAGAACAAGAACCACTAGCTGGCGAGTTATTAAAGAAATCAGAAGTAGTTACAATAAAAGTTGCTATAGGTCAAGAAAATAATGAAGTTGTTGTACCGACTGTTATAGATGTATCACTTGGGGCAGCAAAGAGAGCTATAGAAAATGCAGATTTAGATGTTGGTAAAGTTACTTATAAATCAAGTGATACGCTTGGAAAAGATGTGGTTATAAGCCAAAGTTTAAAACCTGGTACAAAAACAAAAGCAGGTACGAAGATTAATTTGGTAGTTAGCAATTCGGATAATCAAGGGGCTATATTTGAAACAACAGGAAATACAACAGAAACTACTGCAGATAAGAATACTGAAGTACAAGATGATAACGTGAAAAGCATAGTATTAGATATTAATCCTATAATACCGTTAGACAAAGAAGAGGTATCTGTAAAGGTAATACTTATAAGTAATACGAAGTTAAACACAAAATATAATAGAGTATGTAATAAAGCGGATTTTCCTTTTAAAATCACCATCGAAGGAAAAGAAGGAGACATAGTTCAAGTATATATAGATGATAAAGTGCAGATAGAAGACGTTATCAAATAACAAAGTACAAAGAACAAATAAAAGAGTACAAAAATCAATCAACTTTGTACTCTGAACTTTGTACTTTGTACTTTAATATCTGGGGGTATTATGATTAGAGGACAGATTATAAAAGGTGTTGCAGGAAATTATGCAATTGTGATTGAGGAAAAGGTTTATATGTGTAAGGCGAGAGGAAGATTTAGAAATGAAAAAATCTTACCTCTTGTTGGTGATTTTGTAAATGTAGATCTTAATAGTGACGGTACAGGGGTAATAAAAGAAATACTAGAACGAAGTAATTTTTTAGTGCGCCCAGCTGTAGCTAATGTAGACCAAGTAATCTTGACATTTTCAATGACTGATCCAGATATAAACTATATTTTGCTTGATAAGTTTTTAGTTATGGTGGAGTCTAAAGGATTAGAAATTATTATATGTATAAATAAAGTGGATATTGCGGATAAAGAAAACATTAGAAAGCTTAAAGAGGTTTATACATTAGCTGGATATGACGTACTTTTTGTTAGTGCAAAAGAAAATATTGAGATAGAAGAATTAAAAAATGCTATAAAGAATAAAGTAAATGTATTTGCTGGACCTTCTGGTGTAGGGAAATCAAGTATATTAAATAAATTACAAGATGGATTTACACTACAAACTGGTGATTTGAGTCAGAAAACAATGAGAGGAAAACATACCACAAGGGCTGTAGAACTTATAAAGCTTGATTTTGGTGGATATGTTCTAGATACACCAGGTTTTACAGCTTTGGAAATAAATGAAATAGAGCCCGGAAATCTTGGGTTTTATTTTAATGAGATTAACGAATATTCGGATGGATGTA
>MGOW01000093.1:4875-6878 GCA_001797255.1 Clostridiales bacterium GWE2_32_10
AGATATTTGAGTATATATAATGAACTTAGGAGATAACTTCCCCTGGAACGTCGTGACAGGGAGGTGGCAGCGATAGCTGATGGAGGGAGTTAGGGTCAGGCACAAACTTAAGTTATCTACTACTATATGAGGAGGAAATTAACTTGGACAGAGAATATACATATTATGAGTTTACAGAAAGTATATGTGAAAAGTGTATGAAGGTAGTTCCGGCAAAAATTGTATTTAAACAAGACAAGGTATACTTACTCAAGCAATGTAAGGAGCATGGCGAGCTGTGGAATTTGTTAGAGGATGATATAGAATATTTTATAAACAAAAGAAAATATGATAAACCAGGAACGATTTCAAAGACACAAACTACATACAAAAATGGTTGCCCTTATGATTGTGGGCTTTGTACTGAGCATGACCAGCATAGCTGTATATATATAATAGAGATAACACAGGCGTGCAATATGAATTGTAGCATGTGTTATGCTAAAACAAGTAGGGGAAATTCAGAATTGAGCTTAGAGAAGATAGAAGAAATGCTTGATTTTGCACAGGATGCAGAAAATAAACGAGCAGAGATACTACAAATAAGCGGTGGAGAGCCTACAATGCATAGTCTAGTTCTAGAGATTATACAAATGGCGAAGGACAAGCATTTTAAATATGTGATGCTAAATACAAATGGTAAAAGAATAGCTGAAGATGAATATTTTGCAAAAAGCTTATCGGAATTTATCGGTGGATTTGAAGTTTATCTACAATTTGATGCAGTATCTGAAAAATATGAGGCACTAAGAGGCGAAAAGATGCTTAATATAAAGAAAAAGGCGATAGAAAATCTAGAAAAGTATGGTATACCGACTACGCTAGTTTGTACTATAGTAAAAGGCATAAATGATGATGAGGTAGGTAATATAATATCCTATGCACTTACTAAAAATTGTATTAGAGGCATAAATTTTCAGCCACAGGCATTTTATGGGGATAGCGACTATGATGAAATTAAGAGGATAACTCTAACAAAGGTTTTAGTCAATATTGAAGCTCAAACTAAGGGCATGATAAAAAAATCTGATTTTATCCCACTACCCTGCAACGTAGAACGTGTCGCAGTAAATTATATGTACAGAAAAGGCAGTGAATTTATACCTATAGTACGAGAAGCCAACATAGAAAAAAACGTACATTTGATAGATAATACACTTTATGTCGATCTAGAAGAATTGCTAAAACGGGAAAGTGAATTTTCGGGAGCCTGTTGCTGTATGATAAGCGGTATAGCAAAGGAGTTTAGAAAGCTTATCCCAGCTAATTTTGTGAACAAGGCATTAAGTGAAAAAATAAAATACATAAATGAAAATACATTCAGAATATCGGTAACGAGCTTTGTGGATAAATATAATTTTGATAAAAAATCTATTCAGAAAGAATGCGTGCATGTGGTGACTGAAGATTTAAGGCGGATACCGTTTTCGGCTTATAATATGATATACAGGAAGAAAGTTTGAGGTGCCTCGGTACCAGATCTCCTCGCCCTATGAGGGAGAGGTTGGGTGAGGGTGGTGATGTATATGTTAAATTTAATAAAATTACAAATAGCCGCCATAGGCGTATTTGACTACATTATGAGTAAAGTAATAACACTTTGTGTAATCATCTTGTTTTTCTTCATATACAAAAACTTCAAACAAGCTAGAAAGAATACAGATGTCAAGAAAGAAAAGCGTTCTATAGTTGAAACAGGTACTATGACCATGTTTTTTGTGGCTGTATGGTATGTGATAGTGGCTAAGGTAGGTGTGTTAGATATAACAAAAGAGACTCATTACATATTAGGTTGCATAGGTACGATGATTATAATACTTGGCACACTGGTAAATATCATGGGTAGGTATAGATTAGGCTCAAACTGGGGTAATCATGTGCGAATATATAGCGGACATACATTAGTAACTACTGGTGTGTACTCACTTGTGAGACACCCATTGTATGCCTCAATAATATGGATG
>MGOW01000093.1:6885-11292 GCA_001797255.1 Clostridiales bacterium GWE2_32_10
GTTGTGTTTATTCCATTTATGTACTATCGAGCAAAACAAGAGGAGAAACTGCTTGCAGAAACTTTTGAGTGTGAGTATGAGGAGTATAGGAAGAGGGTTGGGATGTTTTTTGTTAAAATATTTTAAAGGGAGATGAGTTTATGGAGTTTATATTAATTGTATTGATATTAATTATAGCTATATCTGTAGATAGGTTTTATAGAAATGAAGTTAAAAAAAGGACTGAAAAAGGTGAAGAAATTAATAAAGTAAAACTAATTTTGAAGGCAATAGTAATTGTTTTAGCTGTTTTAATAGGCATTATAATATTATTATTTGGAACATGCGTGTTCTGTTTTCAAACTGGTATTTTTAGAATATAGGAGGAGATAAGAGTGGCACGTTTAGTAAAAAAGAAAATATATCTAGATACATCTGTAATTAATCATTTATATGCGGAAGATACACCTGAGAAAATGAAAGACACTATTTTGTTTTGGAAAAATATAATGGATGTAAATGAATTTGAAATATATATTTCAGATCTTGTAATTTCAGAACTTGCAGAGTGTAGTGAACCAAAGAGACAAAATATGTTCAATAGTTTGGAACAATTAAAATATATAAAAATTGAACAAACTGACCAGGTTTTAGATTTAGCAGAAGAATATCTTAAAAATAAAGTTTTGAGCGAGAAAAGTATGGATGATTTAATACATATAGCTTTTGCAGTTACAAATAATATAAATTATATAGTAAGTTGGAATTTTAAGCATTTTGTTAATATTAAAACAATTGATATGGTGAATGCGATTAATATTTTGTTAGGATATAGAACTATACAAATATTTCCGCCTTCAATGATTATGGGAGGTGTAAATTAAGATGGGAGATGACAAGCATATGGAGGAACTTCACAGAATACGAGAAGAAAATTATAAAAAAACAAAAAATATGACGAACAGGGAGAAAATAGAGCATATGAAAGAAAGAGCAAAGAAGGCTAGTATATATTTAATGAAAGCACGAGAAGAAAAAGGTTTAATAAATAATGTAAGTATAGTGAGCGAGAATGAAGATGAAGATGCAAAGAAAAACATATTGGAGGAATAACACATGCAAACAATAAAAATGGTAGCAGTAAACAAAAAGGCATTTGCCTTTTGCAAATACACATTAGCACTACTTTTGTGGATAGCGGCAATATTTAGACTGCCAGAAGCAATTATAGTAGCAGAGGTAATACTTTTATCATCATACATACTGGGTGTTGATAAGTCTCCACTTGTATTATTTTTTGATATAACCATAGGAAAGCTTATAGAAGAAGATAAAACTTTACTAAATTTTAAAAGCATAAGATTTGCACATATGTCTGGCTTTATATTATGCACAATACCATTATTATGTATATACGCATTTAAAGCTTATACAATAGGATACGCAATCCTTGTAATACTTGCGGTACTTAAAACTATAGGTGCATTAGGCTATTGTTCAGCATCCAAATTTTACGAATGTGTAATATGCGGTAATAACTGTTGCAGACTTGGCAAAAAAATAAGAGGTGGGAAATGCTAGATAATCATGTAAGTATAGGCGGTATAATGCCATACATAAATATTTATGGACATAAAATTAGTACATATTCTTTCTTTATAGGACTTGCTATAATAAGTGCAGTTTTAGTATACATATATGATAATAAAAGAAGTGGTGAACTCAAAAATGGTGATGCTATCACGGTAGTTATAAGTGCGTTTTTCTTTGGTGCAGTGGGCTCAAAAATACCGATACTAATAATACATTTCAATGAAATAATTACAAACCCATTGCTTCTAGCGAGCGGCAAAAGTATAGTTGGTGGACTAGTTGGCGGATATATAGGTGTTATCGTTATAAAGAAAATAAAACATATAAAAACTAAGTTTGGGAATAACATAGCTAAAGCTATTGCATTAGGAATGGGTATAGGTAGACTTGGTTGTTTTTTGGGTGGTTGTTGCTATGGCAAAGTAGCTATCTGGGGGCTTGGAATAGATTTTGGTGACGGGTTACCAAGATACCCAACTCAACTAATAGAGCTAATATTCTGTTTTGGACTTTTTGTTTATTTAGAAAAAATAAAGCCAAATGTAGTAGAGCCTGGGAAGCTGTTTAAAATACTACTTAACTCATATTTGATATTTAGATTTTTCATAGAATTTATAAGGGATAATGAAGTTTTTTATATGGGGATAACGTATTATCAGATTATATGCTTGGTGTGTTTGCTTGTGGTAAACAAACGTACGATAATCCAAAACTATAGAAAGTTATTTTAAACTAAAAAAGAACCAACAAAAACAATATAATGCTTGAAAAAATTGTTGTAGTAATGTATACTAATAATAGAATAATTGATAATAAGAATGGAGAGTGGTATAAATGCAAAAGAAGCAAGTATTACAAGGAATAGATAATTTTAAGGAAATTATAGATAGTAATGGTTATTACGTAGATAAGACATTACTAATAAAAGACCTAATAGATATACCAGATAAGATAATTTTAATTACAAGACCAAGGCGATTTGGGAAAACCTTAAATATGAGTATGCTAAAATATTTTTTTGAAATACCACAGTGTAGAAGGTATGATATGGAAGAAGAGGACATGAGCTACTTATTCGAAGACCTTGCAATAGTAAAAGTAGGAGAAAGATACAAAGAAGAGCTCGGTAAATATCCAGCAGTATACCTAACACTAAAAAATGCAAAGCAGGATAGTTGGGAAGGAACATTATATAATATAAAAGAAACAATAGCATTAGAATATGAAAGGCATAGATATTTATTAGAGTCTGATATTCTAACTAACATAGAAAGAAAGAAATACAACGAAATAATAAATAGGGAAGCTAGTGTTTATGAATACACAGATGTAATAATGAACCTAACACATTACTTAAAAAGATACTTCAAAAAAAGCTGTATAGTATTAATAGACGAGTACGATACACCAATACAAGCGGGATATATAAATGGATACTTTAAAGAAATAATAGAATTTCAAAAAAGCATGCTAGTAAAAGGCTTCAAAGACAACAAAGCACTAAAGCAAGGAGTAGTAACAGGGATAATGAAAGTTGCCCAAGAAAGCATATTCAGCGACTTCAACAACCCAACGGTATGCACAGTACTAATGCACGAGCACAAAGACAAATTTGGATTCACACAAGCTGAAGTAGAACAAATGGCAGAATACTTTGGGCTAACAAGTCACCTAGAAGGAATAAAGAAATGGTACAATGGCTACATATTCGGAACAGACACAGTAATATACAACCCATGGAGCGTAATAAAATACATGTACAACATCCACAATGGCTTTAAACCATACTGGATAAACACAAGCGACAACAGAATAATAAAAGAAGTAATGAACTTAGACAAAGTAGAAGGAAGAGAAGTAGTAACAAAGCTACTAAACGGAGAAGAAGTAAGAACAGAAATAGAAGAAAACGTAATATACCAAAGCATAAAAACAAACCCAAATGCAGCATGGAGCTTTCTAGTACACGCAGGATACCTGAAAGCATATGACAGATTTGCACCACATCTAAAATTCGAGTACAAGCTAGAAATACCAAACCTAGAAGTAAGGACAATATATGAAGAAATGATACGAACTTATTTAAAAGAAGAAACTAGTATAGCAGAGGATGTACAGATGATAGTAGAAAGTTTACTAGAAAATGATATAGAAAAATTCGAAAGGTTGTTAAAAGAACTATATTTAGGGCAAGTTAGCTATAATGATGTAGGAGATAAAAAGCAAAGTTTAGAAAATCTAAAGGAAACAGATCAAAACAAAAAATATGAAAGCTTCCATCATGGATTTATACTAGGACTTTTCACACTAATAAGTGGAGACTTCAGAATAGAAAGCAACAAAGAATACGGGCTAGGGAACCCAGATATAGTATTTATACCAAATGACAAAAATAAAACAGCCTACATATTCGAATTCAAATGGGAAAGCACCAAAGGATCAAAGTCACTAGATATATTAGCAAATGATGCAGTAAAGCAGATAAGAGATAAAAAATATAAAGAAGGAGTACAGGCCGTACATGGGCATGAAGATGTAGTATGTATAGGGATAGCTTTTAAAGGCAAGGAAATAAAGATGATAAAAACTTGTTGAATAAAATTTAAGATGTCAAAGATTTATTTCAAAAGGAAGTGAAACCAATGATACAAATATTGCCTTCAATACTAACAGCAGATTTCTTAAATCTAGCAAGTGACATTGAAGTTATGAAACAGAGTGGGATAGAGTGGATTCATATAGATGTGATGGATGGGGTTTTTGTGCCAAATATAACCTTTGGGCATAAGATTGTTTCTGATATAAAAAAGCATTTTGATATAAAATGTGATGCAC
>MGOW01000094.1:0-274 GCA_001797255.1 Clostridiales bacterium GWE2_32_10
AAAAAAGTAGTATTAGAATCAATGAGCACGTACGATCCACAAGGGAGTCAAGCAGAAAAGTATTATCATATATTCTGTCTAGGATTATTTGTAAAACTAAAAAACAAATATTACGTAAAAAATGAAATGGAATCAGGGCTAGGAAGAAGTGATGTAATGCTAATACCGAAGGATAAGAAGAAGAGGGGAATAATAATAGAATTCAAAAAGGTAGACGAAGAAGAGAAAGAAACACTAGAGAAAGCAACTGAGGCTGCACTAAAGCAGATAGAAG
>MGOW01000094.1:289-5311 GCA_001797255.1 Clostridiales bacterium GWE2_32_10
TGGTGCTGAAGGAGCACGAGGTAAAGGAGATACTTAAGATAGGTGTGGGGTTTAAGGGGAAGGATTGTTTGATGAAGTGGATAAATGAGAATGCTTAGAAATGACTGAAAAATAAAATACTATTTTTATGATATTGAACTTAAAAAACAAAGAAGTATTTGGTAAATAGAGGTAAGTCGAAAAAAATCAGTGAACATATAGAGGAAATGAAGAAGGTTGGATATACACGAGGACATTATTTTAGAGGTGCTGAAATACAAAAAAGAGGATTTACGAAAATTCCTGATATAATTTATAATACAAATGAAAAGTTTGTATGTGGAGTAGTTTTGCACATAAATGAATTTGAATACTATGCACCAATATCTTCTTTTAAAGTAAAACAGCAAAGTAATATATTAATAAGTGAATTAGCAACTGGGAAGGTTCTTTCGTCTATAAGATTTAGTTTTATGTTTCCTGTAGATCCTTCAAATGTTAATATTAAGGATTTTAGCAAGGAAACATCTAGACAACAAGACTTGTTAAATAAAGAATACATATTTTGTAACAACAATAGAGAGCTTATTTATAGTAAAGCGAAACAAATATACAACAAGGTATATAATGGCTTTGATGTATATTTTAACAGAAATTGTTGTGACTTTAAATTACTAGAGCATAAATGTAGGGAATATTTTGTCAACTATATTCATGTTAGATATTTTTTTAGAAACCCTTTTTTCATCTTTTTTATCTTGTTCTGTATAATCTTCTTTAACATATGGTATTCCTTTTGAATCTAAAGCTATGGCCATTTCTTTAACTTGCATGTTAGCAGATTCAAAATTTCCTTTACACATAATTGCTCCGTCAATTCTTCTAGTAGTTAACTTATCTTTTATTATAAAATTTTTTGCATCTTCAGGTGGTATATATATGGCTGTTAATTTATTGCCACACGCTTTTAAAGTTTTTTCATTAATGTTAAAAATTAATTTAGCCATATCTGGCATGCCACAAAATAAAAATGTTCTTTTGAGTCCATCAATTTCTTTGCTTAGACTTGAAATTTTACTTAATCCAAAATCCACACCACTTTCTTCATTTTGTACAAATTTATTAAAATGTTTTATAGTCTTACCTATAATAGCAGAGTATGAGCTAATAAGACCACTTTTTTTAATATATCCTGAATCTATAATTTTTTTTGAATTTTCAATAGAGGTAATATGATACAATCCTTCTTTTAAAATCTTTTGAACTTCTTTATCAGTAAGCCCTTTTTCAGTCAAACTATGTATAGATTTTGATATACCTACCGAAATTGCTAAGCTACTAACCATATCAACCACCTTCTTTCCTAAATAATTATATCATAAAAAGTTTTATTTGCCAATATTTGGTATTTGCTACAAACTTTATATTTTAAGCAAATCTTAATTGAAAACCAAAATTGTTGCGACTTTAAATTGCTAGAGCAAAAATGTAGGGAATATAAGAAAGAGAAATAAACTTCAAAAATTTTTTAAAATCATGCATAAAATCACTTTGTTTTGTAAATGTTAATCTTAGTGTGGTAGCAACTTGCTATGCTACATATCATTTTATGATAGGGAGTGATTTTTATGGCAGACCAACAAAAAACTAAGTTTAATAACAGAACTAGTAATGCGGACTTTGGAAGTATATTTTTACGAGTAATAATAACTGCTATTGTACTTATGGCAACAGCATTTTTAACACCGGGCTTTACAATAGAGGGAGTTTGGGCATTACTCGTTGCTGCTGTGGCGATAATAGCTATTGATTATTTAATCGAACAATTTACAGGTATTGATGCCTCTCCAATGGGAAAAGGTATTATAGGCTTTGTTATAGCAGCTGCAATACTGTATTTTGTTCAATTTATAGTACCAGGCTATAACGTATCAGCAGTTGGAGCAATAATTGGAGCTTTAATAATAGGGATAATAAATGCAATAATACCTGGAAGAGTTTTATAAAGGAAGGTCGCTAGTTATTTGGTAAGCAAATTTGAGTTTTTAAATTTGCTTATTTTTTTGTTCTAAAAAAAGTATACAAGCGTATATTGTATTAACGATTAGGAAAAGGGAGTGAAAAGATTTGGAACCTATTGCAAATTATTTTAGTAGTTCGTTAAAGGAAAAGATGCAAAGATTAAGTCTTGATGGAAAGCTGTTACAGGAAATAAGACTACGTGCATATAAACCTGTAATTATTTATATAGATAATGAAGAGTTTTTCTTGTCTGTCTATGGGGAGATTACAAAGGATATAACTTCTGCCATGGTTACTATGCCTAAGGATATAGCAGATACACTAGAGCTTATGAGCGAATACTCATTATATTCCTATGAAGAGGAGATTAGAAATGGATACATAACTATAAAAGGCGGACATAGAGTAGGTGTAGTTGGGAAGGCAGTTATAGAAAATAATAAAATAAAAACTTTGAAAAATATAAGTGGGCTAAATATAAGAATCTCTCATCAAATGGTAGGCTGTGCAGATAAAATATTAATGTATATTCTAAACGGCTGTTCGATTTATAACACACTTATAGTTTCACCACCCAAATGTGGTAAAACAACTATACTAAGAGATGTAGCAAGGCAAATAAGTGACGGGCGAGAAAGGTTTAAGGGGCTTAATGTATCTATAGTAGATGAACGCTCAGAAATAGCAGCCTGTTTTAATGGAATGTCCCAAAATGATGTTGGTACTAGAACGGACGTGCTAGATGGCTGTCCAAAGGTATGTGGCATGAGGATACTTCTTCGAGCAATGTCACCAGATGTTGTGATAGTTGATGAAATAGGAGGAGAAGAAGACGCAGGAGCTATAAGAGATATATTAAATGCAGGAATAAAAGTAGTTTGTAGCCTACATGCAGCGGATTTAGAGGATATAAAAAATAAAAAATACGTGGCAGACCTCATAAATGAAAAAGCATTTGAGAAAATAGTGTTTTTAAGCAACAAAAGAGGAATAGGAACACTTGACTCAGTTTGGGATGTAAAAAGTGGGAGATGGGATACTAGAGGTCGTATATCAGAAGTTGGAGGTCGGAGGTGAGAAATAGAGAATGGTTAAAATTATTGGGATGATTTTAGTTTTTGGGGGGGCAACGGCTATTGGGTTTTATTTGCCGGGGCTTTTGAAAAAAAAGTTAGAGTTTTTGGTGAATTTTAGGCAGAGTGTTTATTTGCTTAGAAATGAGATAAATTATTCTATAAATACTTTGGTAGTTAGTTTTTTAAATATATTTGAACGATCAAATAATCAATATGTAAAAAACTTTTTTTTAGAAATCTATGAACAATTAGAAAATAAGGATAGTGTAAACTTAAGAAATGTATGGGAAGTAGGCATTGACGATTTATCTAATAAGGAAATAATAAATGAAAATGAGAAGAAATATTTAAAAAGCTTTGGTAATTCTTTAGGATATTTAGATAAAGAGATGCAGCTTAAAAACATAGACCTACTAATAGAAAGTTTAGATGAAAGCATAAAACGACTAAAAGAAAATTACGAAAAACACAGCAAATTATATAGCAGGATGGGTATATTGGTTGGGCTTATGGTAGTAGTGGTGATGTTTTAGCAAATAACAAAGATTTTGTCATTGCGAGCTGTTTTTTAGCGAAGCAATCTCGTTTTTAATATAAAATGGGTTAAAAGAGAGATTGCTTCGTATCTCGCAATGACAGAAAGGGTAGTATAGGGGGATCAATAATCTAGCAAGCGGGGGTGATAGAATATGGAAGTTGAAATAATATTTAAGATTGCGGCAGTAGGGATATTAGTTACTGTTATAAATCAAGTGCTTACACGTTCAGGTAGGGATGAACAGGCAATGCTGGTCACTTTAACGGGGCTTGTTGTTGTATTATATTGGGTTATAAATTACATAAGCGAGCTTTTCAATACAGTGCAGACATTATTTAATCTGTAAAAACCGGACTCACCCCTAACCCCTCTCTAAAAGAGAGGGGAATGTAGGACATGAGTGTTTGGGTAGGATAAAAACTAAGGATTTGTAGCTCCCCTCTCTTTTAGAGAGGGGCTGGGGGTGAGTTAAGGAATGGATATAACACAAATAATAGCGATATGCCTTGTTGGTGTGATGATGATAACGATAGTAGGGCAAAATAATAAAGAATATGCGATTTACATAAGAATAGTAGTAGCGGTAATAGTATTTTTTGCTATTTTTACAAAACTACAATCAGTCGCAAAGCTTCTAACAGATATAGTGAGCAAGACCAGTATATCAAGTACATATATAGAGATAATACTAAAAATAATTGGAATAGCATATTTATCTGAGTTTGGTAGTCAGATTTGTAAAGATGCTAACGAGAATGCGTTAGCATCGAAAATTGAATTTGCTGGTAAAATATTAATAATGGTAATCGCAACTCCAATAATAACAGCCATTATGGAAGAACTGTCAAACTTTTTAGTGTAAACTCACCCCTAACCCCTCTCTAAAGAGAGGGGGACGTAGGACACTAGCTTCTTGGCTGGATGAAACTAAGAATTTGTAGCTCCCCTCTCTTTTAGAGAGGGGCCGGGGGTGAGTCTGAGGAGGAAACTTATGAAAAAATTTTTTTTAATAATTTTACTTTTTCTAATATCATGTAATATTGCTCATGCAAATGAAGTTATAGACGGGCAGCTAAACCAGCTTGACTTTAGTAAAATGCAAAATCAAATAGATGATATAGGAGAAAAAGATAATAATGAAAATCTCAAAAAATTTGATTTTTTAGCTGAGGTTAAAAAGCTAGTTAGTGGGGAAACTAACTTTAGTATTGATAACATAGTTCAAATAATTGTAAAATCGTTGTTAAATGAAGTTAAGATTAATTTTATATTTATAGCACAGGTTTTTCTTTTAGTTATATTGAGTGCGGTTATAAAAAATCTAGCAGATTCATTCAATAATAAAGAAGCGGCAGAAATAGCATACTATATATGTTATGTGTTAATAATAATCTCTATAATAAAAAG
>MGOW01000094.1:5327-6804 GCA_001797255.1 Clostridiales bacterium GWE2_32_10
AAGGTTATAATACCAATTTTTATAACTGCGATAGTTACAACAGGAAATATAACGACGGCTACTACATCAAATGCCATAGTATTTGCAAGCATAAACTACATAGCACTACTTATAAAAAGCATATTTCTTCCTGTTATTACATATTTAAGTGTAGTACAAATTATAAATTTTTTATCTGAAAAAGAAATTCTAAAAGAATTAACTGATTTAATAAGGAAATCTATAATGTGGGGACTAAAAGGCATGGTTGTAATTTTTTTAGGATTATCGACTATACAAAGGTTTACTGCACCAGTGCTAGATGGTATAACTAGAAAAGGTGTAGCACTCACAACAAAAAGCGTAGTTCCGGTGCTTGGGGATGTTATGAATAGTGCGGTTGATACGTTTATAAACTGTACTATACTTATAAAAAATTCTATAGGTATAGTAGCGGTAATAGGAATATTACTCGTTTGCTTTATTCCACTGATTAAAATTTTGGCATTTATAATAACGTACAAGCTTGCTGCTGCAATACTTCAACCTATAGCTGAAAGTAGAATAGTAAAATGCCTTTCAGAATTTGCAAATAATTGCGCGGTAATTTTCTCATGCGTTCTAGCGGTTGTACTTAGCTTTATAATATCTATATCAATACTTATTACTGTTGGAAGCTAGGATAACATAATGGTCTTAAAAGAGAGATTGCTTCGTACCTCGCAAAGACAGGTGATATGTGATAAGACAAAATATACAAAGAATAAATACTAGATAGTGAGAGATAATAATATAGAAGTTTAATATTTACTTCATTATAATATATTTACTCAGAAATTTGAGATGGAGGGCTATTATGAGAACAGCAAAAATTGTTGATTGGCTAGCATTGCTATTTATTATAATAGGTGCACTTAACTGGGGTCTTATAGCCTTTTTTAATCTAGATATAGTAGCAACCCTATTTGGAGGAGCAGATTCTACTTTAAGCAGGTTGATATACGGTATAGTAGGTGTATCGGGGATTTATGGTTTAACTTTCTTTGACGGAGTAAGAGAGGAAGTAAAAGGTGTAGAATAGGAATGTCAGTTAAGAAGAAACTGCCTATTTTTAGGCAGTTTTTTGCTAGAATGGAATATAAGAAGGTGAAAAAGTGAAAAACAAACTGTTGAAAATCTCAGCTACAGTATTTTTTTGCATCGCTATATTGTTTGTATCTATTTATCTATATCTTCCTAATGAAATAAATGTTATTGAGGGACAAAAACAACTTTTTAACTTTAATCTACCTATAGATGCAAAAATTAATTTTGAAAAAAAGGGTGTAATGTACTTAAATAATAAAAAGGTAGATGAAAATCAAATAAATGTCGACTTAAAAGATCCATTCAGTCTGAAATTTATGGACAGTAATAATAGTGATATAGATTTCAATGTTTTTGGTATATCACTAAAACGAACAAAGATTGATACAATACCAAACCAAAAACTTGTTCC
>MGOW01000094.1:6835-31934 GCA_001797255.1 Clostridiales bacterium GWE2_32_10
ACATATATGAGCCAAGTAAAAGAGCACTACGGACAAGTGATTTAATACTTGAAGCAAATAATGAGAAGGTAGACGATAAAAATAGTCTTATAAATATAGTGGAGAAAGCTGGAGACAAAGATGTAACACTGAAAATAAATAGAAAGGGAAATATTATATATGAAAAAATAACACCTATATTAAGTAATGAAGATGAGTATAAAATAGGAATTTGGGTTAGAGACAGTACTCAGGGGATAGGAACGATAACATATTATAATCCATCTACAGGAAATTATGGGGCATTAGGTCATGGAATAGTAGATGTAGATACAAGTGAACTAATGACTGTAAGAACCGGTAAATTGCTTAAATCAAATATAAGCTGCATAAAAAAAGGTGAAAGAGGAACTCCAGGCGAATTGATGGGGATAATAATAGATACAGCAAGAACTAATTTTGGCAGTGTAATAAAGAATACTGGTTATGGAATATTTGGAAAACTAAACGATAGATACAAGAAGTCAATACAAACTCCAGAAACGGATATAGCTTTAAAAGAGGAAATAAAATTAGGAAAAGCATATATATATAGTGACGTATTAGGTGATGGAATAGAAAAATATGAAATAGAAATACAAAGTGTAAATACTTTGAGTTATGATATATCTAAAGGTGTGATAATAAAAATTACAGATAAGAGATTACTTGAGGCTACGAATGGTATCGTGCAAGGCATGAGTGGTAGTCCGATAATTCAAAATGGTAAAATAATTGGAGCTGTAACTCACGTTTTTGTCAATGACCCAACTAAGGGATATGGGATTTTTATTGAAAATATGTTAAAAGAAGAAAAAAAAATATAACAAAAAACAAAAAAATTTAAAAAAAACTATTGACATTATAAATATAAAAATTTATAATGTTGGTAGAGTAAAAATTTTACAATTTTATTCTATAAATGATAAACAATACTAAAATACTAATGATAAGGGGGATTTTTAAGTGGAAAAAAAGCTTACAAAGATTGTTATAGTGGACGACAATCTGGATTTTTGTCAAATTTTACAAGATTACTTTAAGAAACAAGCAGATATGCAAATAGTGGGTATCGGTCACAATGGACTCGAGGCACTTGAACTGATTAAGGAAAAGAAACCTGACGTATTAATACTAGATGTTATAATGCCTCACCTAGATGGGATAGGAGTACTAGAAAAATTAAACTCATCAGGGAGTGAAAAGAAACCTACAGTAATAATGCTTTCAGCAGTAGGACAAGAAAAAATAACAAGCAAAGCGTTAAATTTAGGAGCAGAATATTATATAATAAAACCATTTGACATAGAGGCACTTGTGACCCGAATAAGAGAAATGAATGATACTAATATTTTCGTAAATGAAAACGAAGGAGTTATTCTTCAAAGAAGAGGACGTAGCGTGAGTAGAGATCTAGAAACAGAAGTGACAAGTGTTATACATGAAATAGGTGTCCCAGCCCACATAAAAGGCTACCAATACCTTCGAGACTCAATAATGATGTCTGTTGAAAATATGGAGATACTAGATTTCATCACAAAAGAACTATACCCAACAATAGCAAAAAAATACTCTACAACACCAAGCAGAGTAGAACGTGCAATCCGCCACGCTATAGAAGTAGCATGGGAGCGAGGAAGTACAGATTTTATAGACAAACTGTTTGGTTATACAGTGAACCATAGGAAGGGGAAACCAACCAATAGCGAGTTTATCGCTTTGATTAGTGATAAATTGAGACTTGAGTTGAAGGCAAGCTAATCCTGACCTGTGTTCTTGACAACTGAGAACTTGAAAAAGCAAGGATATAGATTGACTTAGGAAGGTACTCGTATGAGTACCTTTTTTAAAATGTAATAATCCGTAAAATCTCACATATATTGTACTAGATATCAAAATTTAGATATCTGAAATCTAGTACGGAGGTTATATATTATGAGAGAGTATATAAAGGAAAGAGTTGTGGAGGTGGCTAATTATATAGTCGCTAATCATAGTACAGTTAGGGATACAGCTAAGAAATATGGGATAAGTAAAAGTACTGTACATAAGGATGTTGTGTATAGATTGCAGGATGTAAATAAGCTTTTGTATGAGGAGGTAAGGGACATACTGGATATGAATAAAGCAGAGAGACATATAAGGGGTGGGATGGCAACAAAGAACAAATATTTACTAAATAAGAATTAAATATAAATTTTTTGTAAAAATAATATTAAAAAACGCTATTAGGTATTGTAAAAATTAAAAAAAATTGATATACTATTACTGGTGGTTAAATTTTTAAAATTTTATATAATATAAGGAAAGGGATAAAAGACATGCAAAATAATTATAGTACCGGTAGTTTAGAAGAAATAAGAGGGACAAAGCAACACAATAGGAAGGCCAAAAAGTTTATATTAATAGTTAGTGCATTAGTAGTTCCGTTTATTATTATAGGAAGTTTTTTTGCGTATATGTACATAAATGCTTTGCTTACAGGTCAAATCGATAAGTTAAAAGGATTATCAGATAATCCGTTAGGACAAGTGTTAGGTATGATAGGTAATACTCAGAAAGATAGGATTACAGGTGCTATTTTTGGAGTTGATAAGGATGGTGTAAGAACAGATGTTATACTAGTTGCAACGATTGATAAGAAAAACAACAAAATAGATGTAATATCTGTACCAAGAGATACAAGAGTTAATCTAGCTCCTGAAAGGCAAGCAGAGTTAAAAAGCTTACATAAGTATGTACCTACAGCAGGTGTTATGAAAATAACAGAAGTACATGCATATGCTCTAAGAAATAAGGCAAACGACTATTCAGTTAAAGAGGTAAAACGAATCCTTGGTATAGATATTGATTATTATGTAAAAGTTGATGTTAAGGCATTTAGAAAAATAGTTGACCAAGTTGGTGGTATAAAATTTAATGTTGAAAAGAATTTAAAATATAATGATCCTGTACAAGACTTGCATATAAATCTTAAAAAAGGTGAACAAACTCTTAATGGTTCGCAAGCTGAGCAGTTGGTTAGGTTTAGAAAATACCCGAATGGGGATTTAGATAGAATAAAGGTTCAACAAACTTTCCTAAAAGCATTTTATGAGCAAGTATTTAGTATTAATAATATAGATAAACTGCCTAATATAGCAGCTACTTTATATCAATACATTGATACTAACTTTGGTATAGCAGATATACCAGCAGCGATAGACATGATATCTAAAATCGATGCATCAAATGTTACTATGCATGTGGTTCCAGGAGAGTCTAAAATGATTAAAGGGGTATCTTATTATATATATGATCCTGAGGAAACTAAAAAATTGATAGACTTAATTTATAATCCTGAAACTACAGGAGAAGATGTTTCTGAAAAAAGTACAATAAAACCTGAAAGGGGAGATTGATATAATGAAGCTTAATAAGATTTTAAGTATAATGCTCATAACGATATTAATTTCTTTTAACATCATTACGAGTGTATATGCTTTTAGCACATATTATAAGAAAGAAATTTCTACTAAAATAATAAACGGTGTTGACTACGAAAGGGATATTTACCTTACTGATCAAGGTTGGTTAAATGTGCATGTGCTAAAGGTTGACTATAGTAAGGATTATATTGATGTAGTACCGTTGTATTCTAAAGATGTATATGGAAAAAGGGATACTATTACTAATATGATGAAGGACAAGCCAAGCTACATAGCTGGTGTAAATGCTGATTTTTTTGACATGCGAAGCAATCTTTCATATCCGATAGGAACGCTTGTTGAAGATGGCAAATTGCTAGCTACATCAAATGTTAATGAAGGGTGTAATAATTATGCTACAGTATTTTTAACTAAAGATAGTCCTTTCATAGATTTCTTTGATGTTAATATGAAATTTTATGCAAATGATAATTTGATATTCAATATAAAACATTTAAATAAAATTACAAATTTTGATGTGCCAGTAGTTATAGATAATTCAAATTTGATGAAGGACACAAATGAAATAGATGCACTTTATAAAGGCTTATACAAAATCGTTGTAGAAAATAATGTAATAACAAAATTTTCTACTAAAGGTGAAGTAGTTAAAATACCAGAAAACGGATATGTTATAGTTATGAAGGAAAAAGCAATATTTGAAAAATCTAAAATACTTGCTATTGGGCAGAATGCAAGACTTGATATAAACACTTCTATAAATACTGATAAAGTGAAATATGCAATAAGTGGTTCTGTAAAAATACTTGAAAATGGACAAGTTGTAAATAGAGGAGTCCCTAACACAGGAAAAAATCCAAGGACTGCAATAGGTATTACGAAAGATAACAAAATAATACTACTTGCAATCGATGGAAGGAGTAACGAAAGTATAGGTGTTACTCACGAAGAACTTGCTACTCTTATAGAGAGCTATGGGGCATACAATGCACTAAACTTTGATGGTGGTGGATCAACAACAATGGTTCTTAAATCACAAGAAGGTACTCTAGATGTTATCAATAAAGTATCAGATGGAACACAAAGAAAGGTTATAAACGGACTAGCAGTAGTAAATAATTCTAAAGTAGGGGATGCAAAAGAGATGCACATACATTTGGATAAAACTGAATTTGTACCAAACCAAGAAATCACACTTTCGGTTACTGGGCATGATGAGTTTGGTAATGTTTCAAATCCAAATATTAAGAATGTAAAATGGGCATACTCAGGAGTAAAGGGTAAAATTGTAGATAATAAATTTACTTCCCAGGCTATAGGGAAATGCAAAATAACAGCCACATATGGTAATACTAAAGCAGAAACAGAGATAGAAATAACTGATAAAATTGGTAATCTAAAGTTTGATATAGATAAAGTTGTATTAGATACGAGTAAAACAGTAAATCTTATGCTTAAAGCATCTAGCGAGGACGGTCAAAATATTGATGTTGACATGAAGAAAGTTAAATGGCAGCTTAGTACTAAAAATTTAGGAAGCATAAAAAGTAATGTATTTAAAGCAGGTACAAAAAGTGCAGAAGGATATATAACGGCAACTTATAAGGACAAAACAGCAATTATACCAGTTGTGATAGGAGTTACTAAGGTTGTTGTAAATAATTTTGATGATTTACCAAATAAATCGGATGAAAAGATTACATTTTCAAGTGACTCTGAAAAAATAGTAGGTAGTGTTACTAATACCACTAAGAATAGAAAGAGTGGAAAATCAATTGAGCTTAAATATACTTTTGAAAAAAGTGATAGTCATCAAGCAGCGTATATTAATTTTGGAAATCCTATAGAAATTACAGATAAGGTTCAAGCTATAGGGCTTGATTTATATGGTGACAGGTCAAATAATATGTTCAAAGCGAAAATAATAGATGCTACAAATAAAGAGTACAGTGTATTATTTACAGATAATATAAACTGGTCAGGATATAAATATGTTAGTGGACAGGTAGACCGAAGTATGGTGTATCCTATAAAAATTGAAAGTATTTATGCAGTAACGCTAAACAAATACAAAAAGGCTACTAAGACTATTTATATAGATAATCTATGTGTTGTAAAAATGCCAGACATTAGTGGTATAAAAATACCAACTCTTCCAGATAATATGGTAAGTATAGAAAATGATCCAAAAGAAAAATCGCTTGATGTATTAGTATTAGATGGCTTTGATGGATATGAAATATCGAAACAAGATAACTATATAAACAATATAAAATCTTCATACGAGCTTGTATTAACTACAGATGCTTCAGAGAAAGTAAAGAGTAGAGTGATGGCAAATAAAATTCAAAACCAAAATATAAATTATGCTGTAAATAATCAAAACGTACAGTTTGTATATTTAAATGCCGATAATAAAGATATGTATAAATTTTTAGAAAATTCTGTAAAGAGTAGTATCTACAAAAATGTAGTTATTGTAACAAATCAAATAGATAACTCAAAAAGTGATAATAAACAGACGATTTTAAAGAGTATTCTAGAGGAAGCAAGTGCATCAAAAAATATACTAGTTATAAGCAATAGGTTTACAGAAGAAGCTATTAAAGGAAAATTGAAATACCTACCTATAAATTTAACAGAAGCGATAAAAATAAAAGCAAAAGACGGAGTCATGAAGTATGCATATTTAAAATAATGAAAGGGGATTAATGTTATGAAAAGGCAAAATATTATTAATTTGATAATTGTTTTATTTATTGGATTTGCCACTACTGTCATTGCATCAAGTATAGAACCAGGAAGTGAACAAGATCCTGTAGTAACTAAAAGCTATGTTGATAATCAAATAAATGAACTAAAGAAATTAGTAGGAACTAATAACACGGGTACTAATGCAGAAATAACTAAATTTACCTTTGAACCAATAAATATAAATAAAAATGTACAAATAATAGGTAAAGAAGGAACAGAGATAATAGTTAGAAGTGGTACTACAAAAGCGATAACAGTTATAAAAGACGGCATTGAAAACGGTTTACAAGACATAACTGATGGTGTGGATATAAAAAAAGATAAAACAGTACCACTAAACCATTTGATAATAATACCTAGAAATGATGGCAGAGGAATCAAATTCACTTCAGACGGATATATCATGATTAGAGGAGAATATGAAGTGAGATAACAAAAAAATTCTGGGGGGATTGTATGTTACGCATAATTGCATTATCTTTGTATTACTCTATTGCTAGGCATCTTCCTTGTTCCGATAGCTATTATTCGTTTTTTGCAAAGAACATTAGGCGTGCCTTGTGTAAGGTTATATTTGCAAAGCAAGGTAAAAGCTGCAACATAGAGCATGGTGTTTTCTTTGGGAATGGGAGTGATATAGAGATAGGAGATAACTCTGGAATTGGGATAAATGCAAGAGTTGAGGGGCCGCTTGTGATAGGCGAAAATGTAATGATGGGACCAGATGTTATAATATATACGGGAAATCATAACTTTAATGATGTAAATATACCTATGATAAAGCAAGGGGAGTCAAAACCACAAAAGGTAATCATTGAGGATGACGTGTGGATAGGTGCAAGGGTTATAATACTTCCGGGTGTGACTATAGGGCACGGTGCAATAGTTGCGGCTGGGAGCGTTGTAACAAAGGATGTAGTAGCGTATAGTATTGTTGCAGGAGTCCCATCAAAGAAAATAAAATCGCGATTGGAGAGTTGAATAATGAAAGTATTACATATTATAAGTGGTGGAGATACAGCTGGAGCAAAGACTCATCTAATTACATTAACTAAAGATTTAATAAAAAAAGTAGATATGAAGATTCTATGTTTTTTTGCTGGTGAATTTTATAATGAAGCGAAAGAAATGAGACTTCCAGTAGAACTATTAAACCAAAAAAGCAGATATGATTTTTTGGTTGTAAAGCGAATAATAAAAATTATTAAAGATGAAAAATATAATATTGTACATTGTCATGGCTCAAGGGCTAACTGGTTTGTTTTTCTTGCAAAACCATTTATTAAGGTACCCTTGATTACAACTGTTCATAGCGATTATAAAAAAGATTTCGAGGGTGTTAACTTATATCGTTACTATGTATATACAGGACTTAATATGATTGCACTAAGGTTTTTTGATTATTATATAGGTGTATCACCACAATTTAAGAGTATGCTCATGGAAAGAGGTTTTAAGGCGAGTAAAATTTTTTCAGTTTATAATGGTGTGGATTTTGATGAAAAGCTAGACTATATGGATAGAAAAAGTTTTGCAAAAGAGCATGGATTAATAGAGCATATAGATAAAAAGTGGGTAGGGATAGCAGCAAGACTTGAACCAGTCAAGGGGCTAGATGTTTTTATAAATGGAGCGGCAGATGCTTTAAAAAGCAAGAGTGATATACATTTTGTGATTGCAGGTGCAGGGGCACAAAAAGATGAATTAGAGAATTTATGTAATACTTTAAATATAAAGGATAAACTAACATTTATAGGACAAATAAAAGACATGAATTCTTTTTATAATGCAATTGATATAAATAATATTACATCATATAGTGAAAGCTTTTCTTATGTGCTACTAGAAGGTGCAAGATTTAGAAAACCTACCATTTCATCAGCAGTAGGAGGCATACCAGAGCTTATAAAAGACGAAGAAACAGGCTTACTATTTGAAAGTGGGAAGCATGAACAATATGCAAGCTGTGTTTTAAGACTTATAAATGATTATGAATATGCCAAAAAGCTAGGTGAAAATCTATACGAGCATGCAAAAGCGAACTTTTCAGTAGAAAACATGACAAGACAACATGTGGAGATATATAAGCAAATTGGAAATGAGATACAATAAGAGCGTAAGCGTAAACTCCCCTCTCTTTTAGAGAGGGGTCGGGGGTGAGTATGGATGTACAAATTAATAACAATAACGGTAATAATAGTTATAGGAGTCATAACCTCCATCAATTTTTTCAAAACAGATGAAGGCAAACGACTACTCCAATTCAATAACAAACAAAAAATACAAAATATTGTCACAGGTAACCAATTTGGAATATACCAAGACCAGCCAGATATAAATTATATTAAATATGTAAAGCCGGTTAAGGCAAAAGGAGTATATTTGAGCGAATGGACTTTTTCGAGTAAGGCAAAAAGAAAGAACTGGATAGATACGATAAATAGTACAGAGTTAAATACTATAGTTTTAAATGTGAAAAATGATGATGGTCTAATTTCATTTGATGCCAATGTACCTTTGGCTAAAGAAATAGGCTCTACTAAGAATGCACCTATAAAGGATATTAAAAAACTTATTATAGAGTTAAAAGAAAATGGTATATATCCGGTGGCAAGAATAGTTACATTTAAAGATCCGTACTTAGCAAATGCTAGACCAGATCTTGCGATAAAAAATAAGGATGGTTCAATTCTTAGAATGAAATCTACAAGTGGTAGAGCAGAAGCGTGGGTAAATCCTTACAATAAAGATGTTTGGGAGTATGTTGTAAATGTTGCTAAAGAAGCGGCAAATGTAGGGTTTGAGGAAATACAGTTTGACTATATAAGATTTTCAACAGGAATAGGTATTGAGCAAGCTGATTTTGGTGAACTAGCTAAAGAAAAAACAAAGACTGATATAATTTCTGAATTCACACAATATGCAGTCAAGGAATTAAAATCGCTAGGAGTCTATGTGTCAGCAGATGTGTATGGAACTATTATAAATAGCAGTGTTGATTCGAAAATAGTTGGACAAGATTATGTAGAGATGTCAAGATATCTAGATTATATATGTCCTATGGTTTATCCGTCACATTATGCCAATGGCTCTATGGGGATAAAATACCCAGACTTAGATCCATATAGTACAGTACTAAAGTCTATGCAGGCATCAGATGCAAAGTTAAGCACAATAAAAGAAGGTGAACATAGAGCAATTGTTAGACCATGGCTACAAGATTTTACAGCTGCTTGGGTAAGTCCTCACCAAAAATACACGGCACAACAGATAAAAGAACAAAAGAAAGGTGTATATGATGCAAAACTAGAAGAATGGATTTTGTGGGATGCAAACAATACTTACACTTTAGATGGGCTAGATAAGTAAGAATATATTTATAAGTAAGAATATATTTATAGGGGGAATAGATTATGAAAGATTTGAAATGGAGGGAAAGCTTAACTTTTAAAATTATATTATTGGTATTCTTATTTGTATTTGGTGTGTCGGTTGTTAACTCGCTTACGTATTATATTACAACGCAAAATATGATAGAAGAGAGACTAAAAAGTAACGCACAGAATGTTTTAGATGCTGCGACTAAGGTTATAGATACCGAGGAATTTAAAAAGATAAAAGTAACAGAGGATGCAGATAAAGAATCATATACAAAAATGGTTTCCGAGCTTAACTCGATAAGGGAGTATGGTAATGCCTATTATTTGTACACTATGAGAGAAGTATCAGATGGAAAATTTGAATATGTAGTTGATGGTACTCTTGATGAGGAAGAAAGGTCGGCTATTGGTGACGAAGTAACAGAAGATATAGATCTTATAGAGAAAATATATGCAGGCTCTAACATGGAAGATGCTAGTATTATGCAAAGCTCAGTAGGGATTGTTTATACGGTATATGAGCCAATAAAAGATATTAATGGCAATGTAATAGGAGTAGTAGGGATAGATTATAATTGCGAAGGTGAATATAAAAGTTTGCAAGATTATAAAGTATTATTTTGGATTTGTATAATATCAACTGCTATCCTTGCGGTTATTGCTGGTATTTTAATATCAAAGAAGGTTACAGGCGTTATTATAAGGTTATCAAAGGATGCTGAAAAAGTTGCAAAGTTTGATTTAACCACACCTAATATTGTAGTAAAAGGAAAAGATGAGATAAAGATATTAGTGGACAGTTGGAATACTCTTAAAAATAATAATAGAAGTCTTATTGAGAAAATGCAAAATAATGTACATAACCTTGAATACAGTATCCAAAACTTAAATATGAGTACAAAACAGATGAATAGTGCTAGTGAGCAAATAGCTATGGAAACTCAAAATATTACACATGATATGGGTATTCAAACAGATGAAGCAAATCATAGTGTTGATATAATAAATTCGTTATCAAATGAAATTGAAAAGGCTAATGAAAACATATTTTCTACAAATAGATATTCAGAAGATTTAAGACAAAAGAATGAATTTGGTGAAAAGGCTATTATAGAATTAACAGATAGCTTCAAAAAGAATAAGCAAGAAAATGAAAATGTTGCTGAGAAAATAAGTAATCTAGCTGATAAATCTAATCTTATAAGTAGAATAGTTGAGACAATAAAACATATAGCAGAGCAAACAAATCTATTAGCATTAAACGCAGCGATAGAAGCGGCACGTGCAGGAGAACAAGGAAAGGGATTTGCAGTAGTAGCAGATGAAATAAGAAAACTTGCAGAGCAATCAGGTAATTCGACAGAAGAAATAAATTCAATAATAGCAGACATAATAAGTGAAATAGGTATTGCATATGACACTATGAATAATGCACAAGATATTGTTAGCCTGTCGGATACATATTTATCTAATGCAAGAGGGGTATTTGGTGAAATGAGTAATGCATCGAAACAACTAATAAATAATATAAAAACATTAAACACTATTATAAACTCAATAGAGGAAAAGAAGACAGAAGCAAATAAAGGTATAAAAAATATTTCAGAATCTGTAAAATCTTCACTTGAAAAGACACAGGGGATAAGTGCATCTACAGAAGAACAAATGGCTCTAATGGAAAACCTAGCAGGACTTACAGAACATGTAAACAATGTTTCTAAAGATTTAACTGTACATATAGGAAAGTATAAGATTTAAAGGAGGGATGATATGAGGGATATTTTAAAGTTGTTTTATAGACCTGAGGATGTAGTAATGAGAAAGATTAAGGCAGAAAATTATAATTATGCGGTACTAGCAATTATAATTTTGGTTACAGCTATGGTTTGGACTGCGATTAATATGAACAATGATTATGAAACCTATTCTATAATAACATCTAGCGGATTAGGCTATGTTGCAATATTTTTTTCATGGATTATAGCAGTATTTGGAATTATTATGTATATAATATTATTTTCGGTTATGATAATGTTTATAGGGTATATGGTTGGCGGTAAGGCTGGTATCAAGGAAATAATTATTTCCCAAGTGTATATGCTTACACCTATAGCTGTATTTAAGTTTACTACATTTATAATGTATTCTACATTTTCAATCGTTTTTGTAAATGATATTGATAGTTCAGCAAATTTTGATATATTTAAAATAATTTCGGACTTTATATTATTCGCTTATTACATATACTTGAGTACAAAGGTGATTTCAAAAATCCAAAGCATAAACATGAAGAAGGCGATACTAAACAATATAATTCCAATAGTACTTCTTTTAATAGTTGCATTAGATACTTTTAAGGTGGTAAGTAATTATGATGATTATAGAAATGGACAAAAAAATTTTCAAGCAGAGAAACAGGGTGAGATAAGTGGCGACTACTAGTTAAAGGAGAAAATGTATAATGAAGGGCAAATATAATTGGAAATATGTAGATTGTAAAAATTTTGTTTATGATAAGACTATAGATCATCCAGAGATTATACAGAGGCTGGTGTATAATAGGGGAATAGTAAACAAAGATGAAGTAGAAAGGTTTATGAATCCGTCTACCACGCAGTTTTATAATCCCTATTTGCTAAATGATATGTTTATAGCAGTAGAGAGAATACTAAGTGCTATAAAAACACAGGAAAAGGTAGTTATATATGGTGATTATGATGTGGATGGGGTTACTAGCACATCAATACTGTATAGATATCTAAAGAGTATCCACATTAATGTAGATTATTATATACCTAATAGAATGGATGAAGGGTATGGTATTAATAAAAATGCACTTGACATAATAAAACAAGGCGGTACAGGACTTATAATTACAGTAGACAATGGTATAGCGGCAGTTGATGAAGTAGATTATGCTAACTCTCTTGGAATGCAGGTAATAGTGACGGATCATCATGAATGTCAAGAAAAATTACCTAATGCACTTGCGGTTATAAATCCTAAAAGGGCAGATTCTACATATCCTTTTGATAACTTGGCTGGTGTTGGTGTTACATTTAAGCTGATACATGCATTAGCTATAAAGCTTGGAAATGTAGATAGTATATGGAATTATTTAGACATTGTATCCATTGGTACGATAGCAGATATTGTACCTTTGGTAGATGAGAATAGAGTCATAGCTAAGTTCGGTTTTGAAAGAATAAAAGTAACCACAAATATAGGATTACGTGCTATGCTAAAAGAAATAGGGTATAAAAATACTGATATAACCTCAGGGTTTATAGGATTTATAATAGGACCGAGGTTAAATGCGGCAGGTAGAGTAGATGATGCGAAAAAATGCGTGAAATTATTTATAACTGATGATGAAACTGAAGCAAATATTATAGCGAAGGAACTAGAAAAAAATAATCAAGAGAGACAAGAGATAGAAAAACAGATATTAAATGAAGTATTAGAAGAAATACAGGCTAATGAAATTGCGAAAGAGAAAAAAATAATAATACTAGCTAAAGAAGGGTGGCATCATGGTATTATAGGTATAGTTGCATCGAAGGTAATTGATAAATTTTACAAACCTACTATTCTGTTTAATATAGAGGAAGGTAAGGCTACAGGTTCAGCCAGAAGCATATCAGAATTTAGCATATTTGATGCGATAAGTAGTGCGAAAGAGTTTTTACATAGATATGGTGGGCATGATGCTGCAGCGGGATTATCTCTAGACATTGATAAATTTGAAAATTTTAGAAAAAGGATAGAAGATTATGCTAATGGTAATATAACAGAAGATATGTTAGTACCTAAACTAAAAGTTGAAGCAGAGTTAAAGTGCGAAGATATAACAATAGACTTTATAAAAAATATTGAAAAACTAGAGCCCTATGGAATAGGAAATCCAGAACCTGTATTCTCTTTTGCATGTAATGTTGAAAATTTTAGACTTTTAGGTAAAGAAAATAATCATTTGAAGTTGAAAATTAGAAAAAATAATGTTATAATAGATAGCATAATGTTTAACTCACCTGAATATTTTGAAAAGCTTTATGATAGAATGAATGTAATCTTAGCAGGAAGCTTGCAAATTAACGAATGGAATGGTAATAGTAATCCACAAATTTTACTAAAAGATATTAAGGATGAGAAATTTAGATTATATGAAATATATAATATTTTTGGAAATATGAATAACGAGGAGTATAAAAACGGAAATGTAATATTAGATATAGAAAAAATAAATATTTCTAGGACAGATATTATATTGGTGTATAAGTACTTTCAAAATAAAAATATACAAGGTAAATTTGCAGAAAGTATTGATAATATAATAAATGATTTAAGTGGTAGGTTAAATGTATTTAGATTTTTAATTATTGTAGAAATATTTTCTGAGATGAATTTGGCGAAAGTTAACATTTTAAATAATAACTTAGTTGAATTTGAGATATTAAAATGTGAAAAAATTGATCTAAATAAATCAAAGGTTTTATATAAATTAGATGATTTTATTAAAAATTATAATAACTGTGCATTGTAAACTGTGTACTATATTTTCTGGGGGTGCTATTTTGTGAGAGCAATAAACATTGAAAAGTTAAAGGGAGAAGAAAAATTAGCTAGGAATGTGTATGATGAGCATGGTGGTATGTTGCTAACAGCAGGTACAAAAGTAAAAGATAATTATATAGAAAAACTAAAACTAAAAGGGTATAATACGGTTTATGTAGAGGATGAAATATCTGGTGGAATAGAGGCGGATGACATATTACGCGAAAAAACCAGACGCCAAAGTAGGGAAGAAATAAAGGTACAATTTAAAAATTATATTGATCATAAGGACATAAATATAGACAAGATAATGAAATGTATAGATCAAATAATAGACGAAATATTAAGTACTAGGGAGATTATCTTTAATATAAATGATATACGTACTAAGGATGAATACACTTATGCACATTCTGTAAATGTTTGCGTACTTGCTGTTACAGTAGGAGCACACCTAGATATTAATATGGCTAGACTAAAAGAGCTAGCGGTAGGTTCGATACTTCACGACTTAGGAAAAATATTTATACCTAATGAAATCATTAATAAGCCAGGCAGATTAACTGATGCAGAGTTTGATCTTATGAAGAAACACCCTAAGCTAGGTTATGACATACTAAATCAAAAGCCGCAAATAACTCCTATTTCAAAAAATATAGTACTTATGCATCATGAAAAGATGAATGGTACTGGATATCCATTAGGAGTTGAGTATGCTCAAATACATAAATTAACACGGCTTGTTACTGTGTGTGACATGTATGATGCCATGACTTCGGATAGGTCATATAGAAAAGCTATGAAGGCATATGAAGTAATTGAGTACCTAACACATTTGAGTGTGTCAGAACTAGACCGAGAAATGGTTGATGCATTTAAGCGGTTTATTGCACCATATCCATCAGGTGTTATTGCAATGCTTAATAATGGTTGCAAGGCCATAGTTTCGGAACAAAACAAAGATATGCTTACAAGACCTGTTGTAAGGGTATTTGAGGACGAAAAAGGAAGTAGATTAGTTAATCCATATGAAATAGATTTAAAGAAAAATTTGACAGTGTTTATAAATGAAGTGCTTGATGAATAATCACTTATTAAAAGAAAATTTTATAAAAAGAATAATTTTTAATTGTTCTTTTTTTATTTAACTTCAATATAATATAAGTAAACAAAATATTTTTATAAAAAAGCTGGTGAGGGGATGTTTCATAAAAAATTAGTAGGGATAATATCTATAGCTGTAGGTGTCGGTGTGCTCTTAACACTGTTTATACCACAAAATTTCTGGTGCTTTTTTGTAGCTGTGACTTTTATAGCGGTCGGTGTTATGTTAGTAAAAGATGATAAAAGATGTCACTAAATAACTAAAAATCAGGGGGGATTTATGTGAAAATATTTGTGTTTACATTACCAAAGTTTCTAAGAAAGTTGTTTAGAATACCAAAAAAATAGCTTAAAACCTAAGCTATTTTTTTATAAAAATCTTTTTTACTAAGCTCTTGATACAAGCCCTGATTTCAAGCATCTAGTACATACATGAACACTTTCAGATGTTCCGTTTAAGTTTACTCTAACTTTTTTTATGTTAGATTTCCATTGTTTGTTAGCTCTTCTGTGAGAGTGACTTACCTTTATTCCGAAATGAGAAGCTTTTTCGCATATTGAACATTTAGCCATATATAGACCCCCTTACATATTATTTTCAAGTAAAACACTGTTATACATTGTAACACATTTCAAAAAAAAAAGCAAGACAAAAAGAAAAAAGAGTTGAAAAATTTTCTAAGTTATAGTATAATAGCAAATAACAAAGTACAAATAGCAAAGTACAAATAATAAATACAGTAATATTTGAGCTTTGAGCTTTGAACTTTGTACTTTAAAAAAACCGGGGGTTGAGGAAGATGTTTGCGTTATTTGAGTATGATTTGGGTAAGGTAGTAATTGATAAAGAGGTTATTGCTAAGATTGCTGGTGTTGTAGCTATGGGATGCTACGGGGTTGTAGGTATGGCGGCACGCAATATAAAGGATGGTTTTGTAAAATTATTAGGGTTTGAAAATCTTACAAGGGGAATAGATGTTGAGATAAATGATAATAAGGTTAGTATTAAGCTACATATTGTAGTAGAATATGGTACTAATATCTCAGCAATAGGTGAGAGCCTTATGAATACTGTAAAATATAAGCTAGAACAGTTTACAGGTCTAAAAATTGAAAATGTATTAGTAATGGTTGAAGGATTAAGAGTAGAATAAATAGTGGGGTGGAGATGAAATGGAGAAAATAAATGGTCAGATATTTAAAAACATGATTATAACCGGAGCTAATATTTTACAGGAAAACAAAAATATTATTAATGAGCTTAATGTCTTTCCAGTCCCAGATGGGGATACGGGTGTTAATATGGCATTAACTGTGTTATCGGTTGCAAAGGAAGTGAAAAATCTTGAACTTTCGGCTACTGTTTCTGAGGTTGCTAAAGTTGCGTCTAATGGAGCACTTAGGGGGGCAAGAGGAAATTCAGGTGTGATTTTGTCACAAATATTTAGAGGATTTGCAAACGGTCTTGCAGATAAAAATGAGGCTACAGTTAACGACATGGCACTTGCTTTTTCTGAAGCTGAGGTAGCAGCATATAAGGCGGTTATGAAGCCTAAAGAAGGTACGATACTTACAATAGTAAGAGAATTTGCAAAAAAGGCAAATGAAATAGCACCTGAATATGAGGATATAGAGAAGTTTCTACAGGAAGCATATAATCATGCAGAGGAAGTGTTAGCTAGAACACCCCAAATGCTCAAAGAACTAGAGCAGGCAGGGGTTGTAGATGCAGGAGGAAAAGGCTTCTTGTGCATTATTCAAGGATTTATAAGTGGTATGATAAAAGAAGAGCCAGAGCTTTTACTGGATTCTGATGCTGCTCATTCTACACAAAATACTCAAAAGGTAAAGGAAGCTGAAATATTATATGAGTATTGCACGGAGTTTATAGTTGAAAGAAAACTTAAAATGAATAATAAAATGAAGGATCTAGATACATTTTTGAATAAAATGGGGGATTCTATAGTTTTAGTTGAAGACGAAGGAATAATAAAAGTTCATATACATACAAATAATCCAGGAAAGGTATTAGAAGAAGCACTGAAGACAGGACGACTTTTGACTGTAAAAATAGAAAATATGAAAGAGCAACATGAAGATATTATAACTAAGAAAGAAAATAAAATTCAGAATGAAATTAAAAAAGAAATAGGCTATGTTTCTGTTGCTAATGGAACAGGAATAACTAATATAATGCAGGACTTAGGTACTGACTATGTGGTTAATGGTGGGCAGAGTATGAATCCTAGTACGGATGATTTGATTAAAGCTGTTCAAAGTGTAAATGCTAATAATGTGATTATTCTTCCAAATAATAAAAATATAATACTTTCGGCGAAACAAGTTGAGAATGTAATAAAAGATAAACAAATTTATATAATAGATACTATTAATATTCCACAAGGAATATCAGTTTTGCTTGCTTATAACCCATCAGAAACTGTAGAAAAAAATATTGAAAATGCAAAAAGAGCATTTAAAGACCTAAAATCAGCAGAAATAACGTATGCTATAAAAGATACTGTGGTTGGTGAACATAAGATAAAGAAAAATGATATACTTGGAATTGTGCAAGGTGAGATTAAAAAGGTAGGGAAAGATATACATAAAACTGTAACAGAAACAATCGACATGATGATAGATGATTCAAGCGAACTCATATCTATATACTATGGTCAAGATGTGAATGAAGCAGCAGCAAATAATATAAAGGAATATACACAAAAGAAATACCCAAATTGTGATATTGAAGTTCAATTTGGGGGTCAGCAGGTTTATTATTACATAATATCGGTAGAATAAAGAACTCCATTTATGGAGTTCTTTATTCTACTCATTACTTATTTACTTGCTTTATCTAACGTATCATTAATATCACTCATATAATCTTTAGCTTTATTTACATCAATAGTTTTTTCAAGATCAGTTATAAAAGTTTTGCTGGTGTTAAAAGCTTCCTTTAGATCTTTAAACGTCTTCGACATGTTCTTGGCAATTTTATCAATGGATATACTAGCTATCCCTGAATCTGAAGAGGTTGAAAGCATAAATGACATACCAAAAATAAAGACTCCAATATATATAAAAAACATAAATACCTTAGCTAAAAATTTTAATGCAGCAGAACTTATTAAGATAAATATTAAGGCATATGATACCAAAAGAAACATATTAGAATCAATAAGATTTATTAAATTTTGTATGCTCATAAAAAACCCTCCTAAAGTCAAATCTTTCCACAACATAATTATACATTATAAACGTAAAAAAGACAATATATATTTATAAAAAAATATAAAAATTTTATTTGTATTTTTTTTATATAGAATGGAATAATATATATGTGAGATATGAGATGTGGGACTTTGTGGGGAGGAGTGAGAGTATGAATTTGGAGAAGATTATTGTTGTGCCGAAGATTCCTGATAGTATTAATATGTTAAGGAATATAGCTTATAATATATGGTGGAGTTCAAATAATAAGGCGGTAGATTTGTTTAAATATATAGATAAAGAAATTTGGGAAGGTACAAATCATAATCCTGTAAAGCTCTTAAATATTGTTTCGGAAGAAAGGCTTATAAAGCTTTGTGAAGATGCGATTTTTATAAATTTATATAATGATGTAGTTTCAGAATTTGGTAGCTACATAAAAAATAACGATGCATGGCAAGAGAGAAGTCATGGTGAATACAGAAATGATGTTATTGCATATTTTTGTGCTGAGTACGGCTTGCACGAGAGCATACCTATTTATTCTGGTGGTCTCGGCGTGCTCGCAGGTGATCATCTGAAATCAGCAAGTGACCTTGGTATACCTGTAGTTGGGATAGGGCTTTTGTACCAAAAGGGATATTTTATACAAAACATATCAAAATATGGTGACCAAAAGAATATTTTTATAACCAATGATTTTGATGACCTACCGGTAAGACCAGTATATAACCAAAATGGTGAAGAAGTAATGATAAATATAACAATGGAAGATACTCGCATATGGGCGAAAGTATGGGAGATGGAGATTGGAATAAATAAACTCTATTTATTAGATAGCAATATAGATGAAAATACAGATGAAAATAAAGGTATAACAGATGCCTTATATGGTGGAGATTATAACCAAAGAATAAAGCAAGAAATGCTACTAGGTATAGGTGGAGTTAAGCTACTCGAGGTTATTAATATAACTCCTTCTGTATGGCATATAAATGAAGGTCACTCAGCATTTTTAGTTTTCGAACGCATTGCTCAAGTTATGAAGAATGACAATATAGATTTTTACGAGGCACTTGAGCTTGTCAGGTCAAATGAAATTTTTACAACGCATACACCAGTTTCAGCTGGAAATGATATGTTTTCTTTTAATATTATAGAGAGGTATTTTAAAAATTATATAAACACATTTAGGATAAGCAGAACAAGATTTCTAGAGCTTGGAGAATGTAATACAAATAACGGGGACAGGCTATTTAGCATGACAGTTCTAGCACTAAGAACCTCTATATACTCAAATGCTGTATCAGCACTGCACGGGGAGGTATCACGGGAGCTTTGGAAAAAGGTTTGGCATGATGTGCCTACGGATGAGGTGCCTATAGATCATGTGACAAATGGGGTTCACATTTTTACATGGCTTGCACCTAACATGAAAAGCCTATATGCACAAAGTTTTGAACGAGAATATAGGAAAAGTATAGATAACGATGATATATGGAATAGGATAAATGATGTATCAAATGATGTTCTATGGCAAAAGCATATCGAAAATAAACGAAATCTAATAAATCTTGCAAAAGATAGGCTACAAATTCAACGGAAAAGGGAATATTTAAATGATGATTTAGAACGAAATATAAGCTTAGACGAGAATGTATTAACCATAGGCTTTGCAAGAAGATTTGCAACCTATAAAAGAGCAGGGTTAATTTTTAGAGATATAGAAAGGTTAAAGAAAATAATAAATAATCAAGAAAGACCCATCCAAATAATATTTGCAGGCAAAGCACACCCCGCCGATATCCCGGGACAGGACATTATAAAAGACATATACGAATTATCAATGAAGCCAGAGTTTGCAAATAAAATAATCTTCATAGAAAACTACGACATGAACCTAGCAAAGCACATGGTGGCGGGAGTTGACGTATGGCTAAATACCCCAAGACGACCATATGAGGCATCAGGCACAAGCGGACAAAAAGCTGCAGCAAACGGAGTCATAAACTTTAGTGTACTAGATGGTTGGTGGTGTGAGGGGTACAATGGTAATAATGGATGGGCTATAGGAGACTATCGCAAGTTTGACTCTCTAGAAGAACAAGACTCAGAAGAAAGCAAGATGCTCTACACTATACTTGAAAACGAAATAATCCCCATGTACTACGAAAAAAACGACAAGCCGTATTCCGATAGATGGGTAGAAACCATGAAAAAATCTATCACAACCATAACCCCATATTTCAACATGCACAGGCAGGTAAAGGAATATTACGAGAAGTTCTATGCAAACTGTATAAAAAACAAGAACAAGCTATATAGAGACAGCGTGCAGGTTATAAAGCAAATGTGCGAGTGGAAAGAAAAAGTACACGCAAACTGGGGCAAGGTAAGTATATATACAAAACAAATCGCAAACCAAAGCAAAGCCGAATACGGCGACGAAGTAAAGCTACAGGCAGATGTAAGAATGGAAAACTTAACTGAGGATGATGTCATTGTAGAGGCCTATATAGGAATACTTGATAACAATGATAATGTGGTAGAATACAAGACAATACCGATGTATAAAGCGGAGGAAATGAGCGACGAGTACTACCAATACGAGACTAACGTAAAGCTTGATTTCATAGGGAAGGTCGGATATACGGCGAGGGTTATACCGAATAACAGCTATACGGAGAATAATAAGGAGATGGGGTTGATAAAATGGGCGGAGTGATGTGACGCCTGTTTTTTACGAAAAAAAATATTGACTTAAATATGAAGATATGTTATAATATGACAAAATTAAAAGGGCGTGGAATTATGAGTAGTATATTAGTTATGGGCGATAGTCATGAAAAAAGAAAATTAGTTAATCAGCTATTTGAAAAGTACATAGAAAGAGCCATTCTGCCAGATACGATTATTCATTTAGGGGATGGGTATAAAGATATGGATGATATAGTAGAAAATTGTAAAAATACTGGGATAATAAGAATAGTTGGTAACGATGATTATCCTAAAAAAGAAGATGTAAGAGTAGTAACAGAAGGAAATATAAGGTTTGTTTGTTGTCATAGGGATTATGAATTTCTACATAATCACGAGATTATAAATGTTTTGCAACTTATACGTTTTGTAGCTAGCAAAGAGGTTAAAGACACTGAAGCTTATACGTTAGGAGAATTAAGTGGGATTTTACTGGAACAAAGAATATCACGAACTAATATAGAAGCAAATCCAGAAATAAATACTGTAGTATTACTTTCTGCCCACACACATAGAGTTGAACTTGAAGAAGTAGATTATGGTCCAATGGGCGGACTAAAAATTATTCAGATGTCGGCGGGAAGTATAAGTGAACCACGTGATTTTAATCCACCTTGTCATGGGTTTATTGAGGTATTAGACACAGGAGGGGCTAGTTTGGAAATACGGGAGAATCAGGGCTTGAGTAGTATACGTAGACTTGAGGTAATTAATCAACCTAAAGTAGATACGGAATTATGAGGTTTTATATCAGAGGTACCAGAATTATCAGGGTACATGGCTGATGACAGGACATATAAAGAAGCTTTGGATAATGTTGAGGTAATCATAGATGAATGTATAGAGATAGCCCAAAGCATTGGACGAGAGATACATAAGCCTAAAGGAAAGCTGTTGTATGTATGAGAAAAGAGGGATTGCTTCGTACCTCGCAACGACAGGTTTATGTAAATAACAACCCACCCAAGAACTACTGAAATACACTTCAGTAGTTCTTGACATGTGTAAATTTATATGATAAACTATATATAAAAAGGAGCTGATATACCATGTTTTATGGCAGGGAAAAAGAGTTGAAACAGCTAAATAAACTATACAATATCAAGGAAAACTATATATCGTATACAAGATATGTATTATAGATTTTATTATAATTTTGTATATAACAATAAATCCCTTATAGAGCAGGATAGAACGGAATATGTTTATGAAAAAATAATCGACGAGCAAATAAATGAGTATGTCAGCTATGCTTTTGAAACGATATGTAAAGAATATATTATAAGACTAAACATGCAAGATAAACTCCCATTTGTAGCAAGGAATATAGGTAAATGGTGGGGGACTAATAACCTAACTAAATCTCAAGAGGAAATAGATGTGGTAGCAGCTGACGACGAGAGTATAATAATAGTGGAGTGCAAATATACAAAAAATATGGTAGGAGTAGATGTGTATGAAAAGGTTAAGAAAGTAGGGGGAATGTTTAGTTATAAGAATATGTATTACTATATATTCTCTAAAAATGGTTTTGAGAAGAATTTGTTAGACATTGCGAAAAAGGATAATAGGTTTGTGCTTGTTACGTTGAATGATATAATGAAATTCGAGGTGTGATTAAAATTTTAAAAAAGTCAATATTATATTGGCTTTTTTCCTTTCACATAAATTTAACACTATCATAAAATTATAGTATATGATATAATAGATAGAGAATGGATATCAGAGGTATAGATTGGAGGGGGACTTATGTCAGTAGTTGTTCAAAAGTTCGGAGGGACTTCGCTTAAAACTGAGGAAGCTAGGAGGATGGCGGTAAATAAGGTCATAGAGTCATTTACCGTAGGGAATAAAGTTGCTGTCGTAGTGTCAGCTATGGGGCGTAAGGAAGACCCATACGCGACGGATACATTGATAAGTTTGGTAAAGGAAATTGATTATGAAGTAGGAAAAAGGGATTTAGATTTAATAATGTCGTGTGGGGAGGTCATATCGGCTGTTGTTTTTTCTACGCTTTTAAATAAAGAAGGAGTCAAGGCTGTTGCTCTAACAGGAGCCCAGGCAGGGGTAATAACGGATAATAACTTTAACTGTGCAGGGACTATAAAGGTTTACTCACAGAGAATTACTCAGTTGATAGATCAGGGTATAATACCAGTTATAACAGGTTTTCAAGGTGTAACTCAGGACGGAGACATCACAACACTCGGCAGAGGTGGTAGTGACACAACAGCCAGTATAGTTGCTGAAGCTATAGGAGCAGATTTGGTAGAAATATATACGGATGTTAATGGGCTTATGACTGCTGACCCAAGAATGTGTGAAAATGCAAGAATTATTGATGAAATAGGGTATAATGAAGTATTCCAACTAGCGGATAATGGCTCTAAGATTATTCACCCGAAAGCAGTAGATATTGTAAGGCGTGCAAATATAGAAATGAAAATAAAAAATACATTTACAAACCATAAAGGTACAAAAATAACATATAAGCATATAAAAAATGCTGAAAGTAAAGAAGAAAGGCTATTAACAGGAATAACAAGCCTTTCGGATAGAGTGCAAATTATAATAAATGAAAATGATCCATATAATGAGGAGATATTTACTGAAATAGCACAAAGTATGATAAGTATAGATATGATAAATGTTTACACAGATAAAAAAGCTTTTATCATAAATAAAGAAAATATGAAAAAAGTAAAAGAGATTTTAGATGAATATAACGTAAATTACCTAATAAATGATGATTGTGCAAAGGTTACGATAATAGGAAATAAAATGACAGGTGTGCCAGGGATAATGAGCAGGGTTATAAAATGTCTAAAAAGCAATAATATAGAAATTTTGCAAGCAGTTGATTCGCTTGCGACTATTGCGTTACTAGTAAAAAAGGAAGCGGTGAAGTTTACGATTACTGAGCTGCATAGGGAATTTAAGATTTAGAGATAACTTCCCCTAAATTTATTATTAATAAATTTTAAAATAATCGTACATAATAGTAAGAAAGATATACAAACTATGAATTATGTACTGATATAAGGGGGAATAATAGTGGATGGTAAGAAGGAAGATGAAGAAAAGACTAGTGAAATACATTGTTTGACTATAGTTGGGCAAGTGGAGGGGCACGTTATGCTGCAACCACAAAATAAGACTACTAGATATGAGCATGTAATGCCACAGTTGGTTGGGATAAGGCAAAATGACAAGATAAAAGGGCTTTTGGTGGTTTTAAATACAATAGGTGGGGATGTTGAGGCAGGTCTTGCAATATCAGAAATGCTTGTGAGTCTTGGAAAACCAGTTGTCTCAATAGTTCTTGGAGGAGGGCATTCCATAGGAATGGCCCTTGCGGTGGCCTCTGATTACTCTTTTATATCACCAAGTAGTACAATGACGTTACACCCAATACGTATGAATGGTACTGTTATAGGTGTTCAACAAACCTTTGAATATTTTGATAAAATGCAGGATACAATAATTGATTTTGTTGTAAGACATTCAAGAATAACTAAAGAACGCTTAAAAGAGCTTATACTAGACACCAAAAATATAGCAAAAGATTACAACCTTGTGATAAATGTTAAATCCATTCCATAATCTGATCTCATTATCTAAAAACTCATAAATATTCACAAAGTCAAGCAAACCAGCTGGGTCCAAAAACTGTTTCAGAATATACAAAATACCCTCATCGTGTGATGCTTCGGATTCCAATACCTGTGATGCTTCAGGTGACTTTATATCATCCCTTCTTCTGTGAACAACAATCTGAAAACATTGTACCCAGACTTTAACCAATGGTGGAATCATAATCAGAATACTGTAGAAAAAGAAAAATGGGCTGTATGCAAACAAATTAAAATTAATAATCTCAACAAAAATCCA
>MGOW01000095.1:0-4976 GCA_001797255.1 Clostridiales bacterium GWE2_32_10
TTTTTTTCACTACCAAAACTAGGTATTAATACAAATCCAGCTAAAAATGTCCCAACAATACTTCCTATAGTCGATATAGCATACAAATTCCCTACTGTAGAACCAGTCTTATCTATATCAGCCATTTGTAGTTTTACTGCATACGGAGAAACCATACCTAAAAGCACACTGGGAAATGAGAATAAAACTAATGTAGAAATAATTGCAGCTATTCTAATATCACTTATGTATTGTTCTATTACAGATAATACCAATATATTTATAAACGTTGTCGCACCTATAAATATTGCCGCATTAAATATAATCATGGCAAGTGCAAACCTCTTAGGATTTCTATCCGCAAGTCTACCACCTAACCAATACCCAAAACTCAAACTCCCTAATATTATTCCTATCAAACTTGTCCAAACATATGAAGATGTTCCTACAAAAGGTGCAAGAATCCTCGATGCTACAAGTTCAAGGATCATGACCATGGCCCCGCAAATGAATACTACTATGTATAATAAATACTTTTGCATATTTTATCCTCCCTATCATATAATCGTTATAATTTTATCCCTAATGTATGATTAATTCTACTGTAACAACTCAAACTATTGAAAATATTTCTCACTTTTACTTAAAAATCAACCTCTAAAACCGTATTTTCTCCATCAAAACGAACAATTACAGGTCAAAATTAAGCGATTTTTTAAGTAAAAATAGTTGTTGTAGTAGAATCATAATTTTAAATAAATATAATATTTATAATATGGTAAATTTTATTTATTTTTTTGCACTAATCCTTCATACCTAAATATTATATTTTATATATAACATAATACCCAACATTAATAAAAATAAAAAAATTAGGATGATATAATAAACCTAATTTTTTTATTTTTATTAATTATTTTCACTACCCTTTATTTTTTAAATTCACCTAAATCACTGGTATCTATACCACTTAGACCTGCTACTGCTGGCCCTAATGTAAGTACTACCCCTATTATAAATGCTCCTATACCTAACCACAACAGAGATTCCATTGCTTTTGTTCTATCTTCTGCTTTGTCTCTATTTTTAATAATATTAAAACCTACCATTAAAACAG
This sequence comes from Clostridiales bacterium GWE2_32_10, assembly GCA_001797255.1. Taxonomy (GTDB): domain Bacteria; phylum Bacillota; class Clostridia; order Lachnospirales; family UBA12420; genus UBA12420. Next base: position 1,097 of record MGOW01000095.1, read on the forward strand.
ACATAAGTATAAAAAAGGCTCCCACTGGCTGAGCAACACCTGCAATGTTTTTTGCTAACGCACCTAATTCTTTTGCTACATCAGAAGTAGCAAATGCTACACTCGGTATCATTACCATCATACTAAAAGCCATAATCCATAATTTAGTTAACATCCTATTCATAAATAACATCCCCTTTCAAACATATTATGTAATATCGTATATTACAATTTTTATCTTTATTTATACGTACATTATAATACTTTTTACTATTTTTGTCAATAATTTTATCATAAAATATTGCACTTTGTCATATTTTTTATTAGTTTGTTGTCGAATTCCATATGATACCCGCTATAACTACAGCAGCGCCTATTATGAATGCTCCTACAGCAAGCCATAGGAAAGAGTGAAGTATTTCTTTTCTTTTATCCCCATCTTTTCTATGCTTTATCATGTCAAAGCCTGCCATTACAACTGCTATAAATATCAAAAATCCTCCTATTTGATATGCAAGAGGCATTATTTTACCCATAAGTTCTGTAAAAAAATCACTTAAATCTTGACTCCCACCTTCTGTTCTTACAAATACCGAATCAGTAGCTAAAACAGTTGAACAGGCAAGTACAAACAAAACATTGATGCTCATAAACAACTTTTTAATCATGTAAATCTCCCCTTTTTTTTATTTAAAATATACAGTTTATAATAAAACTTGTTTTTTTGTATTAAGTATAGTATAATATTTTAAAAAAATCAATAGATTTTTTTAAAATTAAAAATTTTGTAATAATATTTTACTTGGAGGCTTATTTTATGAAAGAATTAGAAACTTTACTTATAGAAAGTGCTAGAAGTTTTGGTATTAACATAACTAATGAACAGATATGCCAGTTTATGCTTTATAAAGATATATTGCTAGAAACTAATAAGAAGTTTAATCTAACAGCTATTACAGATGATCGTGATGTTATTTTAAAGCACTTTATTGATTGTTTGTCTGTTTTAAAATTTTATGACTTTACTTTAGTTAGAAATATAATTGATATAGGCTCTGGTGCAGGATTTCCTGCTATACCTTTGAAAATAGTGCTTCCTAGCTTACATGTAACTATTGTTGATTCATTAAACAAACGTATAAATTTTTTAAAAGATGTTGTAAGTGAATTAAATTTATTAGACGTTACTTGCATTCATGAGCGTGCTGAGATTTTAGGTTGTAATCAGGATTACAGAGAGAAATTTGATATTTGTACCTCAAGGGCTGTTGCCTATCTTCCTATGCTATCTGAGTACTGCTTGCCTTTTGTTAGACCTAACGGATATTTTTTAGCCATGAAGGGACCTAATAACATTCAAGAGGAAATTGATAATTCTTTAACTATTATTAATCAACTCGGAGGATGCTTTGAAAAAATAGAAAATTACTTAATCCCACATACAGATATATCCCATAACATTATATTCATAAGAAAAAATAATATCACACCAAAAAAATATCCTCGAAAAACTTCTCAAATAAAAAATAACATTACTTGTTAAATCTTTTATTTTATGTTATAATTGATAAAAACTTTAGTAAATGGAGTGATAATATGGGTCGTATAATTTCTGTAACAAATCAAAAAGGTGGAGTCGGTAAAACTACAACAGCTGTAAATTTATCAGCATGTCTAGCTGAGGCTGGCAAAAAAATACTTATTGTTGACCTTGATCCACAAGGGAATACAAGCACAGGGCTTGGCATAGACAAAGCAAAGCTAAAGAATACTATATATAATGTATTACTAAGTGAAGTAAAGCTTGATAAAATTTTAATTAAAACAAAGCAAAAAAACTTAATTATTGCTCCTGCAAATATGAATTTAGCAGGTTCTGAAATAGAATTTATAGGTATAGAAAATCGTGAGTATTTACTTAAAAATACTTTAAATGAAGTAAGAGATAATTATGATTTTATCATAATAGATTGCCCACCTTCACTTAGTATGCTAACAATAAACGCAATGACAGCATCAGATACAGTACTAGTCCCTATTCAGTGTGAATATTATGCACTAGAAGGGCTTACACAGCTTATACATACTATAAATCTAGTAAAAAAACGTCTAAACCCGGATTTATTTATAGAAGGTATGGTTTTTACTATGTTTGATGCACGTACAAATCTGTCGATACAAGTAGTAGAGGAAGTAAAACATCATCTAAAAGAAAATGTATACAAAACGATTATACCTAGAAACGTACGTTTAGGTGAAGCTCCTAGTCACGGGCTTCCAATAAACTTATATGACTCTATATCAAAAGGTGCAGAAAGCTATAGATTTCTTGCAGAGGAAGTTATAAATAATGAAATTTGAGAGGGAGGTACATACAATGAAAAAAGGACTTGGTAAAGGGCTTGCTGCTTTAATAGAAAATAATATAGATGGTAATTCCAATGCAGAAGGCGAAGTGATTTTAAATTTAAATATAGATGAAATAAGAACAAATAAAAATCAACCTCGGAAAAATTTTGATGAGGATAAATTAAACGAGCTTGCTGACTCTATAAAAGAACATGGCATTATACAACCTATAATAGTTAAAAAAATGGTTAATTATTATCAAATAGTTGCCGGTGAACGTAGGTACAGAGCATCACAAATAGCAGGGCTTAAAGAAATACCCGCTATTGTAAAGGATTATAATCCAAAAGAAATGATGGAAATAGCCTTGATAGAAAACATTCAAAGAGAAAATTTAAATCCGTTGGAGGAAGCAGAAGCATACCAAAATTTATTAGATACTCTTAATATAAAACAAGAAGAGTTAGCAATAAAAATAGGTAAAAGTCGCTCAGTAATAGCTAATACCCTGAGACTTTTAAAGCTAAACGACAAGGTAAAGATGTATTTAGTAGAAAAAACTCTCTCAAATGCGCATGCAAGAACTATAGTAAATATAGAAGACCATGAATTACAGGAAAAAGTAGCAGATATAATAATAGATAAAAATATGAGCGTTAGACAAACCGAAGAATATGTAAAAACATTATTTGAACAAAAACCTACAAAAATATCACAAAAGCCCCAAAAATCTAGTACTTATAAAATTGTAGAAGAAAACTTAAAAAATAGTTTAGGAACAAAAATAGTAATAAAACCAGGTAAAAACAAAAGCAAAATAGAAATAGAATATTATAATGATGATGATTTAGAAAGAATAGTAGGAATAATATGTGATTAAAAAAGTGCTGTGGCACTTTTTTAGTAGAAAAAATGTAACTATTCAGAACTACCCCCTCAGGATGTCATTGCGAGCATCTTTTCGCGAAGCAATCTCGTTGTTATATTTTTAGAAATCCTATATAAATTCAGGCTTAAAGAGAGATTGCTTCGTACCTCGCAATGACAGACTATAGGTTCAACTTCTAGGGGTTCTGAATAGTTACAAAAAAAATTTAAAATACTTATACACAGGTTTTTTAGGCTTTATCCAAATATTTGTTTATAGTTATAATTTCTATCTAAAATACGTTTTTCTGTGGATAAACCTGTGTATAGTCTTGATAACTATCAAAAAAACTCTATTTTATGGCTTTTAAGCTGTGGATAATCATATACACAATTTGTTAATTTATATGTTATAAATTATTACTACTGTTACTTATACACAATCTTAACATTATTAACAGATCTATTTATCAACATATTTTTATATAAAAAATGTTTGATTATTTTAGAAATTTATGATAAAATGTAACTACAGATATTTATGCCATGCATAAGTTGGGAGGTTTTTAAAAAATGCAAGATATGGATATAACCGAAATGTGGAACGAAGCATTAGAAATATTAAAAAACGAGGTGTCAGTAGTTAGCTTTAATACATGGTTTAAACCACTAATACCTATGGAAC
>MGOW01000095.1:5053-9278 GCA_001797255.1 Clostridiales bacterium GWE2_32_10
ATACAAAATGCAATACGCCAAATTACTAATATGGATCTTGATGTTTTTATAACTGTTAAAAACCAGGAAAATGTTGCCCCCAAACCTGTTATTTCTAATGAAATAAGTTCTAGGAGTAACTTAAATCCTAAGTATACATTTGAAACATTTGTAATCGGAGGAAGTAACCGAATGGCATACACTGCGTCTTTAGCAGTAGCAGAGGTACCATCCAAAGCATATAATCCTCTATTTTTATACGGTGGAGTAGGACTTGGAAAAACTCATCTAATGCATTCTATAGGTCATTATATATTATCTCAAAATCCAAACCTGAAGATATTATATACATCATCAGAAAGCTTTACAAATGATTTAATAAATGCTATTCAAATAAAGAATAATGAAGCCTTTAGAAATAAATACAGAAATATAGATGTACTACTAATAGATGATATACAATTTATAGCAGGAAAAGAGGCTACACAAGAAGAATTTTTCCATACTTTTAACACTTTACATGAAGCTAATAAACAAATAATATTATCAAGTGATAGACCACCTAAGGAAATAGAAACCCTTGAAGAACGACTTATATCAAGATTTGAATGGGGACTTATAGCTGATGTACAACCACCTGATTTAGAAACAAGAATTGCAATATTAAAGAAAAAAGTAGAAGCCGAAAAATATCATATCCCTGATGATGTGTTGGTGTTTGTTGCAACATCTATAAAATCAAATATTAGAGAGCTAGAAGGAGCAATAAACAGAATATTAGCTTTTTCTAACCTTCAAAACCAACCAATAGATATGAATCTAGCAAAAGAGTCATTAAAAGATTTTATATCAGCAAGACCCAAAAATATAACAATTGAATACATACAAGAAATAGTTTCTGAATATTATAATCTAAAAGTAGAAGACCTAAAATCCAAAAAACGAAACAGGGCAATAGCATATCCAAGACAAATAGCAATGTTCTTATCTAGAAGCCTAACCGATATGTCCCTACCCAAAATAGGAGAATCATTTGGAGGAAGAGACCACACTACAGTAATGCACGGGTACGATAAAATATACACAAATATGAATAATAGCCTAGAACTAAAGAAAATATTAGAACTATTAGAAAATAGGATTAAAGGAAACTGATGCAAAGTACAAATAACAAATTAAAGTTATTTATTAGCTAATAACCTGTGTATAAGTTGTATATAGTTTTTAAAACCTAAAAAGTTATCCATAATTATTAAAATTATCCATAGAAATTATTAAAGTTATGAACAAGTTTATTCACCGCTATAAGTATTGGTGTGTAAAGGCTGAAAAGACTTATATACATATCTACAGGCCCTACTATATCTATTACTAAAAAAAACATAAAATAAATAAAATTTTTCTAAAAAGGAGTTATTAACAATTATGATATTAACATGCATGAAAAATAATTTGATAGAAGGAATTAATATTACATCCAAAGCTATTTCTAATAGAACAACAATGCCTATACTAGAATGTTTATTATTAGAATGTAATGTTGACGGATTTGTATTGATGGGAAATGATTTAGAAATAGGAATTATAAGTAAAGTAAATGCAAATATAAAACGAAATGGACAAATTGCGATAGATGCAAAAGTGTTTTCAGAGATAATAAGAAAATTACCAGATAAAGAAATATACATAGAAGTAGATGATAGAAATATGGTTATTATAAAATGTGATATGTCTGAATATAAAATTATGGGGCAAAGTGGAGATGAATTTTCTAGACCTAATGTAATAGATAAAAACGATGGATATATTATTTTTCAAAGTGAATTAAAAGATATGATAAGGCGAACTATATTTTCAGTTTCAGTAGATGAATCAAAACCTACACTAATGGGTGAGCTTATAGAAATAAAAGATGGATTTATAAATATTGTTGCACTTGACGGATATAGAGTGTCATATAGAAAAAGTATGATAGGTCAGAATGATTATATAAAAGTAATTATTCCTTCAAAAACAATGAATGAAATAAGTAAAATATTAAGTTCTGATTTAGAAGCTATAATTACGTTATACGTAGATAATAATCATATTTTATTTGATTTGGGAGAAAGTATAGTTGTATCTAGATTATTAGAAGGAGAATTTTATTCATATAATCAAATATTTTCGAATAATTACAATACTAAAATAAAAGTAAATAAAACAGAAATTTTATTAGGTATAGAAAGAGCATCACTTATTTCTAGTGTAGCTAAAAAAGAACCTGTTAAGCTAAGCATAGAAGAAAATAAAATTATAATTACCTCAAATACTTCTTTGGGTACGGCACACGAAGAAGTAATAACTGAAAAAGAAGGAGAAGATTTAAAAATAGCTTTTAACCCAAAATATATTATAGATGCTCTTAAAGCTATAGATGATGAATATGTAAATTTACTATTTACATCCCCTCTAAGCCCATGTATGATAAATCCTATAGAATCGGATGAATACAAATACCTGGTACTACCACTTAGGTTGAATGTATAATTTCCCCTAGCCCCTATAGGGAGGGGGCTAGGGTGAGGGTTAACAGTATTTAATAAATAGTTCAGAAAAAGGAGTTTTAAAATGGAAAAGATTTACATTAATACAGAATCTATAAAACTTGGACAACTTCTTAAGTTAGCTGGGATTGTTTCATCTGGAATAGAGGCTAAGATACTTATTACAAATGGAAAAGTTAAAGTTAATAACGAAATTGTATGTGAAAGAGGCAGAAAAATATATAAAGGTTATATTATTGAAACAGAAGGGGGAGAAAAAATATTAGTTGATACTGACTAATTATTAGCCCATGTATATAAATACACTTAAACTTAATAATTTTAGGAACTATGAAAATTTAGATATAGAGTTAGACAAAGGATTGAATGTTTTTATCGGAAATAATGCTCAAGGGAAAACAAACTTACTTGAATCAATTTATATAATGGCTATTGGTAAAACGTATAAATCACACAAAGATATAGAAATTATTAAATGGGATAAGAATGAATTATATATGCAAACTATTGTATTTAAAAAGGATAGAGAAGAGCGTATACAAATATATAACGATAAAAACAAAAGAAAAAAAATTATAATAAATGATTTACCTATAAATAAAATAGGAAAGCTACTAGGAATAATAAATATTGTAATATTTACTCCTGATAATTTATTGTTCTTTAAAAACGGTCCTGATGTCAGAAGACAATATTTTGATGCACAGATATCACAAATAGATAGAATATATTTTGAAAATATTCAAAATTATTACAAAATAGTAAAACAAAGGAATAATTTACTCAAAAATAATAATGTTTCACGTGAAACATTATCTGTTTGGGATGAACAGTTAGTGAAACATGGTAAAGAAGTAATACAAAAAAGAAAAGAATATATAAATGATTTACAAGAGATTATATTTGATATACATAAATCTTTAACATCAAACAATGAAAATATTAAAATTATATATGATAATAATGTAAATGAAGAAAATTTTGAATATGAATTAAAAAGAAAGTTGGAGGAAGAAAAAAAATATGGGTACACAATGGTTGGACCTCACAGGGATGATTATGGATTTGATATAAATGATAGAGATATAAAAAAATATGGATCACAGGGTCAGCAAAGAACAGTTATATTATCATTAAAGTTTACAGAAATAGAAGTAATAAAAAAACAAACTGGTGAAAATCCTATATTATTATTAGATGATGTATTATCTGAACTAGACAGAGAAAGACAAGAACATTTAATTAAATACATTCAGAAGGTACAAACTATACTAACAACAACTGATTTTGATAATGATATAATGAGAAAATTAAATATAGGAAAAATATTTAAAATAAATAATGGAGAAGTAGCTTTATAAATGGGGATTGATAAAATGTATTTTGAAAATGAGGAGATTATAATATTAGACAGTATAAAAATGACAACATATGACATAGATAATGTTTGTTTAATGCTAGAACAAGGGCAAATTGTAGTTTTTCCTACTGAAACAGTTTATGGTATAGCATGTAATGCTTGGAATATGCAGGCAGTAAAAAAAATATACAAAATAAAGAAAAGAAACTATGAAAATCCTTTACTCCTTCACATAGGTAAGGTTTCTGATGTTTATCAATATATAAACAGACTAGAAGAAACTACAAAAAAACTTATATCAAACTTTTGGCCAGGTCCGTTATCATTAGTTATAGAAAAA
>MGOW01000095.1:9336-34033 GCA_001797255.1 Clostridiales bacterium GWE2_32_10
CCACAAAATAACACAAGATATTCTTAAAAAATGTAAATTTCCTGTAGTAGCAACAAGTGCAAATATATCGGGATACGAAAACTGTTATAATATCGAACAAATATCAAAACAACTGGGGATAAATGTAGATTTATACATAGATGATGGTCCTCTTGTAAATAACCTCCCATCTACAGTTGTAGAAATAGAAAATAATGAAGCGAAGATACTTAGAGAGGGGAAAATAAAGGAAGAGGACATAATAAAAGTAGTAAAGACTCCCCTTGGAACATAGTGACAAGGGGAGTAGGGCACTACAATCAACTTATCTATAAATATCTAGCTTAAGTTTTAAATTTGTACTTTACTATTTGAACTTTAATTTTGGAGGTGGGATCGTGGAAGATAACACTGTAAATAAAGGTAATGATCATAAAAATACTGGCGAAGATGTTTTAGGTAAGTATGTAAATTTACTTAATGATACGTTAGATACAAGGGATAGGCAAAGAAAAAGTGAGTTAATAAATAAAACTAAAAATTATCTATTATCACATTCACATATAATTCAAAAATATATAGATAATATGGACGTCAGAGATAAGATTAAGATAGTAACAAGGTTAAAACAATTTAAAGAAGAAGAGATAACGAATAAAGAAAAAAATGAAAAAAATTATACAAAGACAGTATTTATGTTAGCTTTGATATCTATGTGTGTTGCAGCTGTAGTAGGGTTAACTAATAGAAATGAAACGATAATAATATTTTCGTTTATAGGAATAACTATAGTCACTGTATTAATGATATCAGTGGTTGACTATATTTATGATCTAGAAGGTATAAAAAGAGAGACTAACAATATAAATAATTGGTTAACGGAGCTGAAAGAAGAAGATGATATAACAAAGGAAAATAATATAATAAAACAACAATATCAAGAAATAGAGTATGAATTAGATACTATAAAAAGGGAAAATAAAGAATTTAAACAAAAAAATAAAAAACTAGAAGATGAGTTAGCAGAGGTAAAATTAACATTAAGTAACTATATTAAATAAAATGTTTCACGTGAAACAAAAGAGAATATTTTTCAAAAAAAAATATTCTCTTTTGTTTGCTATTAGTCCTAATTTATGGTATAATAGATAGATACAAGTAATAAAACGAAAGGTAGTGAATAATAAATGGCAGATGAAAAATATGATGCAAGTCAGATTCAAATATTAGAAGGACTTGAGGCAGTTAGAAAAAGACCAGGTATGTATATAGGAAGTACCTCTAGTAGAGGTCTACATCATTTAGTATTTGAAATAGTAGATAATGCAGTTGATGAAGCATTAGCAGGAAGATGCAGCTCTATAGAAATAACTATACATGAAGATAATAGTATATCAGTCCTAGATGATGGAAATGGTATACCTACAGGTATTCACCCTACAGCTGGTATACCAGCTGTAGAGGTTGTTTTTACAATACTACACGCAGGTGGTAAGTTTGGAGGATCAGGGTATAAGGTAGCAGGAGGACTACACGGGGTAGGTGCCTCTGTAGTAAATGCCTTATCGGAATATTTAGAGGTTACTGTATATCAAAATGGCAGTGTATATAAGCAAAGATACGAAAGAGGAGATGTTATGACTCCTCTTGAAGTGATAGGAAAAACTAACAACACAGGTACACTTGTACATTTTAAGCCTGATGGGCAGATTTTTGAAGAAACAGTTTATGATTTTGATGTTTTAGCTAAAAGAATACAAGAAATGGCTTTTCTTACAAAAGGATTAAAAATTAAGATTACAGACAAAAGAGATGGAAAAGAAGAAATTTTTCACTATGAAGGTGGAATAAAAGAATTTGTTGAATTTTTAAATACAGAAAAAAAGCTATTACATGATAAAATTTTCTATGTTGATAATGAAAAAAACAATACTAGTGTAGAGGTAGCTTTTCAATATAATGATGGATATTCAGAGTTAATAGGTAGTTTTGTGAATAATATAAACACACCAGAGGGTGGAACTCATTTAGCTGGTTTTAAATCTGCTATAACTAAGGTTATAAATGATTATGCAAGAGCAAATAATATACTTAAGGAAAAGGATGTAAATTTTTCAGGAGATGACACAAGAGAAGGACTTACAGCTATAATAAGTATAAAAATACAAGATCCACAGTTTGAAGGACAAACAAAACAAAAGCTTGGGAATAAAGATGTCAGGTTTGCTGTTGATTCGGTAGTTACTGAACATTTGACATACTTTTTTGAAGAAAATCCAGCCATAGCAAAAATAATAATAGAAAAAGCTATACTTGCAGCTCGTGCAAGAGATGCAGCAAAAAAAGCAAGAGAGCTTACAAGAAGAAAGTCAGTGCTTGAAAGCACAACATTACCAGGTAAGCTCTCGGATTGCTCGGAAAAAGATCCATCAAAATGTGAAATATACTTAGTCGAAGGAGATTCGGCGGGTGGTTCAGCAAAACAAGCAAGAACAAGACTTACGCAGGCGATACTTCCGCTCAAAGGTAAGATTCTAAATGTAGAGAAAGCAGGGAGAATAGATAAAATATTAGCTAACGAGGAAATAAAAGCTATGATAACGGCTTTTGGAACAGGTGTAGGAGAAGATTTTGATGTAAGTAAGCTTAGATATCATAAAATAATAATAATGACAGACGCCGACGTAGATGGAGAACATATAAGAACGTTAATGCTTACATTTTTATACAGATACTTTAGAGGATTAATAGAAGGTGGATATATATATATAGCCCAACCACCACTTTACAAAGCAAGGAAAGCAAAAAAAGATTATTATGTATATAGCGATAAGGAGCTAGAAAAGGTTTTAAATGAAATAGGAAGAGAAAATGTAGATATACAAAGATTTAAAGGTTTGGGAGAAATGGATGCAGAACAGCTCTGGGATACAACGATGGATCCAGAGAAAAGAACACTTAAAAAAGCTCAAATAGAAGATCTAGTAACGACAGACGAAATATTTTCAACGCTTATGGGAGAAAGAGTTGACCTAAGAAAAAAATTTATAGAAGAGCACGCAAAATATGCGAGCAACATAGATGTATGATCTGGAGGTCGGATGGCGGAAGTCAGAGGTCGGAGAGGTGAATGTTTCACGTGAAACATTTATTAGTAAAGTAAGGAACAAATGAATGGAGGTTTTTTGATGTCTGATGAAATAAATATAGAAGATAACGAGATAGATAAGATTATAGATATTGAAGTAGAAGATGAAATGAGAAAATCGTATATTAATTATGCGATGAGTGTTATAGTTTCTAGGGCTTTACCGGATGTAAGGGATGGACTTAAGCCTGTACATAGAAGGATTTTATATTCTATGCAGCAGTTAGGTTTGTTTCATAATAAACCATATAGAAAATGTGCGACTACTGTCGGAGAAGTTATGGGTAAATATCACCCTCATGGGGATAGCTCAATATATAATGCACTTGTTAATTTGGCACAAGATTTTACTACACGGTATATGCTTATAGATGGTCATGGGAACTTTGGTTCTATAGATGGAGATAGTCCAGCTGCCATGAGATATACAGAAAGTAGATTAAGTAAAATCGCAGACGAATTAGTTAAAGACTTAAATAAAGAAACAGTTGACTTTAAACCTAACTTTGATGATAGAGAAAAAGAACCGACTGTTTTACCGTCTAGGATTCCAAATTTACTTGTAAATGGTACTTTAGGTATAGCAGTTGGTATGGCAACTAAAATACCACCACATAATTTAGGAGAAGTTATAGATGCTATTATTAAGCTTATAGATAATAAAGTAGAAGAGGATAGAGAAACTGATATAGAGGAACTAATAGATATAATAAAAGGACCTGACTTCCCGGTAGGAGCTACTGTATTAGGAACAAAAGGGATAAAGGATGCATATAGAACAGGACGTGGCTCTATAGTTATGCGTTCAGTTTGCGAAATAGAAGAAATGAAAAGTGGGAGACAAAGAATAATAGTATCAGAAATACCATATCAAGTAAACAAAGCAAATTTAATAGAAAAAATAGCTGATCTTGTCAAAGATAAAAAAATAGAGGGAATATCAGATCTTAGGGATGAGTCAGATAGAGAACATAAAATACGTATAGTGATAGAGCTTAAAAGAGATACCAATGCGAATGTGCTTTTAAATAATCTATATAAACATACACAACTACAAGAATCTTTCGGAGTAATAATGCTTGCACTTGTGGATAATGAGCCTAAGGTTCTAAATTTGAAGCAAATGCTAACGCACTACTTAAATCATCAAAAAGAGGTAGAAACTAGAAGAATAAAATTTGATTTAAAGAAAGCAGAAGAAAAAGCACATATATTGGAAGGATATAGAATAGCACTTGATAATATAGATGAGGTCATAAAGATAATCAGAAGTGCTTACGATGATGCAGAACAAAAGCTTATGGAGAGATTTGGATTTTCTGAGATACAGGCGAAAACTATCGTTGATATGAGACTTAGAAGACTACAAGGACTTGAAAGAGAAAAGATAGACGCTGAGTATGATGAATTACAAAAATTTATAAATGAATTAAAAGAAATCCTAGCAGACGAGAAAAAGCTATATGAGGTTATAAGAAATGATTTATTAAGAATAAAGGAGCAATACGCAGATAAAAGAAGAACAAAGATAGAGATAGACTACTCTGAAATAAATGTAGAAGATATGATAAAAAGAGAAAATGGTGTTATAACGATGACACATCTAGGGTACATAAAAAGAATGCCTGTCTCTACCTACAAAGCACAGCATAGAGGTGGCAGGGGTATAAAGGGAATGAATACTAGAGAAGAGGATTTTATAGAAAATATATTCATAGCAAATAGTCATAGCTACATAATGTTTTTTACAAATAAAGGAAGCGTATACAGACTAAAATCATATGAAATACCAGAATCAGCCAGAACAGCAAGAGGTACTAACATAGTGAATTTACTTCAATTAGATCCGGAAGAAAAGATAAGTGCTGTTATACCAGTAGCTAGCTACGAAGCGGGCATGTATTTAACAATGGGTACAAAAAAGGGACTTGTAAAAAAGACTAGTATAATGGAATACCAAAATATAAGAAAAGGCGGACTTATAGCTGTTAGGTTACAAGAAGGAGATGAGCTTATAAGAGTATCTCTCACTGATGGCACAAAGGAAATTTTTATGGCTACAAAAAAAGGTATGGGTATAAGATTTAAGGAAAGTGATGTTAGGGAAATAGGTAGAAATACCAGAGGAGTAAGAGGAATAAAACTTAATAAAGATGATGAAGTAATAGATATGGCTATATTAGAAGATGATAAAGCAATTCTTATGGTAACAGAAAATGGACTAGGAAAAAGATGTGATATAAAAAATTTCCACATACAAAATAGAGGTGGGAAAGGAATAAAGACTCATAAGATAACTACTAGAACAGGTGTAATTGTAAATGCAAGAATTCTTTCTGATGAAGATGATATTATGATTATAACTTCTGAAGGTATTATTATAAGACTACGTGCAAAAAATATATCAAACCTAGGAAGAGCAACACAAGGCGTAAAGCTTATAAATCTTGCTGATAATGTTAAAGTAGTATCAGTAGCAAGAGTAAAGAGCGAAGATATTGAAATTGACGAGGAGCTAGAGAATGTAGAGGATATAGAGGATAAAAGTGTAGATAATTAATAAAAGTCTTCTCAGGATGACATGCTGTTACAGTTCAGACCTAGAGTTGTCATTGCGAGCCTGTTTTTTGGCGTGGCAATCTCGTTTTATTATCTTTTATAATGTTGTTTTATCTAAGTTAAAAGCGAGATTGCTTCGTTCCTCGCAACGACAAGGTAGGTATTTGTAGTTATTTCTAAGGTGGTGAGTTACATGTATTCTTTTCAAAATGTAATAGGTCATAATAGAGTAATAAAAAATCTCCAAAACTCTATTGCAACTAATAAAATATCACATGCTTATATAATAAATAGTGATGATTTGATAAGTATAGAAAATATAACTCAATCATTTGCTAAAGCCTTGATGTGTGAAAAAAGAGCTATAGATTCGTGTGAAAATTGTGTATCTTGCAAATCTTTTGAACATAAAAATAATCCAGATGTTATTTATATAGATAGTGAGGATAAAAAAAGTATAGGGATAGATCAAATAAGAGAAAAACTAGTATACGACATAAACATAAAGCCATATAAAAATAAGTATAAAATATATATAATAAAAGATGCAGATACTATGACTGAAGCGGGTCAAAATGCTATACTTAAAACAATAGAAGAGCCACATGACTACGCAATTTTAATTTTATTATCTACAGACTATAAAAAATTTTTGCCTACTATTTTATCAAGATGTATATTAATAGATTTAAAACCAATAGATATAAATATAATGAACAAATACATTGAGGATAACTATAATAAAAAAATAGAAAATGTGGATATTTATTCGACTTATTCAGAAGGAAATCTATCAAAACTTGAAGAAATAATTAATTCAAAAGAATTTATAGAGTTTAGAAATGAATTAATAGAAGTAACTAGAATGTTTTTAACGCTTGATATAGATAATATAATAAAAATAAGAAAATTTTTTGAGGAAAATGAAAAGAAATATAAGGATATATTGAATATTATATATATATGGTACAGGGATATAACTATAATAAAAAGTGAAAGAGGAACACAGTATTTGATAAATAAGGACAAAATAGGAGAACTAAATTATCAATCTACAGAGCTATCATATAAATTTTTAAATAGAATAATAGATAATATACAATTTTTAAGAGAAAATATAAATAGAAATATTAACTTAAGATTGGCAACGCATGCTATGCTACTGAATGTGCGGGAATGACCCTCTCCCACCTCGTGAGAGGGGAAAGAGGAGAGGGTGAAAGGAGTAAAACGATGAGAGGAAGTGGTGAGTTATGTACAAAAAGCTAATACCAATAGGAATAGATAGCTTTAAAGAAATAATAGATAAAAAGTACTACTTTGTAGATAAATCAGATCTACTACAAGATATACTAACAAGAAAAGTAATGCTAATAACTCGTCCAAGAAGATTTGGAAAGACACTGAATTTAGATATGATACGATATTTTTTTGATAATGGAGTAAGTACGTGTGACGATTTCGAAAATCGGCAAGTAGGGAAAGTGGGATTAGATAATAGTTATCTATTTAATGGGTTAAAAATAGAAAAGAATACAGAAATATTGAAGCATCAAGGAAAATATCCAGTAATACAAATATCACTAAAAGAAATAAAAGAAAGTAGCTGGGAAAAATGTTATGAGGGATTAAAAAAAGTAATAAGTAAAATCTACATAGAAAATGAGTATTTAGTAGAAAATATGCACGAAATGGAAAAAAAAATATTCAAAAAGATAATAGAAGAAACTGCAAGTGAAATAGAATACGAGCAAGCATTAAAAAATATAATGGAATATTTTTATAGATATTTTAAACAAAAAGCAATATTACTAATAGATGAGTATGATCAGCCAATAATATCAGGTTATGTAAATGGCTATTATGATAAAGTAGTAGAATTTACAAGAAATATGTTGACATCGGCTCTAAAAACAAATGAAAAACTAGAAAGAGGTATACTTACAGGAGTAAGTCGAGTAGCAAAAGAAAGTATATTCAGCGGACTAAATAATCTTAAAGTAGATAGTATGTTAATACCTACTAATGCCGACAAATTTGGATTTAGTGATAAAGAAGTATTAGAAATGTTAAAGTATTATGGAAAAGAAGATAGCTACGAAGCAGTGAAAGAATGGTATAATGGATACAATTTAAATAGAAAACAAATATACAACCCTTGGAGTGTACTAAATTATATAGAAGATGAAGAAAGTAGATTGATAAGCTACTGGGTAAACACGGGAAGTGATGACCTAATAAAAATATTGTTAAAAAGTAACCTACAAAAAGTAATAAATAACCTAAATAAAATAATAAAAGGGGAAGAAGCAATAAAAAAAGTAAACGAAGCTGTAAGTTTTAATAATCTAAACATAGATGAAGACAGTATATGGAGTCTAATGATACAGAGTGGGTATTTAAAGGTAGCTAACCCAGAAGAAATAGGAAGAGATCTAAACGGCAATGGTATAATAAAAGTAAAATTAGAAATACCAAATAAAGAAATAAAAGGCTCATACGATAGTATGATAGAGACATGGATAGCAGAAACAATAGGAAAAGAAGAAATAGATGAAATGTTGGGGGAATTAACAGAAGGAAAAATAGAAGATTTTATAGAAATGTTTAAACAAATAATATTAGAAAATATGAGTATGTATGATACAGCAGGAGTAGAAGCAGAAAAATACTACCATGTATTTTGTTTAGGACTATTTATAAAGCTAAAAAGCAACTACTACGTAAAAAGTGAACTAGAGACAGGCAGAGGGCGAAGTGATGTAATACTAATACCAAAAGACAAAAACAAAAGAGGAATAGTATTAGAATTCAAAAAAGCAAAATACAAAAAAACAATAGAAGAAGCAGCAAAAGAAGCGATAAATCAAATAGAAGATAAAAAATATGACACAGTATTAAAAGAACACGGAATATATGAAATAGTAAAACTAGGAGTAGGATTTAAAGGGAAGGATTGTCATTTTGAACAGATTTGACAAAAGTTAAGTAATAGGGGGGAGTAAGGTGATAAAGGTTGTTGGTGTCAGATTTAGAAAAAATGGAAAAATTCATTATTATAATGATAATAATCCAAGGATAAAAGTAGGATATAACGTGATAGCAGAGTCTGTTAGGGGGTTAGAATTTGGCAAAGTTGTTGTTGCTGGTAAAGAAATGAAAGAGGAGGATTTAGAACTACCTCTTAAGAATATTATAAGATCTGCTAATAGAAGTGATTTAAAACAAAATATGATAAATAAAAAGAAAGAAAAAGAAGCTATGTACATTTGCGAGAAAAAAGTGAAAAAACATGGATTAGATATGAAGATAATAGATGTGAAATATACCTTTGATAATGCAAAACTTATATTTTATTTTGTATCTCCTGGTAGAGTTGACTTTAGGGATTTAGTAAAAGATATTGCATCAGTATTTAGAACTAGGATAGAACTCAGACAAATCGGTGTAAGAGACGAAACTAAGATGCTTGGTGGTGTAGGTATGTGTGGTAGATGTTTGTGTTGCTCTACTCACTTAGATAACTTTGCATCTGTTTCTATAAATATGCCTAAGGAACAGAATTTATCATTAAATCCTGTGAAAATTTCAGGAATATGTGGACGACTTATGTGTTGTTTAGCTTATGAGAATGATGGATATGAAGAAGTAAATAAGACACTTCCAAGTATAGGTAATAAGGTAAAAACAGATGATGGAAAAGAAGGTATTATAATAGGTAGAGATAGTATAAAAGAACTTCTTAGAGTTTCTATAATAAAAAGTGAAGCTGAAATGTATGCAGAGATAAAAGTATATAGCAAAGAACAACTACAAGTGATAGATACAAGAACATCATGTGAAAATTGCAAAAATAATTATTCTTATGAGATGGATTATGTAAATGAGAAGGAATTAAAAGCATTAGAGGATGGAAAAGTAGAAGATGAAAAATTGGATGAATGAATTAAATGAAAATGAACGTATTGACGATCTTGAGATAAAAGGATATAAAATTATTCAAAATAAGAAAATGTTTTGTTTTGGGATAGATGCGGTTTTATTAGCTAATTTTACTAAAGTTAAAAAAGATGAACAAGTGCTTGATATGTGCACAGGCAATGGCGTAATAACAATGCTCCTTGAAGCTAAAACAGAGGGAAAATATTTTATAGGGATAGATATATTAGAAAAAAATATAGATATGGCTAATAGAAGTATAGAATTAAATGGTCAAACAGAACGAGTAGAATTTATATGTGGGGATATAAAGGATTTGCCAAATACTTTATTATTGTCATTGCGAGAAACGAAGCAATCTCTCTTTTATAATAATAACGATAAATTTGATGTTATAACATGTAATCCACCATATATGGAAAATAACAAAGGTCTAAAAAACGAAATAAGCGAGAAAATTATAGCCAGACATGAGGTATTATGTACATTAGATGATATAATATATAATGCAAGTAAGCTACTCACTCATAATGGTCGGATTTATATGGTACATAGACCACATAGGTTGGTTGATATTATATATATAATGAAGAAATATAAAATAGAGCCTAAAAAAATCAGAAATGTATACCCATATGTAGATAAAGCTCCAACTATGATACTTATAGAAGGAATAAAAAACGCAGGATCAAACCTTGTAATGGATCAACCGCTTATTATATATAATAAGGATGGGAGTTATACAGAGGATATATTGAAGATGTATGGGAAGTGAGGTTAAGTGACGGAGTTATGAGGCTGTCACTTTTTTTGTTACATTTTATATGTTTATGATAAACTCCTGATTGTCGTTGCGAGGGACGAAGCAATCTCTTTTTTAAAACCTTGATGTATAAGAAAAAAATTGCAAAAAGATAAAAATATAAGCAAATGTAGTGCATACATAAAAGTTATGATTAAAAAAGCTTGTGGATATATATATAAAATATAAAAAAGGTTGAAGTATAAGAGTTTAGGTTGATTTATTTAATATTTTAAGAAGTAACATTAAATCTAAATGTGGATATAATGTTAATAAGTGGATTACAAGATGTGTATAAATTGTGTACAAGATGTTAGTATAGTGTTAATAGTTTTTATAATTGTTACAGAATTATTACACAAAATAACAATTGTTACAGTCAATTTACAGATTGAAAAGAAGTATTGACATATAGAGACATGATTGGTATAATCTTTCTTGTAAGTGGAAATTTAACTATAGCCACGTGATTTTAAAAAAAATTAAATTTTAAGGAGGAGTATGTTAATGAACAAATTAAGAAGAGCATTAGCAACGATTTTAGCAGTAGCAATGTTAGCTACAAATGTTAATGTAGGTTTTGCTGCTAAAGCAACATTTACTGACGTAGATAGCGAATATACTACAGCAGTTAGTAGATTAGCAAGCATCGACATATTAACAGGATATGAAGATGGAACATTCAAGCCAGAAGGAACTATAACAAGAGCAGAAGCTGCAGCAGTTATAGTGAGAATGTTAGGTAAGGAAAAAGTAGCAAAAGCTTCAGCTAGCGTAACACAATTTAAGGATATGACAGGTCATTGGGCAAATGGGTATGTAAATACAGCAGCAGGAGCTGGTGTTGTTAAAGGATACGAAGATGGAACATTCAAACCAGATGCACAAGTAACTTATGCAGAAATAGTTACAATGATGGTTAGAGCACTTGGAGCAGGAGAAGCAGTTGGTTCGTCTGGAACATGGCCAACTAATTACTTAATTTTTGCACAAGGTGAAGATTTAACAGAGGATGTAGCTGTAGTGCCAAACGCACCAGCAACTAGAGGGGATGTAGCTATAATAGCTAATGAAACTCTTGACGCAACAATGTGGGAAGCTACAGGATATAACACTGACGGAACAAGAACTTATGCAAAATCAGAAGATGAAAACAAAACTTTATTTACTGAAAAGTTAGAATTAACTAAGTATGAAATGTATACAGTAACTGAAGAATTAGCAAATGATGATGGTACTTACTCATTTAAAGCTATATCTGACGAAGATGGTGCTGTTGAAGAAGATTTTACATTTGCAGATGATATGCAAGTTGCAGTATGGCCAGGTCAAGAAATAGATATTTGGGTAAATGATGATGATGATGTAGTGTCAATGCAAGCTGCAAAGGATTCAAAACAAAAAGTAGTAGATTTTACTGATATAACAGATTTAACATCAACAAAAGCAAAATTACAAGTAGCAGATGGAACAATAAAAAGCTATGATGTAGATGGAGATACTGATTATGTGCTTGATGGTGATGATACAGTAGCTAGAGGAGATATATCTGAAGATTTGGATTTATCAGGAAGAGCAATAGTAGATAAAGATGGTGATATAGTAAGGTTATTTACATATACTTATGAAAAAGGTCTTATTGTAAAAGAAGTAAAATATGATGAAGATGATAATAAGTACACAATAAAAGCTGATACAGATCAACCATATGCTAATGGAGACTCAAGTTTAATATATGAATTAGACAAAGATGATATTGCATATGTAAAAGATGCAAAAGGTAACGATATAACACTTGCTAATATTAAAGAAGGTGATATGGTATTATATTGTGGGGCAAGTAACAAATACTTATTAGCATTCCCTGCTGATACAGTAGAAGGAACAGTTGATGGAGATGACCCAGATACAATTGAAATTGGTGGAAAAGAATATGATTATAGTCTTAACACAGTTGAAAATGATGATCTTGTTGATGATTCAATTAGTGTTGATGATGAGGTAAAAGCATACTTAGGAGTAACAGGAAAAGTAGTAATGCTTGATAAAGTAACTGGATCAGCAGGTTCAGGAGATTATGGTATAATCACAGATTTTTATGCTTATGAGGATGATAGAGGAAAAGTAAAAGTAAAAATAGAATTACTAGATGTTTCATCAGGAGAAACAACAGGACTTAAGGTTTTTGATGCTGAGAAAACTGATGAAGAAGGAGAAGTATTTACAGATGTAGACTTCTTTGATGAAGATGCTGGTTCAGCTGGTGAATACAGAGATGACACTGAGTTAGATCAAGATGATGCAGATTATAACAACTATGCAGAAATAGTAGGGCAAGCAATAAAATATGAAATTAAATCTGACAAAGTAATATTATATGCAGTAAATGAAGATGAAGATGAAGTTGTGGTAGGAGCTAATACTTCTGACTATGATGCAGATAAGCAAAAATTCTCAATAGGTGGAACAAGCTATTATGTAGATCTTGATGAAGTAAAAGCATATCAAGCTACGGAAATAGATTCTGATAATGTATTAACTGTAAAATCAGTAAATATGAATTCAGTTAAGGACACAGATAATAAAGAATTTACTTTGATTGATCTTGATGATGATGGTGAATTTGCAGCATATGTATATATTCCAATGACAGATTCAAATGATGATGATAAAGTAGTTGATACAAAACAAACTATAAATAAGTCAAATGATGACTATATAGGTGTAATTACTAAAGTAAGAGAATTAACAGGTGATGATGCAGAAATAACAGTAATTACAAAAGATGGATCACAAAAATTTTATGTAGATGAAGATGAGAGAGATGAAATTGATGCAACAGCATTTGATGGAACTTCAATAGATCTTGATGATGCAGATTTAACAACATTCAAAGGATTGCTAGTATCATACTCAGCAGATGATGATGGATATGTAACAAGCGAAAATATCCAATTTAGCAGCAAAGTAAGTGTAGCTAAATTCTACGAAGTGAATTCTAAGGATGAAGTTAAGTTATTAAATTCAGATGATGATAAGTTAACAATAGATTCATATAGGGATATGTTTATAATTGAGTCTGACATAGATGTAGATGCAGCAGTAGCAGCTAGTACAACAATAGGAGCAGGAACTAATGGTGTTGTAACTATAACTGCTGAAGAAGCGGGATATGCAGGAAACAGTTTAGCTATAAAAGTAGTTCTTGACAATGAAGATGATGAAGCAGATAACTTAACAGTAACTATAACTGAAGGTGTTATAACTGTTAAATTAGCAGATAATGCTGATAATAGTTTAGCAGAAGCAAGTAATACTGCACTATTAGTTGCAGCAGAAATTGATGATTTAGATGAAGTTGAAGCAGAAGCTAGTGGAACAGGAGTTACTGCATTTGCAGCGGCAGTAGCACAAAAGTCACTAGAAGATGGATTAGATACTGTTTATACATTTGATGATGTAGAAACTTCTGATATATCAGATATATCAGAAGTTGATGAAGACATAGATGAGTATGATGATGCTACTGATGATGAAGCTAACACAGTTTACTACTATTTGGTTGAGATTGATGAAGATGGAGACTTAGTAGATGTGGATGCAACTGATATGGATGATGATAGCGATGATGCAGTAAGCATAATGATATTTGATCCAAATGAAGATTTTGATGAATAATTAGTAATGAAAAAATAATATAAATCACAAAAAGAGCCCCTAGGGGTTCTTTTTGTTACGCAAAAAAACTTATATAGAATATAAAAGTAGTGTAAGATATTATAGCTTTGGAAAGCATTTTGCAAAAAGTCTATATAATATTCAATGAAGTTAAAAGAGAGATTGCTTCGTACCTCGCAACGACAAACTAAGGATTTATACAAGTTTGCGGTATATAGATAGCTACGCTTGATATATTTTTGTAAGCATAAATTTAATGAAAAGCTTGATTTTTTTAAGTAAATAGAATATAATAAAAAAAGAAGTGGTAAATGTATATGAAAATGAACAAAATCCATGCAAAATGTAAATACTTTTTAACTACAGATAGAAAGCTTTTGAATACAGATATACTTGAAATTGAGATATTAAGCCCAATTGATTTCATAAATAGAATGGAGGGATAGATGTGAGAACAGAGACTTTAATAAGAATGGAAGGGATGAACGCTTTACTTGAAAAACTAGGTAAAGTAGATGCAGAAAGATTTGTTGCTCGTATAATAAAAGAGCCCTTTGATTATACAAAGTGGCAAGAAAATATATTAAATAATATGACAGTGAGAGAACTTAGTAAAAATGCAAGTGAATTTGTGAATAGAAATAACATATGGTTTTAACTAAGGATATGTTATTTTTAGTAAATTACAGTGGACGTCTGGGGTTTGAATAGTTACTACATGTGTATAAAAAAGATATATAATTTAACAAAGGATTATACACGCTGTTGAAAAGTCTTTAAAGGAGTTGAATGTTATGGGATTGCCGATAAAAAAAGAAATAAAGAAGTATAATTATAGAGATTATCTTAGCTGGACGGATGATAATAGATGGGAGATAATAGATGGAAGTGCATATATGCAAGCAGCACCTGTCTGGCAGCATCAAGAAATAGTATCCTCTTTAATAAGTATTTTTAGAAACTATTTTAAAAATAAAGAATGTACAGCTTTTGTTGCCCCGTTTGATGTAAGGATATCTACACACGAGGAAACAGATGAAGAAGTTGAAACTGTACTACAACCTGATATAGTAGTTGTTTGTGATAAGTCAAAACTAAAAGGTACAGGTTACTTTGGTATTCCTACCTTTGTAGTAGAAATACTATCTCCTTCAACAGCGTTTTATGATAAAAATGTTAAATTTAAAAAATATGAGGAATCAGGAATAAATGAGTATTGGATTATCGACCCTATAAATACAATAGTAGAAAGGTTTAGTTTAAACAATAAAAACGAATACGGAAAACCAGATATATACTCAGAAGAAAATCAAATCAAATCAATTGTTTTTCCTAATCTTGAAGTAGATTTGAAGGAAGTTTTTGCAAGTATTAAATAAGCAAAAATTGAATATAATATTATTGACACACTTAGTAAAGTGTGGTATAATATATTTAAGTAATAAATTATTGTGTGGTACATGAGGGATAAAAAAAGACGGTGCCTCTAAGCTAACCGTCTTTTTTGTATTTACTTTTTTATTACTTTGATAACTTCAATAAGAAGCACTAGTAATAAGATTTGAGTTATTGTATAGTACACAGGAACACCTCCTTTCTTATATAGAGGTAAATACATTATACAAGAAAAAAATAATTTTGTAAATACTTTTATTTTATATAAATCTATGATATAATAACAGAAAAAAGAGAGAAAGGGACGTTATATATGGAAAACTTAAAGTTTACTCATTTACATGTGCATACGGAATATAGCTTGCTTGATGGTGCAGCAAGGGTCAAGGATATTATAAAGCGAGCCAAGGAGCTTGATATGGATAGCCTAGCTATAACTGATCACGGGAGTATGTTTGGGGTTATAGAGTTTTATAAACAGGCTAAGGCACAGGGAATCAAGCCGATAATAGGGTGTGAGGCGTATGTTGCAGCTCGTACTAGGTTTGATAGGGTGCCAAAACTAGATGATGAAAGGTATCATCTTATTTTGCTTGCGGAAACTAATGAGGGGTATAGAAATCTTGTGAAAATGGTTTCAAAAAGCTATATAGAAGGATTTTACTATAAGCCTAGAATAGATAAGGATTTATTAAAGCAGTATAGCAAGGGCTTGATAGCTACTAGTGGTTGTATTATGGGAGTTGTCGCAAGAAGACTTTTAACGCATGGTTATGAAGACGCAAAGGCTGCGGCATTAGAATATAGAGGTATATTTGGTGAGGGAAATTTTTTCTTGGAGATACAACATAATAGTATTAAAGAACAAGCTATAATAAATGAAAATCTGATTAGAATGAGCAAGGAGACAGGTATTCCCCTTGTTATAACAAATGATGTGCATTATACTAACAAAGAGGATTATAAGGCACATGATATTCTCCTTTGTATACAAACAGGGACGACTGTTGATGCGGAAAACAGAATGAAAATGGGATTTAACGATTTTTATCTAAAATCAAAGGAAGAAATATATGAACGGTTTAAAGATGTGTATGAGGCAATGGAAAATACATATAAGATAGCAGAACGCTGTAATGTAGAGTTTAAATTTAATGAAACTAAGCTTCCAAAATTTGATGTACCAGAGGAATATACTCCGTATGAATATATGAAAATGCTTTGTGAGAAGGGGCTTGTCGAAAGATATAAAGAGCAGACAGAAGAACTAAAAAATAGAATGGAATATGAACTAGAGATGATAAATAGAATGGGGTTTGTGGAATATTTTCTTATAGTTTGGGATTTTATACGATACTCAAATGAAAACAGTATAGCTGTAGGACCTGGGCGTGGGTCTGGTGCAGGAAGCTTGGTTGCGTATATACTTAAGATAACAAACGTAGATCCGATAAAGTACGGTCTGATATTTGAAAGATTTTTAAACCCAGAGAGGGTAAGTATGCCAGACTTTGATATAGATTTTTGCTATGAGCGAAGAGCTGAGGTTATAGAATATGTTATAGAAAAGTACGGACAAGACAGGGTAGCACAGATTATAACATTTGGTACAATGTCAGCACGTTCTGTTATAAGAGATGTAGGACGAGCACTCAATATGTCATATGGCGAAGTTGATATGATAGCTAAAATGATTCCATTTGAGAATAAAATAACGATAGATAAAGCACTTGTGATGAACCCAAAGCTAAAGGAACTATACGAAGATGATGATAGGATAAAATATCTACTAGATATGTCACGAAGGCTAGAGGGGATGCCAAGGCATGCTTCTACTCATGCAGCAGGGGTTGTTATATCGGATAAATCTATTGATGAATATATACCACTTTCGACAAATGAGGGCACGCCTGTAACTCAGTTTCCGATGGGAACTGTTGAGGAACTGGGACTTCTAAAAATGGACTTTCTAGGGCTTAGGACACTTACTGTTATACAAAATGCGATAGACCAGGTAAAGCACAACTACGGAAAGGTTATTGATTTAGATACACTTTTGCTCGAGGATCCTAAGGTATTTAAGATTATATCAGATGGAAATACAGAAGGGATTTTTCAACTTGAAAGTAAAGGTATGACTAGTTTTATGAAAGAGCTAAAACCAGACTGTATAGAGGATATAATAGCGGGACTTTCTCTATATAGACCAGGACCTATAGATTTTATACCACAGTACATACAAGGTAAAAAAAATCCAGACGAGGTAAAATACAAAATACCTGAGCTAGAGCCAATACTTAAAGCGACATACGGATGTATAGTTTATCAAGAACAAGTTATGCAGATAGTTAGGCAGCTTGCAGGGTATTCATTAGGTAGAAGTGACTTAGTCCGTCGTGCTATGGGAAAGAAAAAGATGGATGTCATGATGAAAGAAAAGCAGATATTTATTTACGGTGATGAAGCCTCAGGAGTAGATGGTTGCCTAAAACGTGGTATACCAGAAAAATTTGCAGAGGAAATATTTGACCAAATGGTTGAATTTGCAAACTATGCATTTAATAAATCGCACGCGGCTTGCTATGCGGTAATTGCATACCAGACTGCATACCTTAAAACCTACTACCCATCAGAATTCATGGCTGCACTTATGACATCAGTTATGGATTCACTTGATAAGGTAGGGGAGTATATACATGAGTCTAAAAATATGGGAGTAAATATATTACCACCCGATATAAATGAAGGCTACAGCAAATTTTCGGTATCAAATGGGGATGTGCATTATGCACTATCAGCTATAAAAAGCGTAGGGAAAGCAGTTATCGAAAATGTTGTTACAGAGCGAAATAAAAACGGCAGATTTAGAAGTATGACAGATTTCCTAGAGAGAATGTCTGACTACGGCACAAACAAAAAAGCAATAGATAGCCTCATAAAAGCCGGTGCCTTTGATTCATTAGGGGGGACGAGAAGGCAGTATTTGAGTGTATATGAAAAGATAATAGATTCTGTTAGCCACAAAAAGAAAAATAACATTTCAGGGCAGATAGATTTATTTGCTATGTTTAGTGAAACAGAGATAAAAGAGGAACTACCTAAGATAAAGGATTTTGACAAAAAAATCATTCTAGCTATGGAAAAAGAAGTATTAGGCATATATATAAGTGGACATCCACTAGAAGCATACATGGATGTGATAAATAAATATGCTGATACAAATACAAGGGAGCTAAACCAAAAAGACGAGCAAACCGAACAATACATAAAGCAAGATGGAGAAACAATGACTATAGTAGGTATACTCACAAAAAAATCGGTTAAAACAACCAAAAACAACAAACAAATGGCGTTTATTGAAATAGAGGATCTGTATGGCACCGTAGAAATCGTAGTTTTTCCTAATCTCTACGACGGATACGCAAGAAATATTCAGATAGACGATGTAATAATAGTGAAAGGAAAGCTAATAGTAAGGGAAGATGAGGGCGTAAAAATAATATGCGACAAACTAAAGCCAGTTGTTGACTTGCTCGAAGATGAGCGAATAAATAGGAAACTGGTAATAAGTGTGGAGGATATGGGGGATAAAGATTTATTGGGGAAGATAAAGGGGATACTCGAAGGATATAAGGGAGATGTTGAGGTAAGGATACATACGAAGGTGGACGATGTCACTCGCATGGCGAAGATACGGGTAGGGCTTGATGACGAGATGATTGGGAGACTTGAGGGATTGATTGGGGAAGAGAATGTTAGGATTGGGTGAATTCTGGGAAATGAGTTGACATGTGGTGGTAAATAATGTATAATATGACAATACTAAAAATGAAATTTATATAAAGGAGATATGTAAATTATGAATGATACAAATACGATAGAAGGAAAAGGAAAACAATCACGATATGACACATGGTGTAAAGGAATTGATGAAGCATTTGATTTAAAACTAGTGCCAGCTGAGGGACTGGTAGATATGAGCATATATACAGAAAACTCTACAGAAACAACTTCGAATAATTTACCAAGTACAACTGTTCAACGTGGTATAGATGATAGCTCAGAACCTAACAAATGATTTATAACAAAATATTTACATTTTTGTAATGGGTTGTTACAGTTCGGGGGTCTAAAGGTATTGAAAACACAAGGTTTGTCATTGCGAGGAACGAAGTAATAGTAATAAAATTTCAGTAATCTCGTTTTTATTTCCTAAACGGCTAAATTAAAAGAGAGATTGCTTCGTACCTCGCAACGACAGGTTAGGGAGTTATACAAGTTTAGATTTTTTATTCATTTTACAAAAAAATTATATACAACCACCTCTTTTTTTGATATAATCTATCCCATAAACATCAAAAAAAGAGGTGGTTCATTTGAATAATACAAGATATTTAAAATGGCATAACACAATAATAGGTATAATAAATGATAAACATACAGTAGAATTTACAATTCCAAATCTAAATACTGTAGTGCAAAGCTACACGCATGGCAAAACACAATGGAGTGCAGAAGAATACAAAGAATTTCTAATAGATAGAATAGTCAGCAAATTTAGACGGGATATAGAGAAAATATTGTATAGATGCGGGTTAGTTGAATATGATGAGTTTAAGCTGGCAGAGATAACAAGAGCAATGAATCCAAAGGATTTATTGTGGATAGCTTTAAATGAGCAGGAAAAGATGGAAGATATAATGAAAGATGTATTTGAAAAAATATTTGTGAAGAAAATAGACATTGATGGTGGGTCTGTATTATCACCAGATGGAGTAAATATTAAAAGGTATGGGGTAAGTAATGGATGTTATGGAATCTATAAAAAGAGGCTACACCCAATGAGTACAGATATCGAGTCAGAGGTTGCAGTCTATGAGTTGAGCAAACTATTAGGCGTTAAGTGTTGTCCGGCTTGGTTGGTGCCTACAGATGATGATGTAGAGGTGTTCTCAAAATTTGAATATAACTTTGCAGAGGAATATATAGTACATTTCAGAAGATTATTTACTGGTGATGAAGATAGAAATAGTGAATACTATAGCCTAATAACAAAATTTCCAAAATATAAAGAGAACATACAAAAAATGATTATTTTAGATTTTATAACTAGACAGACTGACAGGCATTTAAGTAATATGGCACAAAAGATAACAAATAAAAGGAACGAAATGTACAGTTTATATGATAATGGAAGAAGTCTTTTCAATGACGAATCAGAAAATATGATAAACAAAGCAATAAATAACATAGAATTATACAGTAGCGAGTTCGGACCAGTAGGTACATATTCGGATGCGATATATGATATAGCAAAGGATACGGATGTAAAGAAAATAGTAAACCTGAATATATCGGATGATAGGATAAGGAATATTTATAAAAATGCAGGGTTAGTTGGGTACAAGCTGGAAGGTGGAGTAGCGTGGACATGTGAGGCTTTGAAATTATTGAAGGGGATGTAAATGTACTAAGTGATTATCCTGAGGAGGTAGAGCAAAAAAATGATTTATTTATTAATTTTAATGTATACGTTTTTTACGGTATCAGGTCTTATTTTGCTTAAAATTGGTGGAGAGACATTTGTTTTAACATTTGAATATGGGAAGATGAATCTATGTATGTCGTGGCAATTTATACTAGGATTTATTGCATATGTAACTTCGTTTGTATTGTGGATTGTGTTATTGCAAAAGTTTAATTTGAGTTATATGTATCCTATATTAGTAGGACTAGCATACATATTTGTACTACTTGCTTCTATTATAATATTAAAAGAAAAGGTAACAAATTTCAATATTGCAGGTTCGGTAATTATACTTGTAGGGATATTATTTATGAATATAAAGTAAATAGACTATTTATAGCGTTAGTGGATGGAGGATTACATGGAAAAGAAGTTGCTTAGTGTTGTTGTACCTTGCTATAACGAGGAGAAGGTTCTGGATTTATTTTATTATGAACTAGAAAAAGTTCTTGATAAAATAGAATATGAATATGAAATAATATTTGTGGATGATGGAAGTAAAGATGGCACAGCTGAGATTATAAAGAAGAAAAATACTTTAGATAAAAGGATATCACTTGTTAGCTTTTCAAGAAATTTCGGGAAAGAGGCAGGAATATATGCGGGGCTTACATATTCAAAGGGTGACATTGTTGTGGTGATGGATTCAGATTTGCAACATCAGCCAGAAGTGATAGTTGACATGATAAAATACATAGAAGAAGGCTATGATACGGTAACAACAAAAAGGGTTGATAGAAAAGGAGAAAATGTAATAAAAAAGGTTTTCTCAAATTTGTTCTATAGAATAATGCAAAAAATTACTGACACAGAATTAGTACAAGGGGCACAGGATTTTAGGATGATGAAGAGAAACGTGGTGGATGCGATACTATCGCTTAAAGAATACAATAGATTTTCAAAGGGAATATTTAGCTGGGTTGGATTTAAGGTAAAATATATAGAAGTGAAAACGATAGAAAGGGCAGCAGGTGAGACAAAATGGAGTTTTAGTAGTCTTTTAAAATATGCGATAGAGGGGATACTAGCTTTTTCTACTGTACCACTTAGGATATCAACTATGGTCGGAATATTGATATCGATATTTTCATTCGGTTTACTAGTACAAATAATAGTAAAAGCATTGTTTTTAGGGACAGATGTTCCGGGATACCCATCTATAATGACGGCGATACTATTTATTGGAGGGATTCAGCTAATAGTTATAGGTATATTATCTGAATATGTTGCAAAAATATATTATGAGATAAAAGCAAGACCTAAATTTATAGTAAGAGACTATATAGCATCGGGTCAGAATGGAGATGGAAATATTGAAAACTAAATTGCACGAATTCTTAGTTAAGTATTGGCATTATATATTGTTAATAATATTCTTTTTTGCTCTAATATATCAACATCAGTTTATATATTTATATGGTGATGATTATTTTTACGGGATCTTTCATAATGAAAATTTCTGGAAAAATCATATAGAACATTACCTGTATGCCAATGGAAGGGCATTAGTACATTTTCTAGTATCTTTAATACTCATTTTTGATGTATATTTGTTTAGAATTATAAACCCTGTTTTGATTGTAAGTTTATTAATTGTAATTGCTAAGCTTGTATCTAAAGATAAAGAGGAGTATAAAATAGCCTTATCATGTGGGATAGTACTATTCTCAATGCTTGATATAAATATTACAAGGCAGAGTGTGTATTGGCTTGATGGCTCGTTTAATTATTTGTTACCAATATTTATTTCATTATTAACATTTTTATATTTGAAAAAAAGTATTTATGAAAAAAAAAGATATATTTTTTTACCGTTGCTAGGGTTAATTGCTGGAATGACAGTCGAACAATCAGCCTTAGTAGCATTAGGAGGAATATTTTTAATAATTTTGAGTGCTAAATTTATAATGAACAAAAAAGTAAACAAAATACATATACTTACTTTATTACTTGCATTAATTGGAGCAGCGACAGTATTTTTTGCACCAGGTACATTTAATAGGATGCAAGAGGAAAAAGATATTGTGTCTATACTTTATAATATAAATCAAATGATTCATGTTATATTTATTTATAAAGGAATGTATGTATACCACATGTTTATGATTTTGAGTATGATAGTTTGGATAATCAACTATAAAAATAAAAATATGATAAATAAATTAATAGTGACATTTTTAATATTAATTTTTGTGGTTTTATTAAAATTTGATGGGGGATATTATGAAAATCTGCCAGTAAATACGCATTATTTGAAAATACTAGGAGCAGTAGGTGTAACTATATTGATTTATTTATTAGGTGGGTTAAGTATTTCACTGCATACTACATTTAAAGAAAAAGATGATACTATAGCTATTAGTCTAATATTAGCTGTGGGTGCGCAATTAATGATGGTTATATCGCCAATATTTGATTATAGAATACTACTCTGTAGTGTTATATTACTTTTTATCCCTATATTGCGTACGCTTGTTATTTACCGAAAAAATATTTATATATGGATTTTTATGACGTTAATTATAAGTATATTTATGGCAAATAATTTATTAATTTGTATAAGCCTTCTGGTGCTTAGTTTCCAATTTATAAATCATAATTTAGAGGAAATATATATCTGGAAAAAGCTAAGAATGGTAGTGATTTGCGGAGTAATATTTGTATTAGTTGGTATGTCAATGTTTAAAAATATAAAAGGGTATATTGTAAATTCGACAGTACAAGAGTATAATATAGGGAAAATAAAAGAGTTTATAAAAGAAAATAATTATGAAACATTGACACTTAAAAAAGTACCTATATATGAATATGGATGGTCTTATCCTTATGAAAGTGATTACCATATGAAGGTAATGAAGATGTATTATAGAATAAATGAGAATGTGCAAGTGGAATATAAATAGGGGGTTGATTTTGTGAAATATAACAAATTGGTGATTTTTATCATAATTTTATCTATTGTAGGAACGATTATTATTTACCCGTATTTACCTGATATAATCCCGACACACTGGGGGATAAATGGTGAGGTAAATGGGCATGGAGAAAAATGGGTGACATTTATAACCGCGAGTATACCTGTTTTTATGTATTTGCTTATGTATGCTGTACCATTTATTGATCCTAAGAGAGAAAATTACAGGCTGCATGGGAGTGCATACTCGCATATAGCGGTTGCAGTTATATCGGTAATTATAGCTATTCATTGGCTAGCAATAGCGGTGAATTTTTATAAAAATTTAGATTTAGTATTGGGCATGAGAATAATATTAGGGTTACTTTTTATAGTAATCGGAAAATATATAATGCAGATCAGGTTCAACTATTTCACAGGAATAAAAACACCATGGACTCTAGCTAATGAATATGTATGGGACAAGACACACCGAAAAGGTGGATACGGGTTTATGATACTTGGAGGGATAATACTAGCAACCATATTCTTAAATCATACTATAGGATTTGTGATAATGATTGCGGGTGTGATATTACTTGTAGTAGGAACTTTTGCATATTCTTATGTGGTGTTTGAAAAAGTAAAAAAATGAATATAAAAATTGTTACAGTTCAGAGAACAATGTCATTTAGTTAAATTTTATATGAATGTGTTAGATTCCTCAAAACGGGGGTCTAACCAATTTTTTTTTTTGCTAAAATTTAAAAATAATGG
>MGOW01000096.1:0-1576 GCA_001797255.1 Clostridiales bacterium GWE2_32_10
AGTCATCAAATCTATAACTCCAAGCAAATCGTCTTCCTTACCTATTGGTAATTGGATAGGTACTGCATTTGCATGTAGTCTGTTTTTTATAGTCCCCACAGCATAAAGAAAATCTGCACCAACTATATCCATTTTGTTCATAAACGCCATTCTTGGAACCTTATATCTATTTGCCTGACGCCATACTGTTTCTGATTGTGGCTCAACACCTACTCTTGAGTTGAATACTGCAACAGAGCTATCTAGTACTTTTAGTGATCTTTGAACCTCTACTGTAAAGTCAACGTGTCCTGGAGTATCTATAATATTTATTCTATTATTTTTCCAAAAACATGTTGTCGCTGCAGAAGTTATTGTTATACCTCTTTCTTGTTCTTGTGCCATCCAGTCCATAGTAGCTGCACCTTCGTGCACCTCTCCTATTTTATGAGTACGTCCTGTGTAGTACAAGATACGCTCAGTTAGTGTTGTTTTACCAGCATCAATATGAGCCATAATACCTATATTCCTAGTTCTATCCAAAGGATAAGTTCTATTAGACACCTATTTCCCCTCCTTACCATTTATAATGTGCAAATGCTTTGTTCGCTTCTGCCATTTTGTGCGTTTCTTCTCTCTTCTTGACAGATGCACCAGTATTGTTTGCAGCGTCTAATAATTCTGCTGCAAGCCTTTCTCTCATCGTCTTTTCCCCACGTTTGCGACTGTATAAAGTTAACCAACGTAAACCTAAAGTTTGTTTTCTTGCAGGGTGTACTTCGATTGGTACTTGGTATGTCGCCCCACCAACCCTTCTAGCTTTGATTTCAAGAAGTGGCATTATATTTTTTAAAGCCTCCTCAAAAACAGAAACTGGCTCCTTTTTAGTTTTTTCTGCTATTATATCAAAAGCACCGTAAACTATTTTTTGGGCTATCCCTTTTTTTCCATCCATCATAATATTGTTAACTAATTTGGTAACAACTTTGCTATTATACATAGGATCTGGTAGAACATCTCTTTTTGCAACATGACCTTTTCTTGGCATATTTCTTCCCTCCTTTTAAAATTTTTTGGTACTAACGCCATTAATACCTTGTGTTATTTCTTTTTAGCTGCTGCAGCTCCTGCTTTGTCAGCTTTTGGTCTTTTAGCTCCATATTTAGAACGCGCTTGCATTCTATTTTTTACACCTGCAGTGTCGAGTGTTCCTCTAACGATATGGTAACGTACCCCTGGAAGGTCCTTTACTCTACCGCCTCTTATTAGCACAACACTGTGTTCTTGTAAATTATGTCCTACTCCTGGTATATATGCTGTTACTTCAGCACCGTTTGTAAGTCTAACTCTGGCAATTTTACGTAGTGCTGAGTTGGGCTTTTTAGGAGTATCTGTCTTAACAACAAGACATGTACCTCTTTTGAAAGGGGCAGACACATTTACTGACTTCTTCTTTAAAGTATTAAAACTTTTTTGAAGAGCTGGTGCTGTAGACTTTTTAATAGCTGCTTTTCTCCCTGATTTAACTAACTGATTAATCGTTGGCAAACCTTACACCTCCTTTTTAAAAATCCCCGCAACTGCGGTTTTGACTTCA
>MGOW01000096.1:1602-24519 GCA_001797255.1 Clostridiales bacterium GWE2_32_10
CATAGAATCGACAAACACTATCTCAATATTCTTTTGTTTCGCTAGTTCCAAAACAGGATCAGTAACTCGCTTCTCAGCATCTTTGGCTAAGTAGATTACCAAGACTTTATCCTTATCTAAATATTTCAAAGTTTGTTTTGCTCCAACAACCTTAGGATTTTCCTTTAATCTCTTCATCATAAATCCCCCTTTGATCGGTTCATATTTATGTTATTTTAAAATTACAGTATCACTGTTGAATTTTACCATTTTTTTCGTCTGTTGTCAAGGAAAATAAAGAATTTTTTAGAAAAAATCCAAAAATGACCAGAATTCTGGTCATTTTTGAGCAATTTTAAATTTCTTTAAGCTAAGCGAATTCGTTACAACGGAAACCGAGCTAAATGCCATTGCACCACCTGCAATTATCGGGTTTAGCATGCCTAGTGCTGCAAACGGTATTCCTATTATGTTATAAAAAAATGCCCAAAATAGATTTTGTTTTATCTTATTTATTGTTTTCTTAGATAATCTTATTGCTGCTGGTATGGCTCTTAGGTCTCCACTCATTAGTGTGATATCCGCAGCTTCGATAGCTATGTCAGTACCAGTGCCTATAGCCATTCCTATATCCGCAGTAGCAAGTGCTGGTGCATCATTTATTCCATCTCCAATCATTGCTACTACTTTTCCTTGTTTCTTTAATTTTTCCACTTCCTCAGCTTTATTCTCTGGCAATACTTCAGCTAATATGTTCTTTACACCAACCTGCTTTGCTATAGCTTCTGCTGTTCTTTTGTTATCTCCTGTAATCATATATACATCTATTCCCATAGCCTCTAGTTCCTCTATTGCAGCTTTCGACGTTTCTTTTACTGTATCCGCAACAGCAATAACTCCTGAAATAGCATTATCTACAGCCACTAGCATTGTGGTTTTACCTTCACTTTCAAGTTTAGAAATTTGGTTTTCTATATTTACTGTATTAATGTTTTTATCTTTCATAAGCTTTCTGTTTCCTATTAATATTTTTTTACCTTCTATTTCGCTATAAACTCCTTGCCCTGGTATAGCTTCAAACTTGTCAGGGTCAGCTATATCTTTAAATTCATCTTTACCTTTTTTGTAAATCGCTACCCCAAGTGGATGCTCCGATTTCTTTTCAGATGTCGCACTAAACTTTAGTAAATCTTGTTT
This sequence comes from Clostridiales bacterium GWE2_32_10, assembly GCA_001797255.1. GTDB lineage: Bacteria > Bacillota > Clostridia > Lachnospirales > UBA12420 > UBA12420. The sequence continues at coordinate 2,779 of MGOW01000096.1, forward strand.
ATCAAATATTCCTAATGTTACTATGTCTGTTACCTCAGGGATCCCTTTTGTTATAGTACCTGTTTTATCTAGCACTACTGCATTTATTTTATGTGCAGTCTCTAGATGCTCACCTGATTTGATAAGTATACCATTTTCTGCACCTTTACCTGTGCCCACCATGATTGCAGTAGGTGTAGCAAGTCCTAATGCGCATGGACATGCGATAACGAGTACCGCCACCGCACTAACTACCCCCATTGTGAAATTACCAAAGCCTAGAAACCATGTTAAAGATGTTATAATAGCAGTTATTATTACTACTGGCACAAACACATTTGAAACTTGGTCTGCTATCTTTTGTATAGGTGCCTTCGAGCCTTGAGCATCCTCCACAAGCTTTATAATCTGAGCAAGTGCAGTGTCCTTCCCTACTTTGGTTGCCTCAAATTTAAATGTACCATATTTATTTATCGTCGCACCAAAGACTCTACCTCCCTCTTTCTTATTCGCCGGCATACTTTCCCCAGTAAGCATTGATTCGTCAACCGCTGAGTTGCCCTCTATTACTTTTCCATCAACTGGTATTCTTTCTCCTGGTCTTACAACTATTATTTCACCTACAACAACTTCCTCTACAGGAATGTCTAGTTCTTTACCATTTTTTATAACTCTTGCAGTTTTAGGTTGCAATCTAATAAGTTTTTTAATCGCTTCCGACGTTTTTCCTTTTGCAACTGCTTCTAAGTATTTGCCTAGCAAAACAAGCGTGATAATTACCGCCGAAGCCTCGAAATACAAATCCTTCATCATTGCACCTTTTTCTATCGCTTGGTAAAATAAATTGTATACACTAAATAGGTATGCCGCTGATGTTCCCATTGCTATTAAAACATCCATATTTGCACTTTTTGATTTAAGAGAATGGTATGCGTTCCTATAAAACCTAAATCCTATTATAAACTGCACTGGTGTTGCTATAGCTAACTGAAAATATCCGTCATGTAAAAATCCTAACTTTATATTAAGTAACGAAGAAATCATAGCTATAATGAGTGGTGAACTTAATATGATTGATATTATAAGTTCTCTTCTCAACTTTCTTATCTCTTCTTTTCTTTGCTCTTTTTCCCTATCTCTACTTACATTTTCCTCTATCTGTGCCCCATACCCAAGTGCGGCTATTATTTTAACAACATCAGCATTTCCTATCTTTGAGTCGTCATACTCTACAGCTGCCTTTTCCGTAGCAAGATTTACACTTGCATTTTGTATACCATCCACTTTATTCAACCTTTTTTCAATTCTTGCTGAGCAAGATGCACATGTCATTCCTGATATTTTAAATGTTTGCTTTTTCATTGGTTATCACCCTCCACAACAACCACGTAAGTCATTCCTCCTACTTTTAATTTTTTATGTGTTACACTTATCATAAAATCACTCCTTCCAACTTAATATTTACCAAAATCATCAGAACCTTAGCCAATACAGCATCTTTGGTTCTTTTATTATCTTTATGTTGAATAAATCCTAAATTATTTATCGACATAATATGGTTACATTTACAGTAACATCTTTACAATAAAAAAAGTATCATAAAATAAATTTACGATACTTTTTATAAGCACATGATGATTTACCTTGCACCAGTATAGATACCTTATTACCCAACTATGACCTTGCGGTCATAATCGAGCAGTTCACCACCTATACTGATGGTTTGTTCGACTATATATAATACCTGCATAGCTACCTGTAACCTTTAAGGCTACAAGTAACCAAAAATTAAATTGTTTGCTTATGATAAATGTTAAAATACGATTAAAACAGATATTTAAAATCAAGTAATAAAATCTTCGGCACTATATATAATCTTAGCTCGACTATATATGATAAGTTGGGACCCGTAAACCGAGCCTTTCCCCACCACATATAATCTTCCCTCCGGCTATATACTAGCCAGCCGACCAGCATATAACCTTTGGCCGACCCATGTACACCTGCTGCTAGCAAGCATACATGAATCTTGACTCAATCATCATATACCTACAATAATATTATTGACGGATTTAAAAATTATATTCATAAATTTTTTTAAAAATTATTTCCCTCTATTCATAAACTCCACACTATCCGCCCCATATTTTATCACATCAAGTCGTGTATTATAAATTAACTGTTTTATCCCTGGTAGTCCTATTAATGCGGCAGCTTTATCATAATCCTTATTTTTAACCTTATTTATAGCCTTTCTAAGCTGATGCTTTTGTTTGTTTTTATTTTTAATATTTTCTAAAAGAGAATCATAATCAACTCCATTTACTATTGACCTAGCAGCCATGACACCCATTATAATAGAGTTGAGCTGACCAAATCCTAAAAAAGAATCTATAGCCCCAGCAGCATTACCTGCTAATAGAACATTTTTAACTTTATATGGATAAACAAAACCAGCAACATGATTAATCCTAAATTTCTCTATGACTGGGTAATCTATATTTTCAGCTTTTTTAAAAAGTTGCCAGTAAAACTCCGTCTCACTTTCATTTATATCTGATATAACAAGTCCTATAAAGGCTTTTTGGCTATTATATGGAGTCAAATATGCATAGCCATCCTTGCAATAGTTTTTGTCAAACCATGCTATGAGAGTATTGGGGTCAAATTCTCCTGATACCACCGACCCTCTTACATAACCATTAAACAGTTCTCTAAAGCATCCGAGCTCCTTTGAAATTGATGGTGTACCGTTTGCAATAACCACAAAATCATACTGTTTACTTAAAGTTTGATAATCAACTTTTTCTCCCAATCTAATATCTGTGTTATTGAGTTGTGCATGCAACTGATTTTTTAAATCATCAGCGTCTTTCCCTCTTTTTATAAAATATCCCAAATTTCCTTTAGCTTCATACATTTTGTTTGGTGAACATGTTATAATCTTATTTATAGTATTTAACGGAGTTATTTCTATATTAAATTCATTCTTTATGTAACGCAAACAATCGACAATCGGTCTATCAACAAGCTCTAATAGTGCACTTACATGAGAAATCGGCTCACCTATATAGCTGTTTTTTTCATATATTGTAGCTCTTATGTTATACTTTTCTAATTCATGTGCACAGGCTAGTCCAGCTACACCTGCACCAATTATTGCAATATTCATTATTTACTTCCCCCCCTCTTTAAAAACATTTCGTTATTTTAAATATTTTTTACTAAAATTGTTAATATTATTCTTAAGTAACTAATTTAAAGTCCTAAAGGAGATGATTTTAATAAAAGTTGCTATAATAGGAGCTGGAGTGTCAGGGCTAGCCTGTGCTTTGGAGTTTAAGAAAAATGGATACACACCTGTAATTTTCGAGAAGAAAAGTGAGTTGGGTGGATGCTTTACAGGAATTTGGCTAAGGATGTTTACTAAACATTTTTGTGACCCTATAAATTATATTAAGAAAACATACAGTCTTGATATTCAGCCACTCAACCGTTTAAATAAAATTATAATGAAATTCCCAAATAAACAGGTTTATGTTAGTGGTAACCTTGGTTACATAATGAATCGAACATCAGATAAAGGTTCTTTAGAAAACCAGATTGCACAACAGACAAATATCGAAGTATCATTTAATAGCGATATAAAAGTAGAAGATATAAAAAATAATTTTGATTACGTCATAGTAGCTTCTGGGACTCATACTCCTGCCGAGAACCTTGGGTTATGGACGAATACTAGCATTTTTCATACTAAGATTGCACAAGTAAAAAGCAACTTCAAACCAGGTGTTTGCACGGTATGGTTTAATAGGGAATATGCTAATCATTCATTTTGCTATATCATTCCCAAAACTTCTTCTGTAGCTACCCTTGTTCAGGTACTAGATGGCATACCAAAAGATAAACACAATCTTTATTGGGATAAGTTTTTAGATATGGAAGAATTGAAATATGAAATACTTGAAATAAAGGATATTACTCATTACTCTGGTTTTGTATATCCTATGCAGGTTGACAATATACTTTTCACTGGAAATGCTGCTGGCTTAACCGATGATCTAATAGGGATTGGTGCATATAATGCAGTAATAAGTGGAATTTTAGCTGCACGTTCTATTACTCACAATCTCGATTATAATGCCATTATGTCACCATATAGAAAGGACATAATAAAAATACATGAATTCAGGAAGGCACTAAATACCTTTGACAATCATGATTTTGACATGTTGGCATCTTTTATCGGAGCTCCTATAATAAAACAGATGATATACAATAATCCATTTTTCAAGATACGCCATGCGTATCCTCTTGCAAGGGGTTATAATTGGTTTAGACAGTATAAATAACACTTTATTTTTTGTCATTGCGAAGAATGAAGCAATCCCGTTTCTTTATGTTAAAAGAGAGATTGCTTCGTTCCTCGCAATGACAGTACTGAGGTGAATAGAGGTGAGTTAAATGTTTAACATGTTTGAAAAAAAAGATAAAAAACCGCAAACAAATAGTACCATTTCAGACAATAACAATCTTAATAGTTCTGAGCTTTCGAATAGTCTTAAAAAGAATATATCAGACTTTAATGAGTTTGTAGGTATTAATCATGACGTAAATACTCGTAATTTGAAGTTGCCTATTGGAAAAGGTATAGATGCTTCTATTATGTTTGTTGATGGCTTGGTTGATAAGTGTACTATAAATGACTCAGTAATTAAGCCTCTCCTAACAAAATTTCCCGAAAAGATTGCGGAAGATGATTTACTGGACATTATTAGTGAAAGAGTTATTAAAAACCTTAAATTAGAGCAGTCTTGTAACTGGAATGATATTCTAGATAAAATGTTCTCAGGGGATACTATTCTTTTTGTTGATGGGTATAGCCACGTACTCATTATTGGAGTTAGAAAATGGCTTGATCGTGGTGTACAGGAAACTGGTACAGAGCAAGTTATCAGTGGGCCTAAAGACAGCTTTTCTGAGACTTTATTAACTAATACAATGCTAGTAAGAAGAAGAATAAAAAGCCATAAGCTTAAAATGGAGTATATGACAATAGGAACTCTTACAAAGACAGACGTTATATTATCTTATGTAGATGGTGTTGTAAATCCTAAATTAGTTGAAGAAGTTCGTTCAAGGCTTAATCGTATTGAAACTGACTCTATAATAGGCTCTCATATGATAGAGGAGTTTATAGAAGATAGTTCATTTGCAATGGTGCCTCAAATTATACACACTGAGCGTCCTGATAAAGCAGTTGCACATATATTAGAAGGTGGTGTTATTATATTGGTTGATGGAACACCAATGGTACTAATGCTACCTATTGTGTTCTGGCAATTTCTTTATTCTCCAGAAGATTACAACGAACGATTGTACACAAGTTTTTTATTACGCTCATTACGATTTGTATCATTATTTATTGCACTAACACTCCCTTCTTTTTATATTGCTGTATCAAGCTTTCATCATGAGATGATTCCTATTGGCTTATTACAAGTCATTGTAAGCGGACGCCGAGATGTGCCCTTTCCAGTTTTAGTTGAAGTTATTATTATGGAGCTAATACTTGAGGTTATCAGAGAAGCTGGCGTTCGTCTTCCACGAAATGTTGGACAAGCCATCAGCATCGTTGGTGCTTTGGTTCTAGGTCAAGCAGCAATACAAGCAAAGCTTGCCAGTCCTGCGACAGTTACAGTGGTGGCAATCACCGCAATAGCTAATTTTACAATACCTTCATTTAGTGCAGGTCTTTCTATAAGAGTTTTTAGATTTGTTCTTATGCTCGCTTCAGGCTTACATGGAATACTAGGCTTTACGGCAATATTATTTGTTATATTGGTACACCTATGCAGTTTGCGTTCTTTCGGAGTGCCATTTTTAGCACCATTCGCCCCACTTATACCTGGAGATTTAAAAGACTCCCAAGTACGTTTACCTATCTGGGCAATGAATAGGCGACCACAGACCTTCGGTGCCATAAACTCTGTAAGACAAAAACCAGGATTAAAACCAGGATTAAAACCAGGAGGTAAACAACAATGAACAAAGAAGTCATATCAGGCAACCAACTAATAGCTTTGGTTTTCACTTTTTTAATAGCCACAGCCACTCTTTTTCTCCCAGCCTTTGTTACCAAAAATGCTGGTCAGGATGGATGGATTGCTCCACTCGTGGCAGGATTAATTGGAATCATCGTTGTTATCGTTGTTACAACTCTCGGACTAAGATTTCCTAAGCTAACCCTTATTGAATACAGTGAAATCATATTAGGTAACTGGCTTGGCAAATTAGTTGGTCTTATATTTATTGTGTTTTATATACATTTGACAGCTATTATAATTAGTGAAATATCTACAACTATAAGCTCAACCATTCTAACAGATACCCCTATAAAAGTCATTACTTTTATTTTATTTATTATCACCGCTTATGGGGTTAAAAAAGGGTTAGAGGTCATCACAAGGATAAATATTTTAATCCTTATGGTTACTTATTTAGCCATGTTTATTTGTTTAGCTCTTTTACTCAAAGATATGAATATTGAATTATTAACCCCTGTTTTAAGTAATGGAATAATCCCGATATTAAAGGACTCAGTTCCAGTTACTGGATGGTTTGGTGAAATTGTAAGTATAGCTTTTTTAATGCCTTTTATCAATAAACCTGAGGAAACCCGTATTTGCTCAATTTGGGGAATAATATGGGCGTCCGTTACTTTATCTTTTTTCGTTGCACTTGTTATTATGGTATTTGGCGCAAAGCTGTCATCAAACCTAACCTTTCCTACATTAGAAGCCGTTCGTATAATTAACTTTTCAGACTATATACAACGTGCTGAGATAATTTTTTTAATACCGTGGTTATTAGCCAATATTATCAAAATATGCTTTTTTTACTATATTACCGTTTTTGTCATATCAAAATGGTTTAAACTTGAAAGAATGAGTTTCTTGGTGTTGCCCGTTGGACTAATTATATTTTCAATGTCTTTGGGATTATTTAAAAGCAACGTAGATTTAGTTGAATTTTTAGGCAAAGCATGGGGAATGTATTCTTTACCAATTGAATTAGGTATTCCAATTTTTTTATTGATCATTGAATTAATCAGAAAAAAAGGGAGGACTTGATATGTTTACGAATGTGTCATTACGAGGAGGGACCAGTATTGCTTCATTCCTCGCACTAACAATCATTTTAGTGATAACTTTATCTGGTTGCTCAAATGAGATGGAAATAGACAGAATAAATTTTCCTGTCGCACTTGGAATTGATTTTGATGAAACAAATAATAAAATAAAAATTTATGCCCAAGTCTCTGTTGCTTCAAGTAATACCTCGTTTCAAACTACACAAAGTACAGAAAAGAAATTTAAAGTCTTAGAGGGACAAGGTGATACACTACTAGATGCAATGGAAAATGCTGTAGATAAGGGTCTACAACATATCTCATGGAAACATGTTATGGTAGTAGTTTTTACAACCAAAATGGCTAAGCATGGAATCAAAAACGAATTAGATTTATTATGGCGTATTTCTCAGGTACACGTGAATGGTAAGTTAATGATTACTGATGATAATTTAAAAGAACTGCTTGAGTCAAAACCTAAAATAGAATCTTCCATGCCTACAGCTTTAGCTGGAATTGATCTTATAAGTCGGCAAAGCACAGATACAAAGCCTATTACAATAAAAGACTTTACAATGGCGTATTTAAGTGATGGAATGGCTCCTATACTCCCTAGGGTATTCATGATAAAAGGGGAAAATAAAGAAATAGATATTGACTATGTAGGACTCGGAGTCTTTAAAAATGATAAATTAATTGGGAACCTGAGTGCAGATGAAACAAGAGGTGCTATTTCAATTTTTGGCATGAAAACTAATGGCAGTTTTACAATCCCATATTCGAGAAATAGTAAAGATAATAAAATAACTATACGTTCAGTTACAACTAGACCTGAAATAATACCAATGTTGCAAAAAAACAATTTAAGTATTACTATTAAACTCGACACTGAGTATAAAATAAGACAAATCTCTATGTCTAAAAAGATGGATACCGCCGAAGAGGAAAAAATTAATAAACTTGTCGAGTCATATATAAAGAAAAATGCAGAAGCTACAGTTTATAAGGTTCAGAAAAAATTCCATTCTGATATATTTGGATTTGGGGAAAAAGTGTATAGAAAGTATCCAGAATACTGGAACAAAAACAAGAGAAATTGGAATAATATATTTCCAAATGTAGCTATAAATGTTGAAGTTAAAGCTGATTTAAAAAATACAGGAGAACTACTAAATAGTATTGAATATTCTAAAGATTAGGAGTGATTATGTGTTATGTTAAGCGATTTTTTAATAATATTACTTATTTTCGGAATAGTAGGTTTTATCGAATTACCAACAATAATAAAAGAAAGACAGTGGAAGGAGTTTACTGTCTTTTCTGTGTTTTTTCTTCTTGGGCTTACTATTACAATCATGTATCAAATTTTTGAGTTTGATTTTTCTGGTATTAGCCACTGGCTTGTATCAGTTTTTAGTTACGATTAAGTATCTCATTATAGATTTTAATATAACCCTTAGCCATCTTATCTCTTGTAAAATTTCCAAGAGCATATTTACGTAATGCATCAGGATATGGTAATATCAGATGCGATACCTTATATACCATTTCATCAATAGAGTTACATACTAATTCAGGAAATCCCTGCAAAACTTCAGGTACAGCACCGTTTGCTAGAGCTAGGACTGGTGTGCCACATGCCATAGCTTCTACCATTATTAGTCCAAAAGGCTCTGAACATACAGTTGGAAGCAACACACATCTTGCTCGTTTCAGTAAATTTTGTCTTTCCTTACCACCCACTTCACCAATATATTGAATATTAGGGTTACTTTTTATTCTGGGCTCTATTTCTTTTTTATGATATTCCATATCATAGATAGGTCCTGCTATAACAAGCTTCTGTCCTGTTTTTTCCACAACCTCTAATAAATGAACAATCCCCTTATACCAGGCAAGCATTCCCATATAAAGAATATAGTCATCCTTTTTATTACTAAATTCAAACTCTTCAGGATTAATTCCATTATAAACAAAATATCCACTTCCTCCTGCATGAAGTTCTAGTGCACTTTTACTCACATAAATAGGGTATTTTACTGGATTATTAACCGGTGTATGAATAGTGCATACTGTTGGTATACTAAGCTTCTCCCGTCCAATGACCGAAGCATGGGTATGGTCATGTATTATATCTATATTTTCTGGTAAATGCTTCTTTACAAATGATACTATTTCATTAGGGTTTACTCCTGAATGCTCATAGTTAATAATCTTAGCACTACTTTGGCTTCCCTTAGGTGCAAATAAGAAAACCTCATGTCCCATTTTCACAAGCTCTTCAGTCAAATCATAGATAACCCTTTCAATTCCTCCATAATTTTTCGGGGGAATTGGGTAATAATCAGGAGCTACTTGAACAACTCGTAGCGGTTGTAACTCACCTACTTCGTTAATAATCTCTTCATATATTTCAATATATTTGTCTACCATCTTTTTAGTCTCAAATTTTTCTATAACATATTTGCGTAGCTGGTTAGGCTCTGGAAAATGTTGTTCTGTAGCTTTCTCAATCATTTCATCTACTGAATGACAAATAAGCTCAGGAAAATCTTGCAGAACTTCTGGTACTGCTCCATTCGCCAAGGCTAACACTGGTGTACCACATGCCATGGCTTCTACCATCACAAGACCAAAAGGTTCCTCAAAGAAGGTAGGAAATAGAATACACCTAGCATTCTTTAATAAATTCTGCTTTTTATCTCCACCGACCGCTCCAACATACTGAATATTAGGGTTATCCTTAAGACGCGGCTCAATTTCATTTCGAAAATAGCTTTGATCATGGACAGGACCTGCAATAATTAATTTTTGATTCGTTTTAATGGCAACATCAAGTGCATGCTGTGTACCTTTAGAATAATTTAGAACACCTAAATATAGAAGATAATCCTCTTTATTTTCACTGTATTCAAACTCATCGATATTTATCCCATTATAAACTTGAAAACCGTAGTTTTCACCATACAGCTCTTGTGCCCTTTTGCTTATATAAACTGGATGCTTAACCGAATTTTTTACTGGACAATGAATTGTGCATACAGTTGGAACTTGTAAATATTCTCTTCCTATCAGTGAATGATGAGTATGGTCATGTATTAGGTCAACATCATCTGGAAGGGTTCTCTTTACATATTCGACAATCGCCTGCTCATTCCATGTATTCTCATGCTCATATGCAATTAAATTTGCACTGGTAGAGGTTCCTTTTGGAGCATATAAATAGACATCATGTCCCCTTCTAACCAAGTCTTCGGTCATTTCGTATACAATCTTTTCAATACCTCCATAATTAGTTGGTGGAAGAGTATATATATCTGGTGCTACCTGAACTATTTTCATAGACTTAGATTTAGATTTAGTCTTATTCTCAGATTTATTCATACTATCAAAAAAGTTTTTATTGTATATAACAGCTGATGAATTTTGCTTGTATAGAGCAGCCTTATCATTATATTCTATAGATTTTTCAATATTACCTATTTTATAATGACACACACACAGCTGAATATTGGGTATGAATCCCCAACAGTCTTCTAATATAAATCCCCAGTTATTTTCCGGTTTTTTTAATGTCGTAGCAATTTCATACCAAAATATAGCATTATTATAGTTCTCCTCATCTATATAATAATTACCAAGCTGACAGCATATTTCTGCTCTAGGCAAATCATATTCAAGACTTTTAAGTAGAGTTTTCAACATACTCTGTCTATCTTTCTTTACGCTATAGCATATTGAAAGGTGATAGCATGCATTTATAATATCTTCTATCCAGCTTTCTTTTGAATCTATAAACCTGTTAAAGTATTCTATAGCATCATCATGCTTATCATGATAGTATAATTCTTTTGCATAGTAAAAAAGATTTCTTGAACTTAATATTTTACCTTCAGATATCATTTTTTCGAATATTCTCAAGTTTCTATCAGAGTCGTTGTGCACCCTTTTATGAGTAACACAAATATCCGAATTAATTATATTACCATCTATACCTATAAACTCATGTATAGGATCATGCCATTTTGGTTTTTTACTTCTTTTTACTAGACGCTCTCTATAAAAGCATAAGCTTACATTATCAAACTCATCAAATGCATAGTTATATTTCATCATTACCGCATCAATAGAAGTATCAATGTCCTCCTTCAATTGTTTTAGCTTTACCCTATCATCTTCTAAGAGAACATCATCTGCATCCAGCCATAGAATATACTCCATTGTTGCCTTGGAGAAAGAATTATTCCTTGCAGCTGAAAAGTCATCTATCCATTCAAAATCATATATTTTAGAATTAAATTCTTTAGCAATTTCTTTAGTCTTGTCGATAGAACCCGTATCTACGATGATTATTTCATCTACTATATCGTGTACTGATTTTAGACATCTATAAAGAACATCTTCTTCATTTTTTACAATCATACAAAGGCTTACAGTTACCATTTTTACACCTCCATAGCTTTATAGGAGGGAAATGTCATCATTCCCCTCCTACATGGTTAAAAGATATCTTCTATTAAACAAGTTGATACAGCAATTTTATTACCCAATATTGCTATTCCAAATGCAGTGGTTGTAACTGTTTGTTGACCAGTCGTAGAGCCGCCTGCCCTTACGTTTACAATTATACCAGTTCCTACAAAGGTCTGTAGAACATTTCTAACACCCTCTTCACATTCAGCTTCACATCCTGTTGGAAGTGGTGAAGGTGGATCTAGGAAGGTAAATCCTGTAAATGTATCCATACCTGTTAGAGAAATAAATGCAATCTTGCAGACATTTATTCTATGAGTTACTTGACCAGCCGGATTTGTTAATACAAAAACAGTATCATTAATTATAGATGAAGGTCTACCACTTACAGAACCACCATTTTCTAGGTTTACTGTTATATTTGAGGTAGGAAATGTATCTATAATTTGTTCTATAATATTTGTCATTTGTGCAACACACCCGCAAGTAGTAACGTCATTGGTAGTTCCAGTTACTCCAGTTACACCTGTAGCTCCAGTTGGTCCTGTGACTCCTGTTGGACCGGTTACACCTGTTGCTCCTGTATCACCTTTAGGTCCAGTTGGTCCTGTACAACATGGACCAGTAACTCCTGTTGCTCCAGTAGGTCCTGTTCTTCCAGTTGCTCCAGTCACACCAGTTGCACCTCTAGGTCCTGTAGGGCCTGTCCTTCCTGTTGCTCCTGTAGGACCTTTGGGTCCAGTTGGTCCTGTTGGACATCTTTTCTTACATTTAAAGTGATCGTCACAACAACAATCAAAACATTTAAAATTATCGCAACAATCAAAGTCGTCATCATAGCAATCAAAGTCATCATTGTGCTTAGAATTGTTTTTCATAATCATCCTCCTTTCTGATTTATGTATTTTTTATAGCTAAATAGCTACTAATCTATAATATGATAAGTTACATAAAGTAGTGATTTATAGTGCAGTAATAAAAATAAGGTATATAGACTTTTAATCTATATACCTTATTTAAAATTTTGATTAGAGTTTTGTTTAGCTAATATTTTAGTCATAACCCATTTTAGAAAAAGAGCTAAAGCAATATATATTGGAAAAGAGTAACTATATCTCCAATTAGTTAGCTCATAAATCCCCAACCATACAGCTAATGGCTCTGCAGCATATGCAAATATGACTGCCATAATTAAAACAGCTTTAGTAAATGATTGAAAGCTCGAAAAATATTGATACACTAGCATATATACCACAGGTAGTAAACCTACATTTACTATAAATAGTGGTGGCATTAGCGGCACTGGCATTATTGGGTATCCCCAAAGAACAAAATTAGCACCTGCTAAATCTATTATTGTTGCTAAAATTGATACCATAAGACCATATGCTACTATTTCTACTAGCCTACTTTTATCTACTAGTTTCCACCATATAAACCATACAGCAATAAATAAAATTAATTCTAACCACCAGACTAGAGAAAATAAATTATAACCAATAAACCATTGATAATTAAGGTCTCTTAGTTCAATACGTTTTTGCACTATTTCTTTCCAAAGTGGGTGTTCACTATACTGAAAACTAAAATATTTGTCAATCATAATTTCACCTCATATAACTGTTAATTGTCATTGCGAGGTACGAAGCAATCTCTCTTTTGATTTAAAAACGAGATTGCTTCGTACCTCGCAATGACATGACCATAATACTCTTTATACCTTCCTCCGAACTTTCCCTACTCCCCAGATGATACAAGGTATTACAAGTCCAAATATAACATTAGACGGAATCGCAAATTTTTCTGAATATGCTCCTAGCTCGAATACATTAATTGCAAGATAAAAGGTTAAAAAATAGAGTAAAATTATAAATACATTTACTAATGGTTTAGCATCATTAAAATTAAATAAAGATTTTAATAACTCTAATATAATATAAGAGAACACGCTAATTATTATAAAATCCGACAACAGCCATGTAGCAATCAATATTGATTCTACCCTTTCGATTATTCCGAATATTGAAACATCTCTAATTACTATAAAATATGATAATGGTGCACGAGCAATAATTGAATACCCTTCAACTCCTACACTCGTAACTATCATAAGCACCGTATACACAAGTAAAAATACTCCTGTTTTTATACCATAGCTTTTGATTTCTTCTTTATTTTTTATCTTATCTCCTATAAAAAATACAAATAATACATACACCCAAATAGCTGTTACACTAAAACTTGCATTAAATACTGGCAATATATCTTTATAGCTTATAGGCGTAAGGTTCTCTATTTTAATATTAGGTAAAAGTAGAAGTGATAACAATATAAATATTACTGTAATAAATGGTAATATTATTTCATTCATTCTAGCGATATTTACTATCCCATGTCTTAATGTAATCCCAACTACACCTAGCATTACAATAATAAAAAAATTTATATCTGCATGTGGATATATTGACATGGCCAACCTTTCCGCAAAATACCTAAAATATAGGGCGAGTAATATAATCAAAGTAATCAAATATAAAAATACTATTATTTTTCCTAAAAAACTCCCCATTATATCATATATAGCATCCATAAAAGACACATCTTTATATTTTCTGTATATACTGTGTATTATAAATATAAGTATTATAAACAATATAAAGCTAATAAATGGAGTTAACCATGCAGCCTGTTTTGCCTCTTTTGATGTAACACTTGAGATAAGTCTTACTGCTGGGGTATATGTTGCGGTAATAAATAATAGCATTGCCTGATATACAGTTATTTTTCCCTTTTGACTCATCAAATATCCCCCCTAAAATTGTATCCCAAATGCACTCATAATCATATTTACTATACTCGGTCTAAATGGATCTGAAATATAAACTCTTCCTATTATCCATATAATTATAGTTATACAAACAAATATTACTATTTCCTTCTTTTGATTATTTTCTAACATGTTTTTTATTTCAAATATGGAGATTATTATCAATAAAATCGTTAATGCTATCATTTTTTATTCTCCTTACCCCTTGTAACCTCTCTTAGATTAAAAGTTCTGGAAACTTTACTTTTTACATCTATATTAATTTTTATATTTGCAAAATTATCTTCCCAATTCTTTTTATAATAATCATCCCATTCTACAGGATATTTATGATATACAGAATCTCCAATACCCATAAAATCCGCTTTATTCTTTTTTGCATAGTTTACTACACTATCAATATTTTGTTTTACAATTTTATTTTCTGCCTTTACAATCTCATCTAATGTTTTTTTGTCAAAAATATCCTTATACCCTTCATATTCTGCTATAGCAAACCCTGCTTCAACTTTTATATCTACTTCCAATTTATTATCTTTTATTTTAGGTATTATATCAGTGTGAGCTCCTAGCATTTCCATACTAATTTGGTTACCGTTCTTATCC
This sequence comes from Clostridiales bacterium GWE2_32_10, assembly GCA_001797255.1. GTDB lineage: Bacteria > Bacillota > Clostridia > Lachnospirales > UBA12420 > UBA12420. Next base: position 17,796 of record MGOW01000096.1, read on the forward strand.
TTTAATATTATTACTCCGTCCTCTGCTTTATTTTTAATAAAGTTTAATCCCCTAGCTGTATCATCATTTATATAACCTATTAGCCTTCTACCTTTAATAATTGCATATCCATTTAATTCCACATCCTTCTTATCTTTATCTTCACCCTGTCGCTCTATTCTTTTTACAAGCCTTATAGAGGGAATATACGAACTTGCATATTTATTGTCTAACATTTTAATCAAATCATGTAATTCTAGTTTCGAGGAAACAGATCGTGCTCCTGTACCATCTGTAATTGTCTTTAATTTTTTAGCAATTACAGTATTGCTTGTATTTATTTGGTCTATTATATTTTCAGCACTATCATTTTCAGCAATCAATGGTAACATACTTAGCCTCGGTTCATGATCACGTGTAATAAAGTCAAAATATTTCACTATATCTTCTTTAGCAGCCTCTTCCCCTATAATCACAAATTGAACATGATGCCAACTTAAGTCCTTCATCAAATAAGAATGGACTTTTACCTCTGCTTCAAATATTGTCCGTCCATCTTCCTTTACAATCCTTGATTGACCTGGAGAGGATGATTCACTAGAGCCTCTACCCCCTGTAGATTGTGTTTCAAGAAGTGGTAATATCATTCTTATATTATTATCTCCAATATTATCAAGTCCTACAGCTCTTATCAAATCGATTTCATTTATTTCGTGCTTATCCATATAAATCTCACCACAACCTGTTAAAGAAACAGAAATTATACATATAAGTAGGTATACAAAAGCTCTTTTCATACATATACTCCTCCAAAATTTAGTAAATTAGTGCTAATATCATTATGCTGTCATTGCGAAGAATGAAGCAATCTCTCTTTTAACATTTTATAAACGGGATTGCTTCGTTCCTCGCAATGACAATGCCTGTGTATACCTTATCCCTGTCTTTTTTTATTATATGTCTTTAAAAAACTTGGCCTTTTTTCATTAAAGTAATTGGGCATTCTTAAAAATGAGTCTGATATTTCCTTTGATTTACTTCCCGCATAAGGTACGAGATATGGTATTCCAAAGCTTTCCATTCTTGCAAGTATAAAAAGTAAAAGTATAACTCCCATGTATAATCCGAATAAACCTGCTAGACTGCTAAATATTACAAATATAAATCTCCATACTCTTATCGCATTACTAAGATCTTGATTTGGAATAGTATAACTAGCTATAGCTGCCGCAGCAATAACAATAACAACTGCAGGAGAAATCAGCTTTGCATTAACTGCTGCCTCACCTACTACTAATGCACCAACTATCGACACAGCCTGTCCTATCGTTCTTGGTAGGTGCAATCCCGCTTCAACTAGCACTTCAAATGCTATTAGCATTATTATAACCTCAAGAAATACTGGAAAAGGTACACCCTCTTTTGATTGTGCTATTGAAATTGCAAGTTCGGTAGGTATCATTTCTGAATGAAACGTAGTAATGGCAACATATAATCCTGGTAGAACCACTGTTAAAATAACTAATATATATCTTAAAATTCTTATTAGTGAAGAAAAAATAGGATCCTGTGAATAATCCTCTGGTGCTTGAATAAATTTTGCAAGCTCTGCAGGAACTATAACTCCTAAGGGTAATCCATCAACTATTATTCCTACCCTTCCCTCATTGATATCTGCACAGAATTTATCAGGTCTCTCAGTATAATCTATCATTGGGAATAATGAATATTTTTTTTCGGTTATATACTCAGACAGTTTACCAATGGATATTAAATCATCTATGTGTATCTCATCAATTTTCTTTTTAACATTATCTACTATCTCTACATTTGTTATTCCATCAATGTAGATTATAGCTATTTTCGTTAAGCTTTGCTCACCAACTAGCTTTTCTTCAAATACAAGACTAGATGTTTTTATCCTTCTTCTAATCGTCGCAGTATTTACCCGTAAAACTTCCACAAAGCAATCTTTTCCGCCTTTTCTTACATTCTCACTAGTTGGTTCAGAAACAGATCTATGCTCGAATCCCTTTACATCAAATGTAAATGCTATATTTTCTTTATCAAAAATTATTGCTATACTCCCATCTATTACATCTTTTACCACTTCATTTAAATCTTTTCTCGTAGTCTGCGAGGCATAGTATATACTGCCCTCTTCAATCAATTTCACAATTTCTTCTGTTGTCATAGATTTTTTGAATACTTCGTTTGTTAATATTGGTTGTAGTATAAACTCGCTTGCCTTGAGTGAGTCCACCATACCGTTAATGTGTACACTGCTAAATGATAGGTTTTTATTTCCATTTATGTTCATTCTTCTAAATGTTACATCACTACTTTTACCCAGTATATCCTTTATTTTTTGTGTTGTAATTGTATTTTCTGTTACAATTTTACTTACCTCTTTATTCTCCTCTAACTTATGGTTTTTTTTAAAAAACATATTTATCACCCAGTATTATTATTGGAAATATTTTAAGTAGTATGCATTTTTAAATAATTAAAAAAGCACTAATGTGCTTTTTACTTTTTCAACCATATTATTTTCGTCTACTCAACTGTAGTTTGTATACATAAGATCTTATACTTTTTTCTGTATCGTATGTCATCTCTTTGAACCTTGCTCCAGAATTATATTGCCCATCTTGTATATAAACTCTAGTTGCTTTGCAATTAACTTTTTCTATAGTGTTATTTATAGGCAACTCAACTATATATTCTCCATTCTCTTCTATTTCTAAATTAGAAACGAAATGGATCCCTGCTACACTTATATTAGTTATTTCTATCATAAATTTATCTTTTTCATTAACCTCTTTTTTATGATTTTCTGGCATTCTAGCTATTCTGGTTATAATATTACAATGCACCCTCAAATCTTTTCTATTTTGCATTTTATCATCTCCCGCATATAATCATTTTTTATCTATTATTGATGGTAGAGTTCCTATAAATTCAAGCATATCTTGTTTTATATTTAATTGTTCTATAGAAAGTCCTTTATATTTTAATATCATTAAATTTATAAAGGGTACAATCGAAGTTTGTACTTTTTCTAAAGTATCTTCTCCAAGTTGAATATTTCCCAAATATATTGATTCAATAGTTGCATCTATAGTATAGTCATCATACGAATTAAGTTTTCCTTTTATGTACATTGGAGTATCTACTACTACGTCTAATACTGCTACATACTTACCTGCATTAGGGTCTTTTTCTGCCGTTTGCTTTAGAAAATCAACTGTTGATTTTTTTAAAATAAAGTTTGCTTCAACTTCGTTATTAGCTAAGAATTTAACCTTTATATTACTTATTGGTCCTGTAGTATCATTTGCCGATGATAATATAGCACTAACTTCCTTATTCGAAAAACTATTTTGTACTCTATTTTCTCCATAGTATAAAAGATTATCATTTAATATATTTTCTATATTTAGATAATTAATATCCGAAACCTCCACTTTTGTTTTAGTTATTCCACTTTCATAATCATCAGGTGTCCACTCCACATCAACTGTTTTTGTCATCCGCAAAAAGTATATAAAACTAATCAAAACAATTATTAAGTCAAATATTAAAAATTTAATAAATTTTTTCACAAAAACTCCTCCGTTCTTATAACTTCTATTTGATTAAAATCTTACTATCATTATTTTACACATTTTAAGATAAAAAGTCAAGCAAATTTTTTTGCAATAAAAAAAATCCGTGCACTTGTATTTGAAAATAGTTAACAGACGTTACCTTTGCAGTTTGCTCAAATCAGGCTTCCTTATGGCACATAGTACATTTGCTTAGTGCTGCTTCCGTCAAGACCTGACACGATTCACAAACTTCTATTGCATAAGACCCGATTCTCATTACCACTTACAAAGGGCAGACCCTACTAAGTATCCCCTCATACAAGCATCACTCCTGCTATAGCGGATTGCAGGTTACAGGGCACCGCTACCTCCCCAGCTAGCACGGAAATATTTGGTCAATGTATAATTGACGTACTATTAGTATATTACAAATATGCTGATTTGTCAAGTACTAGATTTTAGATTTATGATTTATCATACTTTCATTACTCTTAGTTCTTTTTATTAGTTCAAATATCTTCTCTACAGACTCTATGCTACTATTTGATAATTCCCGTCTTATTGTATAAACAAACTCAAGCTCCCTTTCGTCTAGTAGCTGTTCCTCTTTCCTCGTACCTGACTTTAGTATATTTATCGCCGGGTATATCCTTTTTTCGGCTAGCTTTCGTTCTAATACAAGCTCCATATTACCAGTTCCTTTAAACTCTTCAAATATCACATCATCCATCTTACTACCTGTCTCAACAAGCGTTGTAGCAAGAATAGTTAGACTACCTCCTTCTTGTATATTTCTGGCTGCCCCGAAGAATTTCTTAGGCGTGTACAATGCAGCAGGGTCAAGACCTCCTGAAAGTATTTTGCCACTTTGGGGTACTAATAAGTTATAAGCCCTTGTTAGCCTTGTTAGGCTATCAAGCAATATAACGACATCTTTTTTATGCTCTACAAGTCTTTTTGCACGCTCTAAAACTATTTCCGTAACTTTTTTATGCTGTTCTGGCTGGTCGTCGAAGGTTGAGTATATTATTTCTGTATTCTTACCTTCTATACTATCTTGCATATCGGATACTTCCTCTGGTCTCTCATCTATTAAGAGTATGATTACATAGATGTCCTGATAATTTTTTGTTATTGCATTTGCGATTTGTTTGATTAGAGTAGTTTTACCTGCTTTAGGTGGTGAAACTATAAGTCCTCTTTGTCCTTTTCCTATAGGTGAAAACAAGTCTATAGCTCTATCAGCTATTATATTCTCTTCATTTTCAAGTACAATCTTTTCCTTTGGATATATCGGACGTAGGTCTTCGAAATTTCTTCTTTTTAAAGACACCTCAACACCATCGCCATTGACTGTATTCACATATATCAAAGCCTTAAACCTTTCATCACCTTTAGGGTTTCTGACTATCCCTGCTACCCAATCGCCGGTTTTTAGGTTAAACCGTCTTATTTGAGTAGGTGGGACATATACATCAGCTTGACTCGACATAAAGTTTCTACCCCTTAAGAACCCAAAACCATCAGGCAATACCTCAAGTATACCTTCTCTTGTTTCTTTACCAGCATTTTCTTCTACCTGACTCTCTGGTACATGCAAAGCAAGACTTGCTTTGTTTATTTGGTCTATCAAATCCTGCTTCTTTAGTTTACTTATATTTGTTATTTTTAACTCTTGTGCTACTTTTCTTAGTTCATCTAATTTTAGATTATTTATATTTTCAATATTCATATTATTATTCCTTTCTTTTACATGATAATTATTGCGGTAATATATCTTTTAGTTGAATAGTCTGGACTTCTTCATTCTTATTATCTATATTTTGGCAAGTCGTTATTTTAAGTACACTATCTGCAATCTCAAAATCTGATATATGTTTTTCTTGCTCTACATATTTTTCCTTAACATTTACATAATTTCCGGTTTGCGTATTATAAATGTATATATACTTACCAGCAATTTGATTAATATTTATATATGGTATAGATATTAATCAGAATTTATCCTTTAGCATATATACATTTGCATCAATTCCATCATAATAAAAACTTTGTACTATGAATGTTGTATCCTTACCATTATATATTAAATCATAATCTGCCAGTCCGTGAGATGGAACACCCCTTATGACAGTTTTTATAAAATAATTCCCCTTATCATCTAATTTTTTAACTAAATCTACAGAATTCCTCGCAGCTATACTTTTTACAATTTTCCCATCCCTCTCTACCATTACAGCTAAATTATAAATAGCTACTCCATCTATTATCAAATAATCATCTTTAATAGAATATTCAACTGGTGTGAGTCCTAGTTCTTTTAAACCTATATATTCTTTTACTAATTCATCAACCAAACTCTTTTCAGTATCTGAGTTTAGTTTGTTACTAACATCACTTATAACTATAAGTCCTCTATCATCCCAAAAAACCTCTTTACCAAGTGCCTCTACCAAAGCCCTTATAGGTACAAAAGTTCTGTCATTTATTATTTGTGCTGGTACATCTAGTTCAGTATCACTATCTGCAATTACATATTGTTGTATTACATTATCAAAAGATTTATGAGTATAAATCATATTTTTGCTACCTATTGTTAATTCAATATTGTCATCTCCAAAAGAAATGTTACTAGTTTTATTCGAATTATTATATTCAACCTTTGCACCTAAACTTTCTGAAATAAATCTCACCGGAACCAAAGTTCTTCCGTCTTTGATAATTGGAGTCACACTTGAATTAGTAGCATCCACCATTGTTTCCTCTCCATTAACATAGGTCTTTGATTGACCTACATATAATACAACCGAGTTATGTATTTTACTTTGTAATTGTGCGGACATATCTGAGCTAGCATAAACATTTATGCTAGCTAAAAACATTGCAATCATTATTATTTTGGTTATTAAACTTAACTTTTTCATAATCTACATACCTCCTCTAACTTTCACATTGTATTATTTCTTTAATATGTTCTTCAAGCTCATCTAATTTATTTTCTACAACATCCCATACTATATCTGTTTGAATGTACGAATATTCATGTATAAGTATATCCCTAAATCCTGCTATTTTTCTCCATTCAACTTGATAATACCTATCTCTAATTTCTAACGGTACTTTTTTAACTGCTTCTCCTATTATTTCAAGATTTC
>MGOW01000097.1 GCA_001797255.1 Clostridiales bacterium GWE2_32_10
GAGAGGTCGGAGGTCAGAGAATTTGTAAAAACTTATCCGAAGTTCCCCTCTCCCTTCCAGGGAGAGGGCTAGGGTGAGGGTCACAACTACAACCAATGCAAATCCCTACACCTCTCTAACAACCTGTCGTTGCGAGGTACGAAGCAATCTTTCTTTAAACTAAAAACGAGATTACCACGTCAAAAGACAGGCTCGCAATGACAAATTTAGGTTTGAGTAGGTATGAAAAAAACTACCCTCACCCTACCCTCTCCCTAAAAGGGAGAGGGGAAATGCTGAAGAAATTAAGGAGTTTAAATATGAAGAAGATTGATATATACACAGATGGAGCATGCTCTGGCAATCCAGGTCCTGGGGGATATGGGACTATCCTTAAATATAAGGATACTGAGAAAATTTTATCCGAGGGATATAAGCTGACCACGAATAATAGAATGGAGATTTTGTCTGTTATAGTTGGATTAGAGATACTTACTACACCTTGTGAGGTTACTTTATATACGGACTCAAGGTATGTAGTGGATTCTATATCGCTTGGATGGGCAAAGAAATGGAAGCAAAATAACTGGATGAGAAATAAGAAAGAAAAGGCACTTAATGCAGATTTATGGGACAGAATGCTACATTTACTCGATATACATAAGGTAAATGTAGTCTGGGTAAAAGGTCATGCAGGACATGAGTATAATGAAAGATGTGACAAGCTAGCAGTAGCAGCAAGCAAAAAGGCTGAGTTATTAGATGACGAAGAATATTTAAGACAGGGGTGATGGACGTGATAGCTATAGCGATTGATGGTCCGGCTGGGGCTGGGAAATCAACGATATCAAAATTAACTGCGCAAAGATTAAATTTGATATATGTAGATACTGGGGCTATGTTTAGGGCTGTTGCTTATTATTTTATATTAAATAATATAGATTATGAAAAAGAGGAGAATTTAAATAAATACATAGATTTTATTAATATAGAGTTAAGGTATTTTGGGAGTATGCAACGAATTTGTCTAAATGGAAAGGATGTAACAATGGATCTTAGAAATGAAGAAATTTCGAATGCAACTCCTAGTGTAGCAAAAAATCAAAAAATACGTAAAAAGCTTTTAGATATTCAAAGAGATATAGCAAGTAAAAACAATGTAGTAATGGATGGACGAGACATAGGCACATGTGTATTGCCAGATGCAAAGCTGAAAATATTTTTAGTAGCATCCGCAGAAGAAAGAGCAAATAGACGCTTTAGACAGCTTATTAGGCGTGGTAAAGTAGTTGATTATTTTGAAATTCTTGATAATATTAAGAAAAGAGACGAACAAGATATGACAAGAGAGATAGCACCACTAAAAGCTGCAGAGGATGCTATGACTGTGGAAAGTACCCATATGACAGTAGAGCAGGTAGTAAAATTTATAGTAACGTTGGCTAAGGCAAAGTTTGAATTAAATTAGACAGTTTACTTGAAAGGAATGAGGTATTATGCTAGGTGATTATAAAGAATTTGAGGAAAATATTTTGAAACTAACAGGCATAGATTTGAATTCGTATAAAGAAAAGCAAATGAAAAGAAGATTAGACTTTTTACTAGACAGGATGGGTAAAAAGAATTATGAGGAATATTTTAAAGTTTTGAAGGAAGATAAAGAAGAACTAGAAAAATTTAAAAGTTATATAACTATAAATGTCTCGGAGTTTTTTAGAAACTATCCTCAATGGGAGATCCTTCAAAATAGGATAATGCCGTATTTATTAAACCTAAAAAAAGGTCAGGCATTAAATATATGGAGTGCAGCCTGTTCGACAGGTGATGAGCCTTATTCAGTAGCAATGATGATGCAGGAAAACTTTCCTACAGTGAAGTTTAATATTTTGGCTACTGATATTGATGAAGATATATTAGAAAAAGCAAGAAAAGGTGAATATTATATAAAAAGTGTTGAAAAAATACCTAGAACTTACACGGATAATTTTTTTACAAAAACAGATAAAGATACTTATAAGATAAAGGACGATATAAAAAAATATATTACATTTAAAAGACATGATTTAATACGGGATCCTTATTTTAAAGATATAGATTTGATAATATGTAGGAATGTTGTAATATATTTTACTGAAGAGGTAAAGGAACATTTATATGAAAAGTTTGCTCAGTCTATGCAAAGTGGTAGAATTCTTTTTATAGGCAATACAGAACAAATTATAAACTCAGGTAGATATGGTTTTGAATATGTGGAAAACTTTTTTTATAAAAAGGTATAGAAAAAATGCATTGTAAACTTATTTAGAGGGGGCAGATAATTATGAAAATAACATTTTTAGGAGCAGCAAAGACAGTAACAGGATCATGTTACTTGGTGGAGTTTAGTGATAGAAAAATAATGGTGGACTGTGGTATGTTTCAAGGGCATAGTCGCCAAAATGAATTTAATGAGGAACCATTTCCTTTTGATGTGGGAGATTTAGAGTATATATTTCTTACACATTCACACATAGATCATAGTGGTAGAATACCTAAAATCTATAAAGATGGCTTTAGGGGAGAGGTTATTTGTACTAAGGCAACTAATGATTTGTGTAAAATAATGCTACCGGATAGTGGATTTATTCAAGAGCATGAGGCAGAGTGGAAAAATAGGAAAAGGATACGAGCAGGAAAGCCACCGGTTCCTCCTATATATAATGCTGAGGAAGCCATGGAGTCATTAAAATGCTTTAGACCGATTGCTTATTATGAAGATATTACTCTAGATGATAAGCTAAGGGTGAGATTTTTAGATGCTGGTCATATATTGGGCTCGTCTACTCTAGAAATATGGATAAGAGAGGATGATACTGAAAATGAAACAAAGATAGTATTTTCAGGTGATATAGGTAATAGTGATTTGCCTATATTACGAAGTCCTGAGTTTGTCAAGGAGGCTGATTATTTAATAATAGAGTCTACATATGGAGATAGATTGCACAATAGCACAGAAGATAGAGTACATAAGCTTATGAGAGTAATGAAGGAAACTATAAATAGAGGCGGTAATGTTATAATACCTTCATTTGCGGTTGGAAGAACGCAAGAGATAATATATGAGATTCATAAATTTGAAGAGGAATATCCAGCATACGTTAAATTTCTTAAGGAAACTCCTGTATACGTAGATAGCCCACTCGCAACTTCGGCTACTGAAATATTTAGAAATAATCTTGATTGTTATGATGATGAAGCAAGACAGTATATAAAAAATGGAGACAATCCTCTTGATTTTCCTGGGCTTAAATTTACAAGAGATGTTGAAGAGTCAAAAGGATTAAATGAAGACCAAGTGCCTAAAATAATACTTTCTGCAAGTGGAATGTGCGAAGCTGGTAGGATAAGGCACCACCTAAAGCATAATCTATGGAGAGCGGAAAGTAGTATATTATTCGTTGGATATCAAGCTGTTGGAACACTTGGACGTAGATTGATAGATGGAGCAACGAAGATAAAGCTTTATGGCGAAGAAATTACTGTAAATGCAAAGATAGAAACTATAGAAGGATACTCAGGTCATGCCGATCAAAATGGATTAATAGACTGGGTTGACCATATTAAGAATAAACCAAAGAAAGTATTCATTGTTCATGGAGAACCAGACGCACAAGAAGTATTTAGCCGATTGTTAAAAGAAAGATTTGGACTTGATACGGTTATTCCTGAATATGGAGATCATTTTGATTTAACTACGAATAACCTTAGTGTACAGAAGCCATATCAAGATACAAAAGACAGATTTATACGACTTCAATTACTTTCTCAAATTGAAATATTAAAAGAACAAGCTGATTTTATCGGAGTACATATAGATCAAGCATATCTAAACAATAAATCAGACGACGAAATTGAGGAACTTCAAAATAAAGTTGCAGAACTAGATAAAGATTTAATAAATATACGACAAAGGCTTATAAAGATGGATTAACATAAAAACGAGATTGCTTCGCGAAAAAATGCTCGCAATGACAAGACGTTTGTAGATACACTGAAAAACAGTACCAATTTTGGTACTGTTTTTTGCATATTTAAAAAGAAAGTGAATATATATGTACAAACTGGAAGTCAGAGGTCGGAACTAAGGAGGAAGTTATGGAGTATATAAAATTATGGATAAATAATTTGGCGATGTTTATTGTGCTTACTATATTGGTTAATGTAATAATTTCTAATAAGTCATATAAGAAATATATAAATTTAATACTTGGATTTGTGCTTATAGTTATAGTACTAACCCCTATAAATAAATTTTTGACTAACTCAGATAATTTTTTAGAGGATGAAATACTCAAGCAAAAAAACGTTCTTGATAAACAAGAATTAGATATAAATAGAAATCAAATAGAATCACAAAAGAAAAAAGCTATACTTCAAATATATATAAATAATATGAAAGAGCAAATCGAAAATATATTAATCCAAAATATGGGGTTAAAATTATTAAATGTAGACCTGAAATTAGGAGAAAGTGATGATGAGGTTGAAGAAATACAGAGTATATATATAACTGTTTCTAAAAATAGTGATTATATAGAAAGTGATATTAATAAAATCGGGGATGAAATATTAGAAAAAAGAATAAAAACTTTATTAAAAGACTTCTATAATATAGATGAGAATAATATATATGTACAAACTGGAGGTTAAAGGTCGGAGGTGGGAAATGGGATGTGAGAAGTGAGAGGTGGGATGTGAGATATAGGAGGAGGAGAACTAATGAGGAGTTATAAGGAGTTGTTTGAAAAATTTATTAAAGGAGGGGATAAGACACTTAAAAAAATTATATTTGCATTTATTGTAGGGGTAATATTAATGAACTTAGGCAATTTTGTATTTGATAAAAAGGATCAAAGGATAGAAAGTACAGAGCAAAAAGAGGTAAATGCAAAAGAAGATTCTACAAAAGAAAATACTATAGAAGGGAGATTAGGAAGAGCACTTTCTAATATTAAAGGTGCTGGTAAGACAGAAGTTACATTAAATATGGAAAGTACTAATAGCTTAAATGATAAGGATGGTGGAATAAAAGGGGTGATTGTAGTATGCGAAGGAGCAAATGATATAAGGGTTAAGGACGAAATTCAAAAAGCTACTCAAATTCTACTAGATTTACCACTACATAAGGTATATGTAATACCGAAACAAAGTTGATTTTAAATTACTAGGAGGTATGATTAATGTTTATAATTAAAAAAAATCAAGTTATAATTGTAGCTTTGGTTGCAATGATAGCTATAGCAGGGTACTTTAATTATGTTGATGAAAAGAATGGAGCAAGCAAGATGGTACTGCAGGATGAGATAGATAGTAAAAGTAATAAAGCGGAGATTAAGCCAGAAGAAATAAATAAAACTGATGCACAAACTAAAACAGAACCAAAAGAGGTTGCTGGTGATAGTAATGAGATAGGTTCGGCTGTGTTTGTAAATAATTCATTTGACGAGGAATCACAAGAAACATTTTTTCTACAGGCAAAGATGAATAGGGAACAAACAAGAGCTGAAAGAAAAGATTGGCTTACGCAGGTAATAAACAATGACAATGTTTCAAGTAGCAAAAAGGATGAAGCTACAGAAGAACTACTAGATTTACAAAAAAGATTAGAGAAGGAAAATTCTATAGAGTCGATGATAGAAGCAAAAGGGTTTTCAGAAGTATATGTTAGAATAGATGATGATTCTGTTGATGTTATAATTAATTTAGAAAGTTTATCCGAACAGCAAATATCACAAATAGCCGAGATAACAAGCAGAAAAACAGGGTTTCCTATTAGTAAGATAAAGATTACTCCACTTAAAAAAGAAGCAAAATAATTTTGCTTCTTTTATGCACTAATAACGTAGTTTTGAATAAAATAGAACTAGAAGTCATTAGGCTTCAAATATTTAGGGGGTGTTTTAAGTGGCAAGAAGAGGTGGAAGGGTTAATTGGTCAAATTCAGGATGTTATGATCCTGCAAATGAGTGTTTACCGTATGAATGTAATGAAGTTATACAAGACAGAATTTCAGAGCCAGTAAGGGAAGTAATAAATCTAAATCCATGTCCTAATCATAAAATAGTTGATGTAGTTGACATAAATTCTGAGGCATATGTAAGTAACTGTAACGTAACAGTTTGCGACAACTATGTAATGATAGATGGATTTATCAAGAAAAATATAATATATTCATTTATTGAAGATTTTCCTGTAACTAATACAGAGCTACGTCCGTGTACATTTACCAGCTGCAATTGTGCTGTATTAGATACTGAACTTGGAAATCTGGTTGCGTGGTATCCATTTAGCATAAAAATCAAAGTTTGCGATGCAAATATATTGTGTAATTGTAAAATAAAATGTATTTCAATCAAGGAATGTCTACAAAGTGATAGATTTATATATGAGGAATGCCCTATACTAACTTTACCTGGAATATTCTTTGGGGCAAAGATTTTCCCTATCATAGCTATCGTTGCAAATGATGTAGTAACAGTTGACCTATTGTGCACAAAAGCATAGATAAATAGTAATAGCGTGGTGAGAGATGTGACAACGATTAGTTTATGTATGATAGTAAAAAACGAAGAAAAATATCTAGGAGATTGCTTGAATTCAGTTAAGGATTTGGTTGATGAAATTATAATTGTAGATACAGGTTCAACAGACAACACAGAGGAGATAGCGAGCGAATATACAAATAATATATATTTTTATGAATTTGATGACGATTTTTCAAAAGCAAGGAATTATTCTTTCTCTAAAGCAACAAAGGAGTATGTCTTTTGGTTAGATGCGGATGATGTTATGTCTGATGAAGGACGTAAAAAATTTAAAGAATTAAAAAATAGACTAGATAATGAGATAGGCGTAGTTGCCATGAAATACAACTGTATCTTTGACGAAGAAGGAAATGTTGTATTTTCTCTTTATAAGGAACGATTAATACGTAGAGAATTAAAACCAAGGTGGATTGAGCCTGTTCATGAATATATTGATGTGGATGCGGACATTTATAAAACCGATATAACTATTTTGCATAAAAGAAAACGGATCACTGATGAAAGAAATCTAAAAATATATAGAAAGTTTTTATATCAGGGAAATGAATTATCAGAACGAGGAACTATGTATTATGGAATTGAACTATTAAATAATGATTTAATTCAAGAGGCAATATTTTATTTAGATAAATTTCTAAAAATGAAGACAGTTTGGGATAGCGATTGTGAACTTGCGTGTTTAGAGCTATCGGCATGCTACACAAAACTCCATGAATATGATAAGGCGATAAAATCATTACTACAATGTTTCGAAAAGTGTGTTCCTAGGGCTGAAGTGTGCTGTGAGATAGGAAATGGTTTTATTTACAAAAAAGATTATGACGTAGCAGTCTTTTGGTTTGAACTTGCTGTAGCAATGAAAAAAATAAAGGATGATTTTAGCTTTGTACTAGACATGTATCTAGATTTTATTCCTAATTACCAACTAGGAATATGTCATTACTTCTTAGGAGATATTGAGAGAGCGATATATTATAATGACGAAGCTCTAAAAATTAAACCAAATAACATTAATGCAAAGAAAAATGATACGTTATATAAAAAAATGCAAGAGAGGATAGCAACTGGAAAGTGAGAAAATAAAAAAAATTCAAGTTTATACTTGAATTTTTTTTATTTATAAGGTAAAATGTAATAAAGAAAAGGACTCACTCCGGGTGAGTCTAAACAACAGGGGAGTGATTGTATGGCGATAAGGAATGTAAGAATAGAAGGTGATGAGATATTAAGAAAGAAGACTAGGGAAGTAACTGTGATAGATGATAAGATTAAGCAACTTCTAAATGATATGGCAGATACAATGTATAAAAATGAAGGTGTTGGTCTTGCAGCACCGCAGGTGGGAATGCTTAAAAAGATTGTAATAGTAGATATAGGAGAAGGTCTTGTTGAGTTTATTAACCCAGTAATACTTAAAGCAAAAGGGAAGAAGGTCTATAAAGAAGGATGCCTAAGTGTTCCACATGTCTATGGGCAAGTAACGAGACCTCTTAAAATAAAGGTTAAAGCACTAGATAGAAATGGTAATGAGTTTGTACTAGAAGCTGAGGAATTTATGGCTCAAGCAATATGCCATGAACTAGACCATCTCGAAGGAATTCTGTTCATAGATAAAGCGACTAATTTAGAAAGAGTGGAGGAGTAGTATGAGAATTGTAATAAAATTAAAAATAAGACATATTAAAAGTATTATTAGGTATTATATAAATAGGATAAACGATTTGCAAAAAAATAAATATAATTATAGTAAACGTTTTTTATAAAATGAAAGGTAAGGTGAAATGAATGATAGCTTTAAGAAAATTAGATAATAAGTTTGTTATTGAATTTAATAAGAATGATGTTTCAGATGAATTTCTATCAAAATTGTTAATTAAATATAAGCTAGATAAGCTAATTGAAAAGAGTGAGATGTGTGATGAAGATATAATAGAATTATCAAATCAAGTTAACGAAGAGTGGGTAAAAAATAATCAAGAGTGGCTTATGAAAAAATCAGGTGGTAAAGATGAATATAGTAATTGATACAAATATATTTTTCTCAATAATGCTTAAAAAAGAAGGTTTTTTGAGAAATAGATTATTATTAGATTTAGATTTAAATACTAAATTTTATACATGCCATTTTCTTATGATAGAAATTTTTAAATATAAAGAAAAGATAGTTAAACAATCAAAAATGACTGAAGAAGAGATACTAGAAGTACTTTATATCTTACTAAAGAAGATAGAATTATATAATGAAACTTATATTAGTGATGAGAATTATAAAAAGGCTTATGACTTATGTAAAAATGTAGATGTAAAAGATATTCCTTTTGTAGCATTAACATTAGAATTAGATGGGAAGTTATGGACAGGTGATAAAAAATTAAAGAAATCTTTGATTGAGCAAGGTATGGATATATTTTACTAATAGATAAAGCGACTAATTTAGAAAGAGTGGAGGAGTAGTATGAGAATTGTATTTATGGGGACACCAGAATTTGCAGTGAATTCACTGCAAAAGATAATTAATGCAGGTCACGATGTTTTGTTGGTAATAACTAAGGAAGATAGACCAAAGGGAAGAGGACATAGATTAGAGTTTTCACCTGTGAAGTATGCGGCGATAGAAAATGATTTGAATATATTGCAACCTAAGGACTTAAGTGATATTCAATTTGTGAATACAATAAAAATGCTTAAACCAGATGTTATAGTTGTTGTAGTGTATGGAAAAAAATTGCCAAGACAAATATTAGAGATACCACAGTATGGTTGTATAAATATACATCCCTCGCTACTACCAAAATATAGAGGAGCATCACCTATTCATCATGCCGTATTAAATGGTGATAAGTATACTGGTGTTACAATTATGCGCATGGATGAGGGATTAGATACCGGAGATATTCTATCTGTTACTGAGATTGGTATCGAAGAAAAGGATACTACAGGGACGTTGCATGATAAGTTATCAATACTAGGGGCTGAGCTTTTAGTAGATACATTAACAAAAATTCAGAATAAAATGATAACACGAATAAAACAAAATGAAGAGGATGCCACATATACTAAAATAATTGACAAAACAATGGGGCTTATAAACTGGCATAAAAAATCGTACGAGCTTATAAATTTTATTAGAGGTTTATCACCATGGCCGAGTGCATATACATACTATAAAGAAAAAATGATGAAAATATGGGAAGCAGAAAAGCTAAATGAAACATACGAAAAAAATAAAACTGGAGAAATAGTAGGGATAAAAGATAATGGTTTTATTGTCAAAACATCAGATGGAAGTATACTTGTAACAAAAATACAAATGCAAGACTCAAAAAAAATGACTACAGCTGATTATATGAGGGGCAATAAGATAGACATAGGCGAAGTACTAGATATATCAGATGTGGGAGGGATTTAAATGCTAATATTTGATATTAAGGTTGGAATGCTAAAGACAAATTGTTATGTTATAGTTGATGGGGATACTAAGGAAAGTGCTGTAATAGATCCCGGAGACGAGTTTGAATCTATTATAAATGTTCTAGATGAGCATGAATTAAAACCATCTTATATTTTAATAACACATGGTCATTATGACCATATAATGGCAGCGGAAAAGATTAGGGGAAAATATGGTGCCAAGATAATTTGTCACAAGGAAGCAGAACCCTTTTTAGCAGAAACAATGTTAAATGGTGCATTTTATAATGGTTGTACTATTACTGTAAAACCAGACCAAACAGTAGATGAAGATGATATTATAAAGCTAGGTAATACAGAAGTGAAAGTGCTCCATGTTCCGGGACACGCACCTGGTAGTGCATGTTATTATATAGAAAGCGAAGATGTCGTATTTACAGGAGATACGCTTTTTAAAGATACAGTAGGTGTAACCGATATATTTCCATACGGAAATCACAGTTTGCTAGTACAAAAAATAAAAGAAAAATTACTTATTCTGCCATATGAAACGGTAGTATACCCAGGGCATGGGGCGTGTACAACTGTGGGGGATGAGGAGAGGAATAACTATTATTTGAGGTAGGACTAAAGATAAAAGAGAGGTGTTTATTTATGCAGAATAGAAAACGAGGTTTTGAGGTATGCAAGGGTTACGAGGATAAGAATATAAACTTACCTAAAAGGCATACTGCTCATAGTGTTGGATATGATTTAGAATCAGCGGAGGATTTAGTGGTGCCTTCTATATGGAAGAAGGTACTTTCCTTAAAAGAGGTAAAGCCCACCATGATAAAAACCGGTATTAAGGCGTATTATGCTGAAGACGAGGTGCTATATATTTATAATAGGTCGAGTAACCCTGCTAAAAAAGGATTGGTTTTTGCACTTGGTGCAGGTGTAATTGAAAGTGATTATTATGGAAATGAAAGTAATGATGGGGAGCTTATGGTACCATTTTATAATTTTTTCCCTATAGATATTAAAGTAAAAAAAGGTGAAAGAATAGCACAAGCTGTATTTCAAAAATTTTTGATAGTAGACAATGATGATGCTACAGGAAAAAGGATAAGTGGTTTTGGAAGTACAGATTAAAGCTGGATATCAATTATGTTTTGGGATTGGTATATGGCTAACAAAAATGAGGAGGTATACAGCGATGAAAATACAAGCACCGAGAGGAACGAAGGATTGGTATGGGGATGATATTTTATTAAGGCGGTATATTGAAAATATCGGAAGAGAGTTATGTGGATTATACAACGTGAAGGAGCTAGATACGCCTATATTTGAATATACTGAATTATTTGAACGAGGGGTAGGAGATACGACGGATATAGTTCAGAAGGAAATGTATACATTTTTAGATAAAGGTAATAGAAGCATTACATTAAAGCCTGAGGGTACAGCGACCGCAGTAAGGGCATTTGTACAAAATAGTATGTATGCAAATGTTCAGCCGACAAAGCTATTCTATATAACACCTTGCTTTAGATATGAAAAACCACAATCAGGCAGGCTAAGACAACACCACCAGTTTGGGGTTGAATATTTCGGAACCCCTGAGGCAACGGCAGATGTGGAGGTAATAGGCTTACTGATCAAATTATTTGAAAGGTTAAAACTAAAAGATATTTCATTACATATAAATAGTTTAGGTTGCAGAAACTGTAGAAAAGATTTTAATAAGAAATTTATAGATTATCTTGAAAGTAATAAAGAGAATTTATGTGAAACATGCAAAGAAAGAATGAACAAAAACCCAATGAGAACTATAGACTGCAAAAATGAAAAATGTAAGGAAATAGTAAAAGATGCACCAAGGACATTAGATTATTTAGATGACGAATGTAATGCACATTTTGAAAAACTAAAAGGATTGTTAGAAAATCTAGGAATTGAGTACATAATAGACAAAGATATAGTTAGAGGACAAGATTACTACACTAAAACAGTATTTGAATTTATAGACAGAGAGGGTGTCACTGTTTGTGGTGGAGGAAGATATGACAATCTAATAGAAGAAATAGGTGGTAAAAGCATACCAGCCGTCGGGTTTGGGTTTGGGATAGAGAGGCTGATAAATGCCATTACCGAAGAGGGAGAGCTTCCGAAAATAGAAACTGGTGTAGATTTTTTTATAGGATACATAGGGGATACAGCATGCGTGCAAGCACAAAAAATAGCAAATCTACTTAGGGATAATAATCTAAAAGTAGAGGTAGAACACTTAAATAGAAGTGTAAAATCACAAATGAAATACGCTGATAAAATAAACGCAAGGTATGTAACTATTATTGGTGATGATGAGATGAAGAATGGAGTCTGTAAGGTAAAAAATATGGAAAGTGGAGAAGAAAAAGAAATAGGTATTGACAAAATATTACATTATGGTGTATAATTAGGAGAAAACTTGTGAGGTGATAAGGAATGAGAATACCTTGTATAGAAATGTTCTTTCCTAATATAAATGATGCATTTGAGTCTAATATGAAAGATTCTAGTGATGATCAATTAAAATATGTAGAAAATTTAAGATACTTATTTTCAGACCCGAAGTATTTTTCAAAGTTGGATGCTCACTTTGAAAATATAGAGAAGAAAAAAACTAAGAAGAAGAAAAAAATAAAAGCTAAAGATACCACCATAGATTTAATTGAAGATAATAAGAAAAAGCTACATTTATTCTTTAATTCTATTGACGATGCCATTAAGGGTGTTATAAAATATCAACAAAATATAACTCATGGACATATAAATCCGATTAGTTTTGAAAAATTTACAGATATTAGAACATGTGTGGATAATATTGAAAAAGAAGAAAAAATGAAATTAGAGGAAATAGTCTGTAGGATGAAGCAAGCAGAGGTAGCTTCAATGTCTGAAAATCGGAGAAATGATATTAATAAATATGAAGCAAGTAGGATTAGAAAAATTTGTCTTTTGAATAATTGTGTGGATTATTCGAATTTGGAGCAATAAATATGTAATTAATTAGTGAGGTGGTAGACATTGTGAAAAAGAAAACTAGTAATACTGGAAAAAAAACACCCAAAACTATGTTAGAGAGGATGCGCGAAGCAGCACAGAATGGAAAGATGACAGGACTAGATTGGTATATTAGACATGAAGAAACACAAGAAGAAAAAGAGAATGAGTGGGCGAAACTAAGAAATGTAAAAAAATTGGAGAACAAAGATGAACAAATTGATAGAGGTTATTGCTTAGAATAAAGTAGAATAAAAAAGTGCAATTTTAAAAAGTTTGCACTTTTTTATTTTTAGAAAGTCCTAATCATAACAAAACTAAAAAGAGATTGCTTCGTTCCTCGCAACGACAGGGGAGGGAGTTATATTAAGCAATCAAAAAAATATTTATCAAAAAACATATTGCTTTATCCATAGAAAAAGGGTATAATAAATAAAAAATAAACAGTAGGGAGTGGTTAGGTTTGTATGGGTTTGAACAACTACAGGAGATAGATGAAGAAATTGCTAGTGCGATTTTGCTTGAGAAGACTAGACAAAACAACAGGATAGAGCTTATTCCTTCGGAAAACTTTACCTCGCCTGCTGTTATGGCAGTCATGGGGTCATGGCTTACTAATAAATACGCAGAGGGATATCCTCATAAGAGGTATTATGGTGGGTGTGGGTACGTAGATATGGTAGAGAATTTGGCTATAGAGAGGCTTAAGAAGCTATTTGGTGCAGAACATGTGAATGTTCAGCCACATTCGGGATCACAGGCTAATCAGGCTGTTTATTTTGCTGCGTTAAAGCCTGGGGATACTATTATGGGTATGGGGCTATCAGAAGGTGGTCACTTGACCCACGGAAGTCCTGTTAATATATCGGGTAAATACTTTAATGTAGTGCCTTATGGTGTGGATAAAAATACGGAAATAATAGATTACGATGAAGTGAGAAAGATTGCACTCGAATGTAAACCAAAGCTAATAATAACAGGTGCAACAGCATATGCTAGAATTATTGATTTTAAAAAATTTAGAGAAATAGCAAATGAAGTAGGAGCATATCTAATGGCAGATATTGCACATATTGCAGGACTGATAATCGCAGGACTGCACCCAAGTCCAATACCTTATGCAGATTTTGTAACAAGTACTACGCATAAAACATTGCGAGGTCCTAGAGGTGGGATTATAATGTGTAAGAGTGAACATGCAAAAGCTATAGACAAGGCACTTTTCCCAGGAATACAGGGAGGACCGCTTATGCATGTGATTGCGGCAAAGGCTGTTGCATTCAAAGAGGCTTTAGACGATAAATTTATAGAGTACCAAAAACAAATTGTAAAAAATGCTAAAACATTAAGTAAAGCATTAATAAAAAGTGGTTATAGAATAGTATCAGATGGTACTGATACACATTTAATGATAGTTGATTTAAGTAGCAAAAATATATCAGGAAAAGATGCTGAAAGAATGTTAGATGAGATAGGTATTACATGCAACAAAAATACAATACCATATGATACGAACAACCCTTATATAACAAGTGGCATAAGGCTCGGAACACCAGCAGTAACAACAAGGGGAATGAAGGAAGATGATATGCTGGTTATAGCTGAAATGATAGATATGACATTGACTAACTTTGAAGCAAATAAAGACAAGACTAGGGAGATGATTAGGAAATTAGTAGAGAAATATCAGATTTATTAAGGGGGAGTTATTTTGGGTGATATATTTAGTATTGAGGCGTTAAAGATGATGCTATACGCATTACCTGGTATTATACTAGGGTTTTCATTTCACGAATTTGCACATGCATTTACAGCTTATAAACTAGGTGATGATACGGCTAAGAATCAAGGAAGATTGACATTAGACCCTGTAGCTCATATAGATCCTGTTGGATTTATTATGTTATTATTGGTTCACTTTGGCTGGGCGAAACCAGTACCAGTGAACACCAGAAATTTTAAATATCCGAAGAGAGATGATATGCTTGTTTCGATTGCAGGACCTATTTCTAATTTTTTGATAGCAATACTTCTTGCAGGAATTATAAAGCTGTTTATTGTATTTAATGTACCGGATAATTTTTTTGTACAAACAATAGCTACTGTAATAGGACTAGGGGTAGTAGTTAATATTGGTTTAGGTATATTTAATCTTTTACCTATCCCACCACTTGATGGTTCTCATTTACTATTTAATCTTTTGCCGCCGAAATATTCATATAAGCTTATGGAGTATTCTAATGTCATAATGATAATTATGCTAGTTTTACTATTTACGGGCGTGTTGGGAGGGATTATAGGACCAGCAATAGAATGGGGGGTAGGTCTTGTTTATGGAATCTATGGTATTATGTGAGGTGAGAAAATGAATATCAATATAAAGCTAGAAACATTTGAAGGACCTATGGATTTATTATATCATCTTATAGAAAAAAACAAGCTTGATATAAAAGATATACCTATTGCAGAGGTTACAGAGCAGTATATGAATTACATAGCTAATATAGATGAGCTTGATATGGATAATGTCAGTGAATTTATGCTTATGGCAGCAACATTACTCAAAATAAAGTCAAAAATGCTACTACCAAAGGCGAAAGATGAGATAGTAGAGGAAGACCCAAGAGAGGAACTAGTGCAAAGACTATTAGAGTATAAAAAATACAAAGAAGCCTCAGAAAATCTTATAACTAGAGAGGAATATAGTAGGATATTATATAAAGTAAAGAATGAAATAGAAAAGTATGTTACGATGAAGAAAATCCATGCAGAGGATGTTCTTGTAGATATAACCCTAGATGATATAACAGAAGCTTTCAAACGGATATTAAAAGCAAATGATATGAAGATAGATAATAGGAGGAGCGAGTTTAAAAGTATAAAGAAAGATTTATATACTATTGAGCAAAAAATAGATGCTATTATAGAACGATTGAAAAAAGTAGAAAAACTAAGATTTGAGGAATTATTTGAGGACGATGCTGAAAAGAATGAGAAGGTGGTTACATTCTTAGCATTGCTTGAACTTATAAAGCTTAGGAAGGTTACAATAAAGCAGGATAGGATGTTTGGAGTATTGGAGGTAGGGGGAGTCAGATGAAGAATATACATAATATAATAGAAGCAGTACTTTTTGTTTCTGGTGAGTCGGTAAGTATAGGTAACATTTCACAGGTTATAAATCAGAATTTGGTTGAAACGAAAAAAATAATGCTAAATTTAATGGAGAAGTATAATAATGAGGATAGGGGGCTACAGATTATACAAATAAATGATAATTTTCAACTGGTGACACGACCTGCTTATTTTGAAAATATAGCTAAAATGTATCACAAAATAGAAAAGCCAAAGATCACCCCAGCACTTATAGAAACTCTTGCAATTATAGCATATAAGCAGCCGATAACTAAAGGTGAGATAGAAAGTATACGTGGCGTGAAAAGTGATAATGTAATAAATAAACTTATCGAGTATAATCTTATAGTAGAAGTGGGTAGACTAGAAAAAATAGGACGACCTCTTTTATTTGGAACAACGGATAATTTTTTGAGGTATTTTGGATTTAAGTCTATAGATGAGTTACCAAAGGTAGAGTAAAAAAGTCCCCTCTCCCTTTGAAAAGGGAGAGGGTTAGGGTGAGGGTAGAGAAAATAAAACTTGAAAAAATAATAAAAGAATATATATATATAATTATAGGAACAACATTACTAGCGTTAGGAATAACGCTTTTTTATGAACCAGATGATTTGGTAACGGGAGGAGTTGTTGGACTCGGTATTATAGTCAAAAGTGTAGCGGAGCATAATTTTGGCATACAAATGCCACTGTGGTTGAATAACCTGCTGTTTAATATACCATTATTTATAGCGGCTATTATAGTAAAAGGGAAGAGGTTCGGAGTTAAAAGTCTTTTTGCGACCATTTATTTGACAGTTGCACTATATTATACAAGTTTAATATATGTTCCAAAATATGATCTACTTATATCTAGTATTTACGGAGGGGTATTAACAGGCATAGGGCTTGGGATGGTTTTTGGGGCTTACGGTACTACTGGCGGTACTGATATGTTAGCGAGTATAGTAAACTATTATATAAGAGGTGCTACGGTTGGGAAAATACTTTTTTACATAGACGGTATAATTATAGCAATGGGCTTCTGGGTATTTGGAATAGAAAAAGGATTATATGCTATAATAGCAGTATTTGTAACAACAAAAGTGCTTGATGGTATGCTAGAAGGTGTAAAATTTGCAAAAGCAGTATATATAGTTTCAGAACAAGCCGATGAAATAGGACATATCATCCTAAAAAAACTAGGTAGAGGAGTTACTGTTTTAAGTGGGAGAGGTATGTATTCAAATAAGGATAAGAATGTGTTATTCTGTGTAGTTGGAAAAAGGCAGATAGTTAAATTGAAGGATATGATACAAGGCATAGACCAAAAGGCATTTGTGGTTGTGTATGATGCTAGGGAGGTTTTGGGGGAGGGATTTTGAATTTAAAAACTTTGTAAAATTTCTGTTATTTGTATTTTCAAAATCTTTTTTATATGATATACTATAGTCTATACACATAAAAGAAGTAAACTAAAAATATAAAAAAGGAGAAAAATTATGAAAAGATTAGTATTAGTTGTAGCACTTTGCGCATTACTTGTAGGGTGTGATAGTTATCAAATTAATGGAGGTATGGGTACCCAAAAAGAAAATCAAACTACACAAGTAGAAAATCAAACAACAGATAATAAGGAGGAAAAAACTATGGAATTTGTACAATTTGAAAAACCAACAAAAGGGGAAGAAATAGCAGTTATGACAACAAGCATGGGAGATATTAAAATAAGATTATTTCCACAATTTGCACCAAAGGCAGTAGAGAACTTTGTTACGCATGCAAAAGAAGGTTATTATAATAACCTTACATTTCATCGTGTTATGAATGAATTTATGATTCAAGGTGGAGATCCGAGTGGTAATGGAACAGGTGGTGAGAGTATTTGGGGAGCACCATTTGAAGATGAGTTCTCTGAAAAGATATTAAACTTTAGAGGAGCATTATCAATGGCAAATGCGGGTGCGAATACAAATGGAAGCCAATTCTTTATTGTTCAAGCACACAAGGTGGGGGATGATTTGGTTGCAGCATACAAAAAACAAGGAGTGCCAGAAGAATTTATTAATGCATATATTGAACATGGTGGAACACCATGGCTAGATGGAAAACACACAGTATTCGGACAAGTGCTTGAAGGACTTGATATTGTGGATAATATAGCTAAGGTAGAGGTTGATAAAAACGACAAGCCTCTTGAAAATGTGATGATTAAGACTATATCAGTTGAGAAGTATGGAGAGTAGGAAACTCATCCATTTATCACTTCTCACTCAAAATCTCGACATTTGAGACTGATACTTCATATGCAGTTTTTTCTACATATGAGTTTGTATCGGTCTTTTTTTGGTATTTTCTGCTTTGTATCCTGCCTTTTATATTTAGATTATTTCCAGTGCCCAAATTTTTGCATGCCTCAGCATTTTTACCCCATATGATGCAAGGAATATAGTCGGACTTTTTATTTGATCTATTTACAGCGAGTAATATATCACAAACAGTCCGGTTTAGTGGAGTTTTTCTAAATATTGGGGTTTTGCATAAGTATCCGTTTAGAGAAATTTCATTTAAATCTGGTATATCATTTGAGTTAAGGAATTCTATTTTTTTAGCGAATACGTTTAAAGACAAGTGTGTAGTATCCTCAGAATGGAAATTAAATGACCTATAATCTCCATATACACTAATTCTCACACCGGGAACTAAAGAGTTGATGTCGAATCTTTCGGCGATTATAATTACAGGAAGCGTATCTGTAGCTTCGCTCAGTCTTTTTATAGATAGATTAAAAATATAATAATTATCTGAATATGATGAATGACTAAATTTAGGTGCAGATTGTATTTGACCTGTAAGTTTTACTGTGTTATTATACATTTATTTTTTCCTCCTTAAGAAATAATTCAACTTGTGGTATTAAGCTGGTCAAGTCTATATCTAATAGTAAAGAGCAAATGAAAGCGGCTAATATATTATATATTTTACTTTCTACTGAAATATTCAGCTTTACTAAAAATTCTTGTGATTCTACATTTTTTCCAGATAGGGTAGAAATATTTTTATTTATACAGAGCATAATCTGATTATTACTAAAGTCTAGACCTATGCTAGAAGGGAAAAAATCAGCATTATAGCTTAGACCAAATGAGTATTTATTAGACCTATGTTCGCGTATAAAACTATTATTAATATAATTGTCATAGTTATATACTAAATTATCAGTTTGAATAGATCCGATGTTTAAAAATTGTTTTGCGTCAGATAATAATAATATATTGAACTTCATATTCTTTAGTTCCTTATGAAAAATTTCCGAAGGCTTTAGCTTTATAAGAAGCAAATCAGTAGAATTCTCAGCTAAATGTAGGAGATATTTATCCAAAGTTGTAAATCCAGTATTTTTCAGTATTTTTTTATAAGATGTAACAACTTTAATATTATAAAATTTTTTAAAAATTTTATATAATGTGGTTAATGTGCCGAATTCCTCGTATTCTTCAATCAATCCAATTATTTTCAACGAAACACCTTCTTTACAAAAGCAATTTATTTTAGTATACTATCATTAAAGACTAATTATGCAAAAAAGATATCTATATAATTATGATAAAGGAGTGGAAGAAATATGCTTGATATAGCAATAATAGGAAATGGACCAGCTGGTTTATCAGCTGGTATAAATGCAAAGATTAGAAATAAAAATGTAGAGGTGTTTGGAAATAATATAAGTACAAGCTATTTATACAAGGCAGAGAGGGTGGATAATTATCTAGGATTTAACAAAATAACTGGTGAGAAGCTGCTAGATAAATTTATAAAGCATGCTAAAAAGATGAAGCTAAAAATACATGAAGGCAAGGTTATAGAAATTTATAATATGGGTGAGTATTTTACGATAAATTTTAATAATAAGTTTGTGGATACTAAAGCAATAATCATTGCAACAGGGCTTACAAAGAGCAAGCTATATAATGGAGAAGAAACATATCTTGGTAAAGGAGTAAGCTATTGTGCCACATGTGATGGAAATCTTTACAAAGGCAAGAAGATACTTGTAGTTGGGGAAAGTACTGATTCTGATGAGGAAGTACATTTCTTAAGCGAGCTAGCTAAAAAGGTATATTATCTAACGAACAAAGAACAGAATATAGAATCAGATAACGTCGAATATATAAAAGCAAGAGTTGAAGAAATATGCGGCAATGATATCGTAAAATCAGTAATCCTAAGCACAGGAGAGATTGAAGTCGATGGTATATTCATACTCAGAGAATCAACTCCAGTATCAAAGCTAATAGCAGGACTAGAAATTGAAAATAACATGATAAAAGTAACAAGGCAAATGGAAGCCAATATACCAGGTGTTTTTGCCGCAGGTGATTGTACAGGTAAGCCATTTCAAATATCCAAAGCAGTTGGGGAGGGGTTGGTTGCAGCACTAAGCGCAGCGAGCTACTTGGATAAGGTGGATGAAGGGTAGAATAACAGTTATGTCATTGATAGAAGGGTTTTGACTAAACAAGAGGAGACTGAAAATTATGCTAGTAAATGGCTATAAGACAATACAAGAAGAATATTTGGAAGAGTATGATGTTACTGGATATAACCTCGAGCATGTAAAATCGGGAGCAAAGGTAGTATATATAAAAAGTGATGATATAGAAAGCTATGGTGCAATAATATTTAAGACGCCACCAAAGGATGATAAAGGCACCTCTCACATACTAGAGCATTGTGTTTTTGGTGGGTCTAGAAAATATTCAGTGAAGGATGTACATCAAGAACTGAAAAAATCTTCTTTGTACACAAGATTAGGGGCTTCAACTCATATCGACACAACAAGATATGAGTTTTCGAGTATGCACAAAAAAGATTTTCATAATATTTTAGATGTGTATATGGATACAGTTCTACATCCTAATATATATCAAAATGAAAATATATTTAAACAAGAGGCATGGCGATATGACATTGATAGTAACGAAAAGCCCTTTTATAATGGGATAGTTTATAATGAGGTTAAGGATGATTTTATTAATCCGAGCTTTTTAATATATAAAAAATCACTTAATCTATGTTTTTCTGATACTTGTTATAAATATTTTTCCGGAGGAAAACCAGAAAATATAGTAGAATGTACACATAATAACATTCTGGAATTTCATAAAAAATATTATCACCCGTCTAATATGTATATATATTTAAGCGGGAAGGAAAGTATTTTAGAAGAGCTACGATTTATTGATGAGGAATATTTAAAACATTTTAACAAAAAATATATAAAGAATGAAATAAAACTCCAGGGAAATGTAAATTTACAAGGAATTCAAGAATTTTATTACCCGACTAACGATGACGCTAAGAACAAAAATTATTATAGCCTGTCGTATTTAATTAAAGAAGGTGATTATAAGGTAAATTGTGAAGTAAACTATATAAATGCCTTGTTATATAATTTTGGAGGATCACCTCTTAGAGAAGCATTAAAGGAGAAAAATTTACTTTACAATTCAAGTACTGAATTGGTTGAATATAGACAATCACTCAATATGTTTAGATTATATAATGTTGATGTAAAAGATGGGGAGCGTTTTTTTGATTTGGTAAAGGAGACATTGATTAAGGTAAGTGAAGAAGGGATAAAGCAGAAAACAAGGGATATCATTCTTTCGCGAAAAGAGTATAATAAAAAACAAAGGAAAAATAATATCGATGGAACATATTATTATAATAGGATAATAGATGAATGGTTGTATAATGATTCTCCCTTTGAATATATAAAATCTGAAAACTATATAGATGAAAATATACGAAAAGAGCTAGATCATGGTTTTATAGAAAATTCCATTAAAAAATATTTTTTAAATAACGATAATAATGTACATGTAATATATAAACCACGAAAAGCTGATATAAATAAGCTATTTCAAATAAATAGGAAACTTTTTGATTATGGGATTAATAATATTAAAACGGACATACAAAAATATAACGAATATCAGCTAGAACTAAACAATACAAAAAAATCTAATATTCCTACCTTAAGTATAGCAGATGTGGATTTGGATATAGAAAGGATTGAACTTATAAAGGAAGAGTATCAGGGAGTGACGATTTTATTTCATCCAGAGAAAACAAGAGACATTGCATATTTAAACCTATATTTTGATATAATGAAGCTTGATGTAAATAAGACTTCCGCATACATAGTTTTTATGGAAATATTATGCATACTTGGCACATCAAAGTATTTAGAGAAGGAATTAGATAATCTTTTAAATATAAGGTTTGGATATCTAGGGAAGGATATATGTAATTTTATAACTTACGGGCAGTGGGATGAGCTGAATTATAAGGCCCATTTTGCAATGGATGGTTTTATACATAAGCTAGATGATATGTTTGATTTGTTACTAGAATGTATAAAGAATTTGAAATTAGATGATAAGGAGCATATTAGGCACATAGTAAATGTTATGTACATAAATAAATCAAAACAAATGAATGACAATCCATATTCTATTGCTGTAAAAAGGGTCAATCAATATTTTTTAGATTACTATAAATATTGGGATAAGGTGACAGGATTTGATTATTATGACTACATAACTGAGTTAAATAATAATTTTGATGATAAGTATGAAAAACTTATAAAAGACATAAATAATATTCAAGAAGTAATATTTAATCGGGATAAGCTTGTAATAGGAGTAACATGTGAGAGGGATAAGTATCCTGAAGTGAAAAAGAGTTTAGAGAACTTTATACAAAAGCTTCCTAACGAAAAATATGAAAGAATAACTCCACAATTTGAGGAGATTACTAAAAATGAAGGTGTGATAATACGAAGCAACAATGTAGCAGTGGCAAAAGGATGTAACTATATGGTATTAGGATATAAGTATAATGCTAAAATGGATGTTCTAAAGAGTATAATAAATAATGAGTATCTTTGGAAAGAGGTAAGAGAGAAAGGCGGAGCATATCATGTAGAGATGAATTTAACTGATACAGGAATTATATCTTTTATATCAGAAAAAGGAATAAATCTAATAGAAAATTTAAATGCATTTGATGATATACCCAACTTCCTTAGAAATTTAAATATGACTGAAGAAAAATTAGGGGGATACATAATTGAAAATTTTAAAAAGTTTAAAAGGAGTCCAGAACAGAAAGGAAGCCAGGCATTAAATAGATACCTAATAAATCTAAGGTATGAGGATATAGTCGAAGAAAAGAAGGAAATAGTAGCAACTACAATAGATGATATAAGAAATTATGCGGATATGATAGAGAACGTACTAAAAAACAGCACAATCTGCGTTGCAGGAAGTGAGGAAATAATAATGAAGAATAGGGAGTTATTTGAGAGTATACGACGGGTGTGAAGATGAAATTGGAGCTATAAAAATTATTGACAATTGTAAAATTTATGATAGTATATAAAGAATAAGTTACAGTGGTGGAAGAT
>MGOW01000098.1:0-3420 GCA_001797255.1 Clostridiales bacterium GWE2_32_10
TCAAATAAGGGATTAAATGCTAGAAATAGGTAAAAATAACTTAGAATAGATTATGCATGAAGGTTTTTTTATTTATATATAAGGAGGGATAAAGGATGTTAGAGAACAAATGTAGTTGTGGTGGTGAATGTGGGTGTAAAGCTCTATCAGGAGAAGCTGTAAGTAAAATAAAAGAGATTATTGCATCACACAAAGACCAGGAGGGGGCTTTGATTGAGGTATTGCACGAAGTGCAGGATTATTATGGGTACCTACCGTTCGAGGTTCAAAAGCTTATATCAGAAGAAATGAATATAGCACTTGTAGATATATACGGGGTAGTTACATTCTATACCGCATTTAATACAGAACCAGCGGGCAAGTATAGAATAAGTGTTTGTCTTGGCACAGCGTGCTATGTAAAAGGCTCTCAAAAGGTTTATGACAAAATAAAAGATTTGCTTAAAATAAATGAAGGGGAAGTAACCCCGGACGGGAAATTCTCACTACAAGCGGCAAGATGCGTAGGAGCATGCGGACTTGCACCAGTTATGTTGGTAAATGATGAGGTTCATGGAAAGGTGACGGCAGACATGGTGGAGGAGATATTGAAGAGTTATAATTGATAATGAAAAATAAAAGGTAAAAGAAGTAGTAATAATTAATATAAAGGTGGTGTTTTAATGAATTACAGTAAAATAGGAGAAAAACTTGAAGATATTCTTCGAGGGTATTCTAAGGAGTTTAATTATAAAGAAGAAAGAGATAGTGATATCTTGATTTTTAAGCTTCAAGAGGAGCTTGGAGAACTTACTCAAAGGTATATTCAAATGACTGGAAGAGGAAGAATGAGAAATATGACAGAAGTAGAGATAAAAGAGGGGTTCAAGGAAGAATCAGTTGATATTCTTGTATATTTAATGGTTCTTTTTAAAAGATATAATGTAAATGTTGAAAAAATATTAAGTAAAAAATGGAAGATATCTAATGAAGATTATAGTGAAGCAAATTGTGTCAAAGAGCCAGAAGTAGATATAGACTATACACCTCAATCGAAGATAAAAGTTAATACTAATTCAAAAAAATCAGCATTTAGGATAATGAAAAATTTATCAGAAGAAAGTATGAAAAAAGTGGAGGATTATATCAGATTTTTGAAGTACGAGGAAGAATGTGAAGCAACTCGTGAAATAATGAGTATGCCTGAAATGGTTGAAGCTATTGATAAGTATAGAAATAACTTTAATGAGAGTGATTTTGTTGATTGGGATGATGTAAAAGATGATGTATGAAATAAAATTATCAAAGGAAGCAATTAAATATTATAAAAAGCAAACAGATAAGATAAAAAGATTGATAAATAAAGCTCTTGAGGATATAAAAAGATCACCATATCAAGGTACAAATATTAAGAAAATGCAAGGAAATCAAACTGATACTTACAGATATAGAGTCGGAGATATTAGAATACTTTATACAACAAATCAAAGACGAGTATTAGTATATGTATTAGCGATAGGTAATAGAGGCGATATATATAAATAACAAATAAAAAAGGGACAGTGATTATGAGTTTGGTCCAGGTTGAGTTGGATGATAATGATTTAAGTGTATCAAAAAGATTTGTAGAAAGTAATGAAACAGATGAGGAAGCTAAAAGACTATTAAAAAAATATTGATGAAACGGGGGAATTTGTTTGGAAATAAGAAATTTAAGAGATGTTCCACATTATCTAGATGACGTAGTAAATTATCTATGGAAAGAATGGGGAGAAGAAAATAATCATATTTTTTATTATCGTATTGTGAAAAATATATTGAAATATGAAAAAAATGATATACCTCAGATATATGTAGCTACTGAAGGTAATACATTATTAGGTACAGTTAGTTTGCTTAGAAGTGATTTGAAAAGTCGCCAAGATTTATTTCCTTGGTTTGCATGTTTGTATGTAATTGAGGAATATAGAGAGAAAGGAATAGGAAAAATATTGGAAAGTCATGCAATGCAAAGTTCAAAAAATATGGGATACAATAAAATATATCTAATAACGGATCTTATAGATTATTATGAGAAAATGGAATGGCAATTTATAGGTGAAGAACCAACTATACAAGGAAGTATGAAAAAAGTGTATGAAAAGAATTTATAGAAAGATAATTTTCTAAAGAAGGGGGAAGAAACGATGAGAACAGTAGAAGAGTTAGATATAATAAAAGGTCAGTATGAAGCAAGTCTACATCCTGATAGTGAGCAAAAACAGTATAGAGTACTTGTATGTAACGGCACAGGGTGCACATCTTCAAAGTCACCAGAAATATTAAAAAGGTTTGAGGAAGAAATCGAAAAACGTGGCATAGGTGATAGGGCTAAGGTTATAAAGACGGGCTGCTTCGGGCTTTGTGCACTTGGACCTATAGTTATAGTTTATCCGGAGGGTGCATTTTATAGCCAAGTAAAGATGGACGAGATACCGAGAATAGTGGAGGAACATTTGGTAAATGGGAATGTAGTAAAGGAATTTTTATACCAAGAAACATTAGCGGAAGAAGGTCACATCAAGCCACTTGAGGAAACACCGTTTTATAATAAACAAAAAAGAGTTATATTAAAAAACTGCGGAGAAATAAATCCTGAAAGCATAGCGGAATATATCGCTGTTGATGGATATAAAGCACTTGCTAAGGTTCTTACAAGAATGTCAAGAGAAGAAGTTATACAGCTAATAAAAGACTCAGGTCTACGTGGACGTGGGGGAGCTGGATTCCCTACAGGCATGAAGTGGGATTTTACCTACAAAGCAGAAGGGGATATAAAATACGTAGCATGTAATGCCGACGAGGGAGACCCAGGTGCATTTATGAATAGATCCGTACTTGAAGGAGATCCTCATGCTGTAATAGAAGGACTTGCAATATCTGCATATGTTATAGGAGCAAGTAAAGGCTTCATATATGTACGTGCAGAGTATCCTATAGCAGTAAAGAGACTAAAAATTGCAATAGAACAAGCTAAACAATATGGAGTACTTGGAGACGATATATTTGGAACTGGATTTAACTTTGATATAGAGATAAGACTTGGGGCAGGGGCATTCGTTTGTGGAGAAGAAACCGCACTTATGACTTCGGTTGCAGGAAATAGAGGAGAGCCACGACCAAAGCCACCATTCCCAGCATATAAAGGTATTTTCGGTAAGCCAACTGTTTTAAATAATGTTGAAACATTAGCTAACGTGCCACAGATTATATTAAACGGTGTAGAATGGTTTAGAAGCATGGGAACAGAAAAGGCACCAGGCACAAAGGTATTTGCAATAGGAGGAAAGGTGGAGCATGTCGGACTTGTTGAAGTGCCGATGGGAACAACACTTAGGGAAATAATATACGATATTTGTGGAGGTATACCAAACGGCAAGAAATTTAAGGCAGCACAAACAG
>MGOW01000098.1:3625-7467 GCA_001797255.1 Clostridiales bacterium GWE2_32_10
CTATACGAAATACTTGAAAAGATAACACAAGGAAAGGGAACAGAGGAAGACTTAGACAGATTAACAACACTAGGGAACTCAATAATAGCAGGTTCGCTATGCGGACTAGGTAAGTCATCACCAAATCCGATATTATCAACAATAAGATATTTCAAAGATGAATATCTGGCCCACGTTAGAGATAAAAAATGCCCGGCTCACGTATGTAAGGATTTAAAACAATATATAATATTAGAAGATAAATGTGTTGGCTGTACAGCCTGTGCAAGAAATTGCCCAACAAACTGTATAGCAGGGGAAGTAAAGAAGACACACGTTATAGACCAAGATAGATGTATAAAATGCGGTACATGCTATGCGAAATGTAAATTTGGGGCGATAGAGATTAGGTAGAGTAACTAAAAAAATGATGATACAATAGAACCAATATTACTTGAAGAAGCAAATGACTCAAGTGGATTTGTAGAAGATATACTAAAGCATGGAATAATAATATGTGACAAGAATAAACACGGTGTGGAATATAATGAAGTAGACGATGATATTTTAATGACTAAAGTAAGTGAGAATGAAGAGGAAGACAATAACAACAGATAAAAAGGAGGAAATCTTATGACTAGAGAAGAAGCGTATAAAATATTAACAGAATATACTACAAAAGAAAGTCTTATAAAGCATGCATTAGCGGTAGAAATATGTATGAGAGCATATGCTGAAAAGTATGGAGCGGATAAAGAAGAATGGGGAAATGTTGGACTTCTACATGATTTTGATTATGAGAAGTATCCTACAGAAGAAGAACACCCGTTTAAAGGAGCAGAAATATTAAGAAACTTAGGAGTAAATGAAGAATGGGTAAAAGCTATATTAGGTCATGCAAACTATAGTGGAGTGACAAGAGATAGTGACATGGAGAAGGTATTATATGCTGTTGACGAATTATCAGGCTTTATAGTTGCTTGTGCACTCGTGAAACCGAGTAAGAAGGTTGAGGATGTTAGTATTAAAAATGTTAAGGATAAATTAAAAGACAAAAGATTTGCAGCAGCTGTAAATAGGGAAGATATAAAACGAGGAGTAGAGGAACTAGGTGTAACTTTAGACGAGCATATAGAATATACTTTAGAAACACTGAAAAAAGATGCAGATAAATTGGGAATATAAGTGGGGTGATTGTATGGGAATACCTAAAATAGAAGACAAGATAATGAAGTTAAGGGAACAAGCACACAAGTTAGTAGATGAAATATCAGATGAAAGAATAGAATTAGTATTAGATTTTTTAAAATATATTAAATATAAAGAAGATAAGGAGCAAGATAAGAATACAGAAGAATGATTTAATATAAATAATAAACGAAAGGAGAATTAACATGGAAAATGTAAAAGTAACGATAGACGGCAAGGTTATACAAGTGCCTAATAATTATACAGTTTTACAAGCATGTAAAGAAGCAGGAATACGAATACCTACACTTTGTTATCTCAAAGATATAAATAAAATAGGTGCTTGTCGTATGTGCTTGGTTGAAATTGATGGGGTTAGGGGGCTACAAGCATCTTGCGTATATCCAGTGAATGAGGGCATGAATGTTCATACAAACACTGAACAAATAAGACAGTCAAGAAAGGTAAACTTGGAGCTTATACTTTCAAATCACAATAGAGAATGTACAACCTGCATAAGAAACGAAAATTGTGAACTTCAAGCACTTGCAAAAGAGCTAAATATAAAAGATATAGAGTATGTAGGAGAAAAAAATGCACCACCTATAGATGATCTATCACCATCAATAGTAAGAGACAACAGTAAATGTATCCTATGTCGTAGATGTATAGCAGCCTGCGAAGGGGTACAAAAAATAAATGCGATACAGGCTACAAACCGAGGATTCAAGACGGAAATAGGTGTAGGGTTTAACAAATCTATGAATGACTATAACTGTATAAACTGTGGGCAATGTATTCAAGCATGTCCAGTAGGTGCATTATATGAAAAAGTAAATATAGATAAGGTATGGAAAGCATTAGCAGACAAAGACAAATATGTCATGGTGCAAACAGCACCAGCAGTAAGAACAGCACTCGGTGAAGAATTCGGAATGCTGATAGGGACTAGAGTTACAGGAAAAATGGTAACAGCATTAAAAAGACTAGGTTTTGCAAAAGTAACTGATACAAATACAGGAGCTGACCTAACAATACTAGAAGAAGGAAGCGAATTTTTAGATAGGATTATAAACAATACAGGAAAACTACCTATAATAACCTCTTGTTGCCCAGCATGGATGAAAACTTGTGAACAAGAGTACCCAGACCTTCTCGAATATGTATCAAGTGCAAAATCACCACATCTAATGATGGGTGCTATACTAAAACATTTCTACGCTGACAAAGCAGGAATAGACAAAAAGAAAGCCTTCGTTGTTTCTGTCATGCCATGTATAGCAAAAAAATTCGAGCAAGATAGACCAGAAATGGAAAATGACGGAATAAGAGATGTAGATGTGACTATAACTACAAGAGAACTTGCTATGATGATAAAAGAAGCAGGGATAGATTTTGTAAATCTCCCAGATAGTAAGTTTGACGACCCGATAGGAGAAGCAACAGGGGCAGGAGCTATATTTGGTGCAACAGGAGGAGTTGCAGAAGCAGCATTCCGTACAGTAGTAGAAAAGCTAGTAGGCCATGAAGTAGAAAATATAGAATACCAGCAGCTAAGAGGAGATAAGAAAATAAAAGAATTCTCGGCTGATGTAGGTGATAGAACGATAAGAGGAGTAATAATAAGCGGAATAGGAAATAGACATGAAATATTAGAGGAAGTAAGACGTGGAGAAAGTAAATATGACTTTATAGAAATAATGGCTTGTGAAGGCGGATGCATTATGGGGGGAGGACAACCAATAGTACACTCTAAAACAAGAGAAGATATAAATGTATTCGAAAAAAGAGCATCAGCAATATACGAAGAAGACCAAAAAGCCGAGCTAAGGAGATCACACAAAAACCCATTTGTACTAAGATTATATGAAGAATTTTTAGGCAAACCAAACAGCCACATAGCACATGAATTGCTTCATACAGAGTATAAAAAGAGGGATAAGTATCCGTGTGATTGTGGGAAATGATAGGATTAGATTTGGGTAAATTTTCGGCTTGTCATTGCGAGGAACGTCTTTTGTGACGAAGCAATCTCGTTTTTGGTTTAGAAGTAATGTGGAAATAAGAGATTGCTTCGTACCTCGCAAAGACAGTAATCTAGAAAGGAGTGGAAGATAAGTATGAGTTTTTGGGAAAAATTTTTAAATTTGTTATTTGGAGGAAGTAATGATAGTAGTATAGGGCATGAAACAACAAATTATTTTTCAGTAAAAAATACTAGAAAAAACGCTGAGTCACAATATGTTAATGAGTATGGAGAGGGGACAGGATTTATTGACACAAGTACAATAGATGTACAATCGCTTAATCCGCATGATGAGAATGATAAACGAATACTTCAAATTGTAGTAGGACCTGGAGATAGTGGTTGTACTTGTGATGAAGATACATTTAGTTCTGAAATAGGTGACAAGTCTCCTTGGAGCTAATAATAAAATTCTAACTAAAAGCAAGATTTTACTTGCTTTTTTTAAATTTTTTGATAAAATATAATATAGAGGATAATAACGATTTTGAATACATAGAGAGGAGCGGGCTGGTATGTTTGGATTATTTAAGGAAATGTTTAAAACATTATTCGCAGAACCACCAAAAAATGGTGGCTATAATAGGGAATGGACAAGAGGAGTGATTAATCCAGGAGTGAAAAGTTATCAGGACGAAGAAGACGAGAT
>MGOW01000098.1:7506-7667 GCA_001797255.1 Clostridiales bacterium GWE2_32_10
ACTGATTGAAGAAAAAGAAGAGGATATATTAGATTTTGATTTCACAAAGATGAGTACAGATAAACAAGTTCAGGAAGATGATAACGAAGATGATACAAAAAATAAGTAGTAATTATAACAGAAGCATTCTCCCCTCTCTTTTAGAGAGGGGTTGGGGGTGA
>MGOW01000098.1:7681-11046 GCA_001797255.1 Clostridiales bacterium GWE2_32_10
ATATTTGGCGCATTTTTAGGCGACGTTTTCGGAAATTATGAATCTTGGGAGTGGCTAAAATATGGGAAAGAAATAGGCTTTGCAGAGCCATTTGTTTTAGATATATATATACTGAAACTAACGTTTGCGTTAACTATAAACTTAACTATAGCAAGTATAATAGGATTTGTGATTGCAATAGTTGCATATAAAAAATTTATATAAAAAATCAGGAGGAGTGGCATAATGTGTGGCGAAGAAGTAAGTGGCAAAATGAAGATGAAGGATTTACCGATGGATGAAAGACCTTATGAAAAATTAGAAAAATATGGCGAGGACAGGTTGTCAGATGCAGAATTACTTGCTATAATAATTAAAACAGGAACTAAGGAAGAAAGAGTTGTAGAGCTTTCACAAAGGATACTAAAATCAAACATAACTAAAGAAGGACTTTCGAGCTTGTATAATACATCTATTGAGGAATTACAAACAATAAAGGGAATAGGTAGAGTAAAAGCAATTCAAATAAAGGCAATAGGAGAGATTTCTAAGAGAATAAGCAAAGAAAGGAACTTTCTAAAATATACAATAGCTAATACTTCGAATATAGTTGATATATATATGGAAGAAATGAGGCATAAAAGGCAGGAAACCTGCAAAATTGTTTTGGTTGACAAATATAACAAAATAACGTATGATAAGAATATAACAATAGGAAATATAAATGCTTCTATTGTAGACCCAAGAGAAGTATTTAAATCAGCACTTGAAAAAGGAGCGAGAGGAGTATTTCTTATGCACAATCATCCTAGTGGTGACCCTATGCCAAGTAAACATGATATAGATATAACCGTAAGACTTAAGGAGGCTGGAATCATACTAGGTATAAACTTTATTGATCATATAATAATAGGTGATGGTGAATATGCAAGTATGAAAGAATATGGAGTTATATAAATATTGGAGGTTGAAAGAATGTATTTAAATGCGATTAGTGGGGCTATCATTATACTAAGTAGTTTTATTGTATTAGAAAGTGCAATAGAATATAGTGGAATTATAAAAGAGTTTAAAGTATTTGAGTTTAGTAAAAAGAGATTTTTAAAATTAGGTCCATTTATAATGTTGCAACTTATGTGGCTGATTTTTGGAGCATATATTTCAATAGGGTTAATGATTGGACTAAGTCGTACTTCCAATACAGAAGTAATAATATCAAATGCGTTTTTACTGGGTGGAATATTTATTTATATTGTAATTAGAATACAAAAAGAAATGTTGAGATATGTCGAAAATGGTAATGTAGAATCAATAGCAGCACTTGTAAGTGCTATAGAAGTAAGGGATAAGTATACTAAAGGTCATTCCCAGCATGTATCAAATTTACTTGAGGCATATTATAATATTTTGTCAGATAAAGAAAAAGAGGGACTAAATGTTCGAAAGTTAAAGGTCACAGGATTATTACATGATATAGGAAA
Source organism: Clostridiales bacterium GWE2_32_10 (assembly GCA_001797255.1). GTDB lineage: Bacteria > Bacillota > Clostridia > Lachnospirales > UBA12420 > UBA12420. The sequence goes on from MGOW01000098.1 coordinate 9,142, forward strand.
ACTAGGGATAAAAGAAGTGATATTAAATAAACAAGGAATGCTAGATGAACAAGAATATGTAGAGATAACTAAACATCCAATGATTGGTAATACAATATTAGGATCAACTACTCATCTAACTGATGTAGCAAAATGGATATATTATCATCATGAAAGAGTGGATGGGAAAGGGTATTATAATAAAAAACGTAATGAAATACCTATAGAATCTAGAATTCTTTCAGTAGCAGATACGTATTCGGCTTTAGTAACAGATAGGGTATATAGAAAAGGAACATCTCATGAGCAGGCAATAGAGATACTAAAAACCTTAAAGGGTACGCAACTAGATGAAGAAATAGTAGATAAATTTATTGAAATTAAAATTGAGGAGTTTGAAAAATGTAGGGGAAATGTAACGGTTGTAAAGTAAGATATGGGACAAGAAAGAAAGGAAGGTTTGGTAGATGATTATAAATCAAAAGAATATACGTAATTTTTGTATAATAGCACATATAGATCATGGCAAGTCTACGCTTGCAGATAGAATAATAGAGAAAACAGGATTACTTACAGAAAGGGAAATGAAAGAACAGATTTTAGACAATATGGATATAGAAAGAGAACGTGGTATTACCATAAAGGCACAGGCAGTAAGACTTGTTTACAAGGCAAATGATGGCGAAGAGTATATATTTAATCTAATAGATACCCCAGGGCATGTTGATTTTAACTACGAAGTATCAAGAAGCCTTGCAGCTTGTGATGGAGCGATACTTATAATAGATGCAGCACAAGGGATAGAGGCGCAAACATTAGCAAATACGTACTTAGCAGCGGAGCATAATTTGGAGATAATACCTGTTTTAAACAAAATAGATTTGCCTAGTGCAAGACCACAAGAGATAAAAAAAGAGATAGAGGATGTAATAGGTATACCAGCTATGGATGCACCAGAAATATCTGCTAAAAATGGCATAAACATAGAATCGGTACTTGAGGCAGTGGTATCGAATATACCATCACCTGTTGGAGATAAGAATGCTATTCTTAAGGCATTAATATTTGACTCAATATTCGATGCTTACAAAGGCGTAATAGTATTCTTTAGAGTAAGAGAAGGTAGAGTAAGAAAAGGTATGTCAGTAAAGATGATGGAAACAAATAAAATTTTTGATGTAGCCGAGGTAGGCTATTTTGGAGCAGGTAAATACTTACCTACAGAAGAACTTGAGGCAGGAGAGGTTGGTTATCTTACTGCGAGTATCAAAAATGTATCAGATACTCAAGTGGGAGATACGATAACAGATGCGAAGAAGCCAGCAAGTGAACCTCTTCCAGGGTATAAGAAGGTAAATCCTATGGTTTTCTGTGGGCTTTATCCAGCAGATGGCTCAGAATATCAAGATTTGAAAGAGGCTTTAGAAAAGCTACAACTAAATGATGCAGCACTAACTTATGAGGCAGAATCCTCAGAGGCACTAGGGTTTGGTTTTAGATGTGGTTTTTTAGGACTACTACACATGGAAATAATTCAGGAAAGATTAGAAAGAGAGTATAACCTAGATTTGGTAACTACAGCACCAAGTGTTACCTATATAATAAATAAAACAAATGGTGAAAGTTATAAATTATCAAATCCTGCTGATCTACCAGATATATCTACTATAGCGAATATGGAAGAACCGATGATAAAAGCGAATATAATAGTGCCTACGGATTATATAGGTTCCGTAATGGAGTTATGTCAAGAACGTAGAGGAGTATATGAAAAAATGGAGTATATAGAGCAAACACGAGTTATGCTGCACTATGAAATGCCGTTAAATGAAATTATATACGATTTCTTCGATGTGCTAAAATCAAGAACACGAGGTTATGCATCATTTGACTATGAGTTATCTAGCTATAGGGAATCAAGACTTG
>MGOW01000099.1 GCA_001797255.1 Clostridiales bacterium GWE2_32_10
TGTCAATAGGTATTTTTACCCAGTCTCTGACTCCTTACACAACAAAAGATTCAAGCATTGTTTTATACTTGAATCTTTATGTATTATAGTTCTTTCTCCCTTTCGACATCTACCATCACATACTTATCCACATTTCTTAATTATTTACATATTATTTGCCTATTTTAAGTTTTCTTCTTGTGCATAAGTAGCATAAGTCTGTGAATAACCATTATAACCGAGTTTTTTATCCACATATTTTTTTAAAATTTGTTAATTGATATTTATCGACAAAATTGTCATTTGTTTTATCCACTCAAACAATTTCTAAATTTATAAAAGCTTTCGAGCGGAATCGAACCGCCGACCTCTGCCTTACCATGGCATTGCTCTACCAACTGAGCTACAAAAGCGTTTTTGCTAACTTTGTTTTTATTCTTTGTATAGCATTATCTACTGATTTTTGTGTGGTATTTAACTCTGTTGCTATCTCAGTATATTTCATACCTTTTAAGTACATGTATAATGTTTCTTTCTCTAGTTTACTTAGATTTTTTTGAATCTTGCTTTCTATATTTTTTATATTTTCTTTAACCATTAATAGTTTTTCTGGTTCTGTTTCTTCTTTTATCATTATATCTATGATCCCTAAATCTTCGTTTTCACCCTCAGTATTTAGGTTGTTTAGCGATATATATTCATTTAAAAATTTATGCTTATTTCTTGTTGCTGCTTTTACTGCTGTTATTAGCTGCCTATCTATGCAAATAGCTGCAAATGTTTTAAATGTGCTGCTTCTTTCTGCTTTATAATCTCTTATTGCCTTATACAGCCCAATCATGCCTTCCTGTATTATATCATCAAAGTCGGCACCAACTAGAAAATAAGATCTCGCTTTTATTTTTACAAATCCCTTGTATCTATTAAATAAAGTGTCCATCGCATATCGCTCATCTTTATCTATGTATTGCAATATTTCCTCATCAGTCATATTCTTATACTTCACTCACACCACTTCTTTCTTTAGTTTGTTTGCTTAGGAATAACTAAAATATACTTTATCATTTTTATACAACCTCTAACATATCATACTGAGGAGGATGTAACAGGAGAACTTCTATCTCTAATATATTAGAAATAGATTAATATCCCCTGTTTAATATATAAAACATATATGCAGCCTCATCTCTTGTTATATAATTTTCTTTGTTAGTGATTCCCCTAGATATCACACCTTTTTCATCCATCATTATTTGTGCCATATCCTCCCAAGCAAAGTTTGCATAACCTCTATCCTTATAAATTCTTTGCACTAACCACTCCACTTCTTGATATGTTATATTTCGATTTGGTCTAAATGATCCGTCTGGATATCCGGTTATTATTCCTTTCACAACTGCTTCATATACCGCTTTTTTTCCCCATGTCCCAAGTTGATATGCATCAGAAAAAGTCAACGTAACATCATCAGGTATATTATAATTATACCACCCCATAATATTATATAAAATAACAGCAAACTCTGCTCTAGTTATCTTATCATCCGGTCTAAAACTTCCGTCCTCGTAGCCATTTATCCAATCACGCTTAGCCATTAATATTACTTCATCTTTTGCCCAGTTCTCGTCAATATCAGCTAACCCTTTATCTTGTTTATCAATTAAAACAACATATTCTCCACCTATATATGTTCTCTCGTCAATAGTGCCTTCAATAGAATCTCCATTTATAATACTGCTATAATATAGCCATCCTATGTCTGTTTTTTTATATACTCCAGCATTATTAGGTCCTATATATTTAAATGTCATTTTTATAGGTTTGTATACATTTATATACCCTTCTTCGTTTTTTAAATTCACGTTGTATATATTAGAAACTTGTATGTACCTCCCTTTTAATTCTTCCTTACTTATCTTTTCATCACTCTTTTCAATTCTTATATAATTTTGAAGATATACTGACCCTTGCTCAAACACCATACTTGTAACATTATCTGTACTATTTACTGTTGAACCTTCCATTGTTACACTAGTATATCCGCCATTATCACTTTCACCTGTACTTTCCATTAATTCTGCTGAAAGAGCCTCTCTATATGCCTTTTTATATTCAGCTATATAAACAGATTTGTATCCCTCAAAAAATCCTTCTTTATATTTTTCAAGTTCCCTATTCAATCTATATTTTTCGATAAGCTGTGCATCTGTCAACATAGCTTTTAAATAATCATTTGAGGCTCCTTCATTAAAATCAGCTTTACCACTAGCTGCCCCATCTTTTGCACCTACAGCAAGTCCATCAGCTTTACCTACTGAATAATCATCAGCTTCTTCGGCCTCTTTCTTTATCTCAGCTTCATCATATAATTCATAATATTTACTATAACCCTCTTCTTGAGTATCCTGATCGAACGCTTCTACATAAACTTTCAGATATTTATACGACTCATCATCATATAACTCGTCTACTTCTATAGATTGCTCATCTGTTTCATCTAATGTCTGAGTTTTCTTCATTTTTTTATCCTCATCATAATATTTTATTTCAATATTATACGATACATCACTTGAATTATCCGAACTCCATGTTATATTTGCTGCTCCTCCTTTAATCAAGTTATCACCACTATCTGGCGTTATTTCAATATCAGTTGGTGCTTCTACAGCAGCAATAACTTCTCTCGAAAATACAAAAGACAAGACTATAAATATAACCAACCATGCAAATGCAATTTTTCTCATGCCAATCCCCCCATAATTCAGTTTCATTTTTAACTATCTCCTTAATTTATATTGTATTCTAATACACTTACCTTCTCTATTTTTCTAGCTTCATTCATTTCCTGTTCTGTATATTCTATTAATATTTTAGGTTGCATATTGCTTTTGGCGAGTTCTCTTGTAACATTTATAAACGTACTTACCAATATGTTTGGTTCTAATTCTTTGTTTACGATAGTCACATGCTTTAATACTGGTGTTGGAGTTATTGCAAGTAGTTTAAATTCATTGGCACCTCTAGTATAATGACTAACAGCACATCCCGAGACTCTCCCTACTCCTTCATCTACTCCATGATCTATTTCTTGTTTATCCCAGCTTATTCCACCAGTATCTATATATTTATAATATGAAAATATTTCACTATCTTTTTCATTCCCCGCTATTAAATATGTTTTTACACCTAAGACAGTATTATATAGTGTAATTACCTTTATTTGATCAGCATAGAATGGTACTGTGTTCATGTTTCCGCAGGTTGACTGATCCATCTTACCATTAATCTTATATGTAAAATCTGTATCTGTCTCCGTTCTAAAAGTATACATATTTACGTTCTGCTTATTATCTTCCACTAAACACATATACACATCAGGCGAAGTCGATATTGCTGAATCCCATATAGCAGATACTGCTATATTTGCTGGTTCATATAATAGGCTAAGTGTATTTCCTTTTTGGTTAAATATAGTTCCAGTATCTGGATATAATGCTAACAGTTTAATAGATGTACCTTGCTCGGTTACTACAAATAATTCTTCCTTATCATCTATACCATCATAAAAATATGCACCTGAAAAATCAAATTTACTACACACAATATCTGCGGTTCCTACATAACTCATATTAAATGCGTTATTGGCGTCTGATTTAAATACATCTATTTTTCCTTCATTATTATTAGATACTGCGATATATATTTTTGTTGTATTATCACTTGGATTGTATATCGCTTGAGCTTTTATTTGGTTGTCTAATGTTATAATATCTTTTGTTGAACTTTCTCCATTTTTAGTTTTATACAAATCTAGTACTGATACTGTTTTATTTAGGGTTATTGTTTTATTTGCATCTTGTAGAGCATCCATTGAATATATGTTAAGATTTTTATTTATTTCATCATATGCTACTATAAAAAATGTTGACGTGCTTACTGTACTATTTGAAACCCCCGTTACAGCAATCTGACCCGAAAAAACTTTATTTATACCATCGCTTATGTATAAATCATTATTTGAGTCATCTTTTGCAACTTGAAATTGTTCACTTACGCTAGGTATCATATCGTAAAATCTATAGTTTGTCTTGCTTGTTTTTGTTCTCTGTTCTAATTTATAATCTACCATCTGCTCATTTTGCACTGTATTATATTCATAATTTATCTGAAGTTCTTTATTCGGTTCATCTGGTATATATACTACATTGGTAAATCCTACTTCCATCCCACTTACTAACTCTTGTTTATTTTTATAATAGCTCGTAAGTTCCTTAAGCATAAGAGTTAAACCATGATTAGTACCCATATCAGACTTTAATTTATACGCTTCATAAAGCATTGATTTTTTATTAAATTTAACTGTCTGAGTAAAGTATATACTAATAGAAGTCATTAGTACAAGTATAACCAATATTAATATTAATATATTACCCTTTTCATCTTGTATTTTCATAGTCACACCCCATATCAAGTGTCAGCAAAATCTTATACTCTACCAACACTCATTACCTAGTATTCATTTCTACTGTATATTCATATATTGTTTTGGATCTACAAACTTACCATCTATCGCATATCCAAATTTCAAGTGCGGCACTTTAAGATCTCCTACTCCTCCTGTATATCCTATCACCTGTCCCTTTTTAATACTCTGTCCTTTAACCACTTTTAAAACGCTTAGGTTTCCATAATAACTTATACTTCCTTCTTTGTGTTCTATCATTACACTATTACCATGTGTACCAAACTTTCCAACAAATATTATTCTTCCTTCGGCTACAGCCTGTACATCAGCTCCTATCGGAGTTTTCAAACTTATAGAGTGAATAGATATAGCAGTATTATCATCTATTACATTTTTCTTTTCATTATAATCCTGTATTAATTCTGCGTCTATTCTTAAAGGATATAATTTTTTCACTACTTCCTGCTGATTATTTGTACTTTGATTCATATCATTATTTGATGGTATGTTTGGAGTATTTGGTGTATTTGGAGTACTTTGAGTGTTCGGTATATTAGGTGTATTTGGAGCGCTTGGAATTTCTGAGGTACCATTATCTATTGGTTTCTGCCCATCAGACATCGTATTTCCAAAAGGATTAGCCCTAATAACAAATATAAGTTCCGAATTTGTAGGCTGATCATTTGTACTTTTTACTACCTCTGTCTTCTTTGCGAGAGTAATAATTTCAGCACTACATAATAGCATATTAGCATCTAGCCTTATATTTATATCCTTTACATACAGAAATTTTTTTGCGTTTATTCTATTTAAAATAGTCATAATGTCAATATAACTTCCCTTACATTCTAATGTAAATGGTATTTGTTCTATTTCTCCCTCTTTTATTCCATCAGACTTTGCATCTAATTTGGTTACCTCTATATTCTGAGTTATACTTATTAAGTATAGATTAGTATTAGCGATAGCCTCTTGTCTATTATCTTGAGGATATTTATCTAGCAGTTCTGCTATTCTTTTTTTCTCACTCTTTGCAATATCTAGATCACGCTGTTTTACTTTTATATTTCCTTCATCTTTTTTTATAGTTTCTTTAATTTTCTTTATACTATCATTTACTTCTTTCTTTTGCGATAGTATATTATCCTCATAATTATTATAATAATTATAAGCAAAATACATAGGTATTAGAGCTATAAGAAGTAATATTATAGTTATCGCTTGATTTATATTATATTTATTTTTCAAATAAAATCCCTTAATATCCATGTATTTCACCCCTCATGTCCATTTATTTTTTACAAGTTATTTTATACCTATTGGAATCTTTCTCTCCTTCTTTTGATATTGTAACATTAGTAAACAAATTCAAGCTTTTCACTTTATCCATAAATGCATCTGAGTATTCCTTAGTTGTAGCTACTAATCCTATTATTACATCACCATTTTCTGTATATATAGATTGTATTCCAATTTGAACAGGAGTTATATTTCCAAGCTTTTTTAAAAAATCTTCATAATCAAAAGAGTAAGCCTTAGTAATTGTTTTATATTCATTTTCAAGTTTCATCTTCGCTTTATATTCTTTATCATTGTCTAGTATAGCTGTGATTTCTTTATATTGTGCTGCAAGACTTTGCTCCCTCGCTTCTAGTTCTTGTAAATCCTTGGTTTTAATTTGATTATCTTCTTGTTGCACCGAATATTTCGTAATAACTTTATACATAAATGTTCCTAGTGCAATGCACATCGCTATATAAATACACATTGCTATATAAGCAATATACAGAGGTTCAGGTTTTTTATATTCTTTTGGTAATAAATTAAATGGCATTCTTACTAGCACCACCTTTTCGATTTATCACTTTTCTTTTTTCATAGTCTTCCTTTATCGCAAGACCAGCACTAACTGCAAATGAACATGTTGAAATTTCATGTTGGATCACATTTTCATTCTTCAATAATTCTTCTATTTCTATCTTTTTTCCAAAAACAAACCAATTATTAATATTTAATTCCCTATAAAAAGTCTTACAGTAGACAATCATTCTCTCTACTTCTGATACTATTGAGTCCGAATCATAAAGTCTCTTATGTAAATACCTTAAACCTATCAATTTACTACCTATGTATATATATATTCCTACCATTTCGTTATCATCTTTAAAGAAATTTATTATTACTACTTCTTTTATCTCTATAGGTATTAATCTTCGTAGTGCTTCATATTCTGTATCTACTGCAATAATCATCATATTTTTAAATGTAGTAATTTTATTTATATATTTTGTACAATTATCTATTTTTATGTTTAAAATAGTAGTTAACATTTTATTATTATATAGTTGTTGTTCACTTACTATATCATACTCAATAATATACTCATGTGTACTTTTTTCCAGAACGCTCTCTATTTGTCCTATTATTAATTCATGCTTTTTATTTTTATCCATAAACTTTTTTGTTATAGGCACTAATTGTTTTAAAGTAAATGTCTCCACAAGATCTGTTGGTAAAGATATTACAACTTTATATTTTCCACCTTTAAGTAGCTTCATTTCTTCAAATATTTTGTTTAAATATATAACATAATCTGAGTCACCTATTACATTCTCTACTTCTATTGTTTTCCCTAGTAATTTTTTCTTATTATAGTAAGCAACTGATACCGAATTTCTCAAAAATTGAACACCTATAACATTCATGCCTCATAACCTCACAATTCTATGAAATCCGTAGTGATTAAACTACAATAACTACTTAAATTATGCATCTGGGTAATTATAATTAAACTCCCACTTGTTATCTAATACTTCAAATACATAATTAAAATCTATTTTAGTCTTATTTGTTTTCCCTGCTAATTCTCCTCTTAATTCTATATAATTATTTCTTGTATCAATACTTGTTTTAAGCTGAAATTTTCCCTCTGAAAGTCCGTTCAGCATTTCTACCCCGTTTCTAGTTAATTTATCTTCTATAAATGAATATGTAATTTCAGTTAAATTAGGTTGAATTAGTTTTAAATCTGCACCACTGTTTAAAATCTCAATTTGTGTTTTATAAACCATATCTTTTTTAAATAAATTTATAACCCTTTGCTTTTCTTGTAATGCTTCTATTTTATCTGAGCTTTGAAAAAAACCTGTTGTCATTGTAATATATATACTAGATACTGAAACCATAATAATACTTATTATTATAATGCTTATTAAAAGCTCTAGTAATGTATACCCACCTTTAAATTTGATTTTAGATTTTATAAAAATCACCTTCCATGTGTTATCTTATAACACTAACTGTTGTAATCCTCTACTGGTATAGTTCCATATAAAATATATTGTTTAGCTTTTCCAGCTATATTCCATGTAACCGTTACCTTAATCAAGTTTTGTTCTGCCTGTACATCTCTTACTGCTGTATATCCTGTAATCGGTATAACAGCCTCACCTGTTAATTCACATTCAATTTCATTTTGAGCCAACTGCATAGCTTTTTCAAAACCTACATTTTCTTCTGTTATAAATACATTATCAGTTATTGAAAATGTGATAGGTATTAATATTATCCCTATTATTATTGTTGATACTAATATTTCTACATACGACATTTTTAATCACAACCTATCTTATATATCTTGTATTATAATTCTCCCATCTTTATATATATCAATCTTCAAATTAAATGAATTTGATATAATATTTATCGTCTTATCCTCTTCTGGTAATCCGTCAATACCATAAATAACTTCTTCCAGCGTACTAATTTGTAATTTACTATCAACTGTTACTATATCTATTATACTTTCATCTTGCCATACTCCAGCTACTTCATTCATTTGAATTAGCTGTATAGTGTTACTTTCAAATCTAATCTTAACTTTCTTAAGTGTACTTTTTGCTGTACTTGCAGCAATATCATTCAATGATTTTATTTGTACAGACACATTAGTCTTACTTACGTCTTTCACCGTCTTATTATATAATGGTACAGATATATATAATAAAATTGACATTACAACCAAAACTAAAATTAATTCTAATATTGTAAAACCCTCTTTATTTTTATTCACTCTAATCACTCTCTTATTAAAAAACATAATATATAGCATTGTCTTAATTTATTAAATATATTTACGCACACATACTATAGATAAGTCCTACGTATGTGTGCTATTATATATTATATACTGTTATGGCATAACTTTCGTTTTTGTAAAATTAGTATTTGCAACTTCATCCGCTCCGCCTGCTAACGTTGCTCCTGATACTGTTGGCCCACCCGCTGATTCTAAAGTTATCGCATTTCCTGCTGTTCCTGGTGTTGATGCTGTTACTGTTATAGTTCCGCCTACATTAAATGCTGCTACTTTAACTAAATTATTTATATCTGCTGCAAGATCGTCGGCACTTGTAAACTTCAACCCTACGTTACTAGCTGCATCATAAGTAAATTGTGTTCCATCAACTGTCACTGACCCTGCTGCTGCATAAGTTACAGTCCCTGTCGCTGGCACTGCTGAAGTATTTAAAACTTCAAAAACTGTTCCATTTGTTATAAATGTTCCTGAACTCAAAATTGTAGTTGTATCTGTTGGTTTTGTATCTCCATTTGTAAGTCCTTGGTCTATAATAGCTCCATCTGGTGTACCATCTTCGTTATCAACGGCAACTAGTTTTACAACTGTTCGTCCGCCAGAAACACCTATACAATATTGAAAGTTCTTATATCCTGTTGTTGTTGCATATGGTGATGCTGGTGCTGAAGCTATATACTTTGATGTTATAAGTACATTACTGTTATCAAGAAACCCATGAAAACCAGCTGTTCCTGCTGCTTGAGTCCCAGCCTCCCATTCATATCTCTGAATTGCATTTTGTATTTCATTTAAGTTTGCTTTCAATGCTTGACGCTTTGCCTCATCGCCTTTATTTAAAAATATAGGTATTGCTATTACTGCTAACGCTGCCATTATTACTAGTACCGCAAGTAGTTCTAGTAATGTAAATCCTTTTTGGTTTAATTTTTTCATAACTTTAATTTCCCCTTTCGTTTTAATTTTTAATTTTAAATTTTTTGTTATCCAATACTTCCATACATAGAATACATTGGTCCCATTACCCCTACTGCAATAATCGCGATAATTCCAGCCATGATTAAAATCGATATTGGCGTTATCATTGCTATCATATTACTAACAGTCCTGTCTACCTCATCATCTAGAAATTCAGCAATATCTTGCAATGGTTTTTGCATGTCACCTGTTGATTCTCCAATAGAAACAATTGTTATAACCAACTTATCAAATAATATTGGTGATAAATTTTTACTTATTGGTTCCCCTTTTATAACACCCCCTTTAACTGTTCTTATATTTTGCCTAAAGGCTTCATTTCCTATCATTTGAATTATTATATCCAAAGCATCTGTTATGTTTACTCCAGCTTCAGTAAGTATAGCAAGAGTTGTAGTAAATTGCACTACTTTGCTTTTTTTTATAACCTCTCCATATAAAGGAATTTTTAAAATCCAATAATCTTTTTGCCTTCTTAATATTGTTGTAAGTATCCATGGTATTAATATGATACTTGCAATAAATATTGTAGCAATCGTTAACTGATTATTTTTAACAAACTCTGATATAAATATAAGTAACTTAGTTGGCCATCCTACCGATTCTTTATCGGGTAATACATTTAGTATAGTAGGTAATACTGCTGTTGTAAGATACCATACAGCACCCATCGCAACTAACAAGGTAAAAGCCGGGTAAACTAGGGCGCCTCCTATTTTATTTAGTGTTTTACTTTGTTTTAGATAAAAAACTGAAAGTTGTAGAAAACTTCTATCAAGCGTACCTGATTCTTCCCCTATTCTTACTATAGCTGAGACTAACGTTGGAAATATTTTTGCTTCTGCAATGCTTTCAGATAATAACAATCCTTTACTTAGATCTGTTTTTACTTTTTTTAACGCTTTTTTAAATATTGATTGCTTTACCTGTTCTTGCATTATGTCTACTGCTTGTATAATAGGTATCCCTGCTTTTAACATTGTACTAAAGTTTTTAAAAACAAAAATCATTTCCTTTTTATTTATCCCTCTTTTATATATGAGTAAACTGTTCCTCTCTTTAACCTCTTTTATACTTTTTACTATCAATTTTCTTTGTAATAACATATTTCTCACATCTATATAGTTTTCTGCATCTAGTGTCCCATTTACATTATTTCCTTCAAAGTTTTGTGCCCTATAACTAAATAACATAATATACCAACTCCTAATACATCATTTTTTCTATAAGCTCGGTAAGTGTTATGGTTCCGTCTTTTACCTTTGCTATCGCATCCTGTAGTATAGGCACAACTTTTTTACTTCCTCTTATTTCTTCTATCATATTATGTGACACCATATAAGCGATTTCATCGTCAGGTATAAATATTTCATATACTCCAATTCTTCCAACTGCTCCAATATTAGAACAATAAGGACAACCTTTGCCTTTGTAAATTACTTTTGTATCTTCAAACTCTTTCGGAAACATCTTCTTGGCTAGTTTTAACCCTTCTTCATCAGGCTGTGCACACTTTGGACATATTTTTCTAACTAATCTTTGTGAAATTATTATTTTGAGTGCATCTGCTAAAAGATATGGCTCCACACCCATATTTATCATCCTAGATATAACACCTATTGAGTCATTTGTATGTATTGTTGATAAAAACAAGTGTCCAGTTAATGATGAATTTATCGCAGTTTTTGCAGTTTCAAGGTCACGTATTTCCCCTAACATTATAACATCTGGGTCCTGTCTAAGCAAACTTCTAAGTGCATCTGCAAATCCTATTTTTTTGTTGACCTGTACTTGATTTATACCAGATAAAGGTAATTCTACTGGATCTTCTATTGTCGATATGTTTAGGTTAGGTTTATTTAATCTTGTTAGCATAGAATATAATGTAGTCGTTTTTCCTGAACCAGTAGGCCCTGTAACAAGTATAATTCCTTGTTTCTTTTTTAGTTCGCCACCAATTATATCTAAATGCTCATCTGAAAACCCCAAATATGCTAAATCAAATAATGATGTACTTTTATCTATTATACGTAATACCACTTTTTCACCTGCAAGAGTCGGCAATGTACTGACCCGAATATCAACCTTACCATTATGATGCTTTATTGTTATTTGTCCATCCTGTGGTTCTAATTTTTTAGAGATATCAAGTTTAGCCATAATCTTTATACGAGATACCATTTGTTTATGCCAAAGCCTTGAAACGGTAGTGTTTTCAGTTAATTCACCGTCAATCCTAAACCTTATTCTTGTATTTTCGCTACTCTGTGGTTCTATATGTATATCGGACGCTTTCTGACTTATTGCTCTGTGCATAATCTCATCTATAAATTCTACAAGCGGTCCTTCAGCCAACTCAATATTGTCATCATGTTCGTCTTCCTTATTTGTTTCTGTTTTTATTTCTTCTTGTAACTCAGACATATGTACCACAAATACTTTATCTAGAGTTCTAATTATTTCGTCTTGTGTCCCAAGTAAAGGTTCAACCTTGAGTGCTCCAAATAACTTTTCCAAATAATCTAACACTTGATAGTTTAAAGGGTCATGCGTAACAACTTTCAATACTTGATCCTCTAAACTATAGGGTACTATTCTATTACTTCGCATAAATTTTTCATCTACATTTTGTATTAGATTCCAATCTGGCTCTTCTTCTAATATATCAATTCTCTTATACCCCTGCTCTTGCATTGCATCAAGCATTTGTTCAGAAGTAATAATCCCCATAGAAAGCAAAACCTGTCCAAGCCTTTCATCTGATTGCTTTTGTTTATCTAAAGCAATCTTTAGTTTTTCTTCATTTATATAACCTTTCTCTATTAAAATCTGACCTAATAACTTCTTCATAATTTAAATTTAGGCCCCCCATTGATACAATATAAAAATCTAAACAAAAGTTTATATTTATATTTATTACTACATAATTAACCTTGTATCTATATTATACTATTTATAATGATATTTTGTCAATTTTTTTTTATTTGTAAAATTTGGTATATTGCTATTTTTTTAATTCTTTGCAATATTATCCTCTTTACAAATCCACTGTTTATGGTGTATAATAAAGATGTATATATTTATATTACAAAACCTTATCATTTATTAAATTTAAATTACAACTTCTTTTTTGCTTGACTTTAAATTGATTTTATATTATATTTAATTTGTTATCTAGTAAATGTTGTTATAAATGTAAATTTATGATATTTTTGTATGTGATGTTTATTTTTTAGTTTCACATGTCGATATATTAGAGTAGAATTATTAAACCACTTAGAATGGATGTGATTTATATGAAAATAGAAAAAATTAGTGATAGCCAGATCAAATTTATCTTGTCTAAAGCAGACTTAAAATCAAGAAATATTGAACTTTCAGATTTAGCATATGGCTCTGAAAAAACCCAACAATTATTTAATGATATTATTCAAACTGCTTTTAACAATTATAACTTCAATACTTCTAATATGCCAACCATGATTGAGGCAATACCCGTTTCCAAAACTAGCATAATGATTATAGTTACAAAAATCAAGGATCCTCTGGAAATAGAAGATAAAATTAGTTCTATTTATCGTGATGCCGAAACACCCCTTATAAAGTCAACTTCTACACTATTTAAAAGTATTAATAGCGTATTATCTATATATGCCTTTAAAACCCTTGATGATATAATTGATATGGCAAATAAGATTTCCGCTAAGGTTTCAGATACTTCAAGTGCTTTATATAAATATAACTCAGAATATTATTTAGTGTTTTACGTAAATTCAAACAATAATATAATTCATAGCTTAGATTATATTATATCAGAATATACCGATAAATGCATTACTAATAACAACCTATTTATATCTTATTTAAATGAACATGGGGAACTTATAATCTCTGATATGGCAATACAGAAGCTTGCAACTATACCTGTATAATATAAAAAAATCTATCTTAAGATAGATTTTTTTATATTATACCTTTCTTTTTAAAAAGCTCCTCTGACTCGTCAACCTTTGGGCAGGTGTTATATAGTTTCATCGTCAAAATATAGATAAACTTTGTAATCATCTGTCGGTATGACCTGCAAAATCTCTGGAAAATAATCCATAAATTTCCCCTCCTTATCTTATTTCTCCATACTCCACATATTCAAGTGTCAATCCTTGTGGTGGAGCTGTTGGCCCTGCTAACTTTCTGTCCTTACTATATATTATATTTTTTATTTCGTCTTTGTCAATCTTTTTTTCTCCAACTTTTATAAGAGTTCCTACAATAATTCTTACCATGTTATGCAAAAATCCATTGCCTTTTACATATATACTTATTATATTATTCTCGTTTTTTATTTTCATATCAAATATTGTTCTTACAGTGGTCTTAGTAACTGTTTTTGATGAGCAGAATGCTTTAAAATCATATGTGCCTATAAATTGCTTCACAGCATAATTCATAGCTTCTAAATCTAGCTGCTTATAATAAAAACATGTATAATTCTTTAGCTTTGGCACCCTTGTATCTGAATATAAAATATTGTATTTATATATCTTATACTTAACATCCTTTATCGGGTGGAATTTTATAGGTACATACCGTGCATCACGCACAACTATATCAAGCGGTAGCATTTGATTAAATACAATAGGTATTTTATCTATTGTAATATTCGTTTCAACTTGAATAGTTACAACTTGATACTCTGCATGCACTCCCGAATCTGTCCTACTAGAACCAAGTACCTCTATTTTTTTCTTAAATATTTTAAGGCAAGCTCTCTCTATTACTTCTTGAATAGTTATTCCGTTTTTTTGCTTCTGCCAGCCACAGTAATTTGTCCCGTCATATGATATTACAAACATTATATTTTGAAGCATGCAATCCCCCACCTTTACATACGACAAAATTCCGGTTACTCAGTTACCCTAAGTCCGGAATCATTATCTATACTAATTCTATTACAACCATCTCTGCTGCATCGCCTCTTCTTGGCCCGATTTTTGTTATACGAGTATATCCACCTTTTCTTTCTGTATATTTTGGTGCTATTTCTTCGAATAATCTATTCATCATATTTACGTTCTTTGTTGTACTCCTTTTTTTATCTAAATTTCCAACTTCTTTTACAGGCATTATATAACTCATTATCTGTCTTCTTGCATTTAATCTAGAAGGCATATCTTTCTTTATTATTTTCTCCACTTCATCATAAATAGTTACTCTTTTACCATTTACAACCTCTTTTACTCTTTGACCCTCTTTATCTTTTTTAGGTACTTTTGTAATTACTTTTACTTCTTCAAAATTGTCTTTTTCCTTTATAGCTAATGTAATCAATCCTTCTGCTATTTTTCTTAATTCTTTAGCTTTAGCATCTGTTGTTGTTATTTTGCCATGATATAGTAAATTAGTTACTTGGTTTCTAAGTAATGCACGTCTTGACGCCGTATCTCTACCAAGCTTTCTATTTTCTGCCATTTGTGTACCTCCTTTCGAACACCGTATACATTATAATATTTATTCCTCATCTTTTCTTAGGTTTAAACCTAAATCTTTTAATTTTATCATTACTTCATCTATAGACTTCTTACCTAAATTCCTTACCTTTATAAGTTCTGTTTCTGTTTTTTGAGTCAATTCACCAACTGTGTTTATCCCTGCTCGTTTTAAACAATTGTATGATCTAACTGAGAAATCAAGCTCTTCAATAGTTGTATCAAGAATTTTCTGTGTCTCATCCTCTTCTTTCTTAACCATTATTTCTACTTTTTTAGCATTTTCTGATAAATCTATAAATAGATTTAAATGCTCGTTCATTATCTTTGCAGCTAAGCTTATAGCCTCGTCTGGCTGTATTGTACCATTAGTCCAAACCTCCATAACAAGCTTATCATAGTCTATCACTTGCTCCACACGAGTATTTAAAACCATAAAGTTCACTTTTGTTATAGGTGTGTATATTGAATCTATAGCAATAACACCTATTGGGTCATCTTCATTTTTATTCTTTTCTGCACCTCTATACCCTCTACCTCTAGTTATATTGATTTCCATATATAACTTAGCATTTACATCTCCTAATGTAGCTATATGTAAATCTTTATTTACTATCTCTATATCTGAGTCTGCCTGAATATCAGCAGCAGTTACTTTTCTTTCACCTGCTACATCAATATATAGTGTTTTTTCTGTTACATCCTCACTAGTACATTTCATAGCTAAGCTTTTAATGTTTAATATAATTTCTACAACATCTTCTTTTACTCCAGGAATTGTACTAAATTCATGCTGAACTCCATTTATCCTTATAGAACTTGCAGCCACTCCTGGCAAAGATGACAAAAGAATTCTTCTTAAACTATTTCCAAGTGTTGTTGCATAACCCCTTTCTAGAGGCTCTATAACAAATTTCCCGTATTTCCTATCTAGAGATATATCAACTATTTCTATTTGAGGCTTTTGAAATTGAAACATTACATTATTCCCCCCAGCATTTACAGTGCAAAGTTTAGAATGCACAGATTTTATTATTTAGAGTACAACTCAATAATTAACGTTTCTTCAATAGGCACATTTATTTGTGCTCTAGAAGGAACATGATTTACTTTTCCTTTTAAACTTTTTGCATCTCTTTCTAACCATTCAGGAATTACTACTCCTTCTGAAGCTTCTTTAGCTATCTTAAATCTAGTCATATCTTTAGAATCTTCTTTTATTTCAATAACGTCTCCTTCTTTTAGCCTACATGAAGGTATATTCACTTTTTGTCCATTTACTGTTACATGGTTATGTCTTACTATTTGTCTAGATTCTGTTCTTGAACTTGCAAAACCTAATCTATAGATTATATTATCTAATCTTAGCTCAAGTAATCTTAATAAGTTTTCCCCTGTTATTCCTTTTTCTTTATCAGCTTTTTCAAAATAATTCCTGAATTGTGCTTCTAGCACTCCGTAATATCTCTTAGCTTTTTGTTTTTCTCTAAGCTGTACTCCATATTCCGATAATTTCTTTCTTTTTTGACCGTGTTGTCCTGGAGCATATGGTCTTTTGTCTATAGCACATTTTCCAGTATAACATCTTTCGCCTTTCAAGAAAAGCTTTAGCCCTTCTCTACGACATAATTTACATTTAGCACCTATATATCTTGCCATCTTTCTTCTTCCTCCTTCTAATTTCGAAGTTTACAAAGTAAACCTTGATTTTTAAACTCTTCTTCTTTTTGGTGGTCTGCAACCATTGTGTGGTATAGAAGATACATCTTTGATTGCAGTAACTTCAAGACCAACTACCTGTAATGCACGAATTGCCGCTTCTCTTCCTGTTCCTGGACCTCTTACATATACTTCTACTCTTTTTAACCCTAATTCCATAGCATTTTTTGCAGCTTGTTCTGCTGTCAATTGTGCAGCATATGGAGTAGATTTTCTTGAACCTTTAAACCCCATTTGACCAGCACTAGACCATGCTACAGCATTTCCCGCTTCATCAGTTAAAGTAACAATTGTATTATTGAACGTAGACTGTATATGTGCACTTCCATTTTCAAGTTGTTTTTTAGCACGACGTTTACGTATACTCGCTGCCCCTGGTTTTTTTATTTGTTTTTGCGCCATTTAGCACCTTGCCTCCTTATACTATTTTTTCTTGTTTGCAATAGTTTTTCTAGGACCTTTTCTTGTTCTAGAATTATTTTTTGTTCTTTGTCCTCTTACAGGTAATCCTTTTCTATGGCGGATTCCTCTATAACAACCGATTTCCATAAGTCTCTTAATATCAAGAGCTATATCTCTTCTAAGATCTCCTTCGATAACTTGAGTTGCTTCTATTACCTTACGTATTTTAGAAACTTCGTCATCTGTTAAATCTCTTACTCTTGTGTCTGGGCTAACTCCTGACTCTTTTAAAATCCTATTTGAACTTACACGACCGATACCAAAGATATATGTTAACCCTATCTCAATACGTTTTTCCCTTGGTAAGTCTATACCTGCTATACGTGCCAATCTGCGCACCTCCTATTAATACAATTTTTATTTCCGTTTCAAATAAAGTCTAACAAGAATTCATTATACCGTAAAATACAATTTTTGTCAACTACTTTTCTTATTCTTAGAAAATTTTTGTTAACATTAACCTTGCTTTTGTTTATGTTTTGGGTTTACGCATATTATTCTTATTTGACCATTTCTTTTTATTACTTTACATTTTTCGCATATAGGCTTTACTGATGACCTAACCTTCATAGCTAACCCTCCTTCTATTTCTCTCGCCATATTATTCTAGCTTTAGATAAATCATATGGTGACATTTCTACAGTTACTTTATCGCCAGGTAAAATTTTTATAAAATTCATTCGTAATTTACCTGATATGTGTGCTAAGACTTGGTGCCCATTCTCAAGTTCAACTCTAAACATTGTATTAGGCAACTTTTCAATAACAATTCCTTCAACCTCGATAATATCATTCTTAGCCAAGGCAATACCCCCTTGTGTACTTCTCTATTGCTTTTCGTATATCCGAATTATTTATTTTTTCGGAATTTTCAAGCTTTTCTTTTAATATTTTATCTATATAGTTTACTATTTGCACATGTTTTTTCTTTTTAACTTTTGGTTGTTCTATTTTTCTAGTCTTTCCATCCGCTATATACACATAGTCACTATTTATGTGGAGTATTATTAGAATCCTACCTTTGTCTCTTCCAGCTTTTGAAATCACTAGTTGCCCCTCACTATAATCAAACATAAAACTACCCCTTTATAAATTATCGCTGCATTAATGTAACAACCTCAGGTTCACCATTAGATTTTATAACTATTGTATTCTCATAATGAGCTGCATATTTACGATCTGCCATAACTATAGTCCATCCATCAGACATTACTCTTACATTTGGTCTACCTATGGCTATCATAGGTTCTATAGCTAAAACCATTCCTGCCTTTAATCTTGCACCTTTATTCCCTGTAAAGAAATTGGGAATTTCAGGTTCTTCATGCATTCTTCGTCCCACACCATGTCCTGCAAACTCTTTTATAATACTAAATCCATTTTGTTCTACATATTGCTGTATGTTTTTTGAAATATCCCCCACATATAAACCCTCTCTCGCATACTTTATGCCTTCAAAAAAACTTTTTTCAACCACTTCTAGTAATTTCTTATTTTTTTCATTAGTACTCCCTACTATAAAACTCCTAGCAGCATCTGCGAGATAACCTTTATACGAAACAACAATATCTATACTTATTATGTCACCATTGTTCAATTTCTTATTTCCTGGTATTCCATGTATCAATTCCTCATTTATTGAGGCACATATATTTGCTGGATAGCCTCTATAGCCTTTGCAAGGGGTAATTCCATTATTTTCTCTAACAAATTCTTCAGTTATCCTATCTAATTCTTTTGTTCTTACCCCTTCTAAAATATTGTTTTTTAACATTTCAAATGTTTTATATAATATTTCTCCAGCTTTTCTTATATAATTAATTTGACCTTCATTATATATTCTAATACTCATCAAATATTCGCTCCTAAATGTTTCAATAGTCTTTCAGTTATATTTTCTTTTACATCATTTGAATCAATATTAATTAAGATTCCCCTCTGTTGATAAAATCCTATTAATGGCTTTGTTTGCTGATTATATTCTTCTATTCTACTGTTGAAGATTTCTTCTGTATCATCTTTTCTTTTAGTAATTATACCTTCACAAATATCACAATATCCATCTAACTGTGGTTTATGATATACATTATGGTATGTTGCGCCACAATTTTTACAAACAATCCTACCTTTTATTCTATCTAATAAAATTTTATAATTTGATTCTATGTTAAACACAACCGTTATTCTTCTGCCAACATCTGTAAGTAACCTTTCAAATCCATCAGCTTGACTAATAGTTCTTGGAAACCCATCAAGTATAAATCCATTTTTGCAATCATCATCATGTATTCTTTGATTAATAATCTCAAACATAGTTTTATCTGATACAAGCAATCCCTGCTTCATTATAGAACCTACTTCTTTTCCTATATCTGTTTCTTCCTTTATGTGTTTTCTTAATATGTCACCTACAGCTATATGAGGTATCCTTAGTTTTTCAGATAGTGCCAAGGACTGTGTACCTTTTCCTACTCCTGGTGCTCCCATGAGTATAATTATCATTACCTTCTCCCCTTTCTAGATGTCTAAATCCGACTTCTAGTTATGATAAGAATCCTTTATAATGTCTAACTACCATATTTGCTTCTAATTGTTTAAGCACATCGAGTGCAACACCTACTGCAATTAGTATTGAGGTACCTGTAAAACCAAGGCTTGTCATATTTATCATATTTCCAAACACTATAGGTAGTAGTGCTATTACTGCTAAGAAAGCCGCTCCTACTAATGTTATATAGTTTAATATCCTTGTTATAAAGTCTACAGTCGGTTGACCTGGTCTTATCCCTGATATTACTCCACCACTTTTCTTTAAATTATCAGCAAACTCCACAGGATTAAATTGTATAGTTGTATAGAAATAAGCAAAAAACAAAATCAATACCGCATAAATTATCATCCCTATAGGTTTATGTGTAGCTATTGCTGTTATAAATCCACTTATAGTAGTAGGTAAATTAGCACCTGAAACTTGAATGAATTGCTGTATTGCTGTAGGAAATTGGAGTATGCTTGATGCAAATATTATAGGCATAACACCTGATAAATTAACCTTGATAGGTATATTATTTGCTCCTCCACCATAAGTTCTTCTACCCGTAACTCTTTTTGCATATTCAACTGGAACTCGTCTTTCTGCATCCTGTACAAATACTACAAAGGCTATTATCGCTACAAATACTGCTATTATGGCTACAAATATAACTAAGCTACCTACAGCAGTCCATATTTGTCCCATAGTCATCGGTAATCTTGCTATTATATTGATAAAGATTATTAATGATATTCCATTTCCTATACCTTTTTCGGTTATTTGATCTCCTATCCATATTAGTATTGCAGTTCCTGCTACCATGGTAAGTATTGCAACCGTATATGATATAATCGTTGGATCCTTAAGTATCCCTTGACCTCTTAGTGCAAATGTTATCCCTGCTGCTTGAACTGCTGATAATATAATAGCTAAATATCTTGTAATCTTACTAATTTGTTTCCTACCTTCTTCTTCTTTGTTAAGTTTTTCAAGTGCTGGTATAGCAACTGTAAGTAGCTGCATTATGATAGAGGCATTAATATAGGGAAGTACTCCCATTGCAAAGAGTGACATTTCCTTGAGTGAACCTCCTGATAATGTATCTATCATTCCTAGCCCTTCTGAAAACTTATTGAAAAGATTTTCAAGTACTGTAGTATCAACACCTGGTACTGGAATACTTGCACCTATTCTGATTATAACTATCATAAGTAGGGTAAATAATATTTTTCTTCTCAAGTTTGGTATTTTAAACGCATTCGCAAAAGTTTGAAGCACTTTATATCACCTCTGTTTTTCCACCCGCATTTTCTATTTTTTCTTTAGCAGTTGCGCTAAAATAGTTAGATTTCACGGTTAGTTTTTTTGTTAAATCTCCATTTCCTAATATTTTAACACCATCTGATACCTTAGAAATTACTCTTGTTGCTAGTAGCATCTCTATGTCAACAACTGTACCGTCTTCAAATATTTCTAATCTATCTACATTTATAGCAACTATGTCTTTAGAGTTTCTACATTTAAATCCTCTTTTTGGTAATCTTCTATATAAAGGCATTTGTCCACCTTCAAATCCTGGTCTTATCTTTCCACCAGAACGTGCTTTTTGACCTTTATGTCCTTTACCAGCTGTTTTACCAAGACCTGAAGCATTTCCTCTTCCTTTTATCTTTTTAACAAATTTTGACCCTATCACTGGTTTAAGTTGATGTAATTCCATACTCTACCTCCATTCTATATTCATCTTATACTTCTTGTACTTCTACTTCTTCTACCTTAACTAAATGCTTCACTTGATTTACCATGCCTCTTATTGCGGCATTATCTTGATGCTCTACTGTAGAATTCAGCTTTCCTAATCCTAGCGCTTTTACTGTAAGTCTATGCTTTGGTTTAGTCGCTATTGTTGATTTTACTAATGTGATTTTTAATTTACTAGCCATGTTCAAATCCTCCTATCCTAATATCTCTGATAACTTCTTGCCTCTTGAGCGTGCTACATCCTCTGGCTTCTTTAATGTTTTTAATGCTTCTATAGTCGCACTAACAACATTACTTTTATTGTTTGATCCTAGTGACTTTGCTCTTATATTCTTTAATCCCGCAAGTTCTAGAACCGCACGTGCTGCTCCACCTGCTATAACTCCGGTTCCTTCAGGTGCTGGTTTAATTAACACTTCAGAGCTTACAGCTCTTCCTAAATTTTCATGATATATACTATTGTGTTCATTTCTTGGAACAAATATCATGTGTTTTTTTGCATCTTCTATTGCTTTTTTGATTGCATCCGGTATTTCAACTGCCTTACCTGAACCTGCTCCAACGTATCCATTTCCGTCGCCAACTACTACAACTACCGCAAATCTAAAGTTACGACCACCTTTTACAACCTTAGTAACACGTTTAACTGATACAACTTTTTCTTTTAATTCCATTTTACTTGTATCTACTAATGCCATTTTCAATCCTCCTTTATTTAGAATTCAAGTCCATTTTCTCTAGCTGTATCTGCTATCATTTTCACTTTTCCATGATATATGTAACCACTTCTATCAAATACAACTGCCTTTATGCCTTTTTCTACAGCTCTCTTTGCTACCACTTCACCAATTAATTTAGCTGCATCCATATTAGATGTAGATTTTAGTTTTACTGCTAATTCTTTTTCTAGAGTCGAAGCAGACGCCATTGTATGACCTGTTTCGTCATTTATCACTTGTGCTGATATATACTTTAAGCTTTTAAATACGCATAACCTTGGTCTTTCTACTGTACCATGCACTTTATTTCTTATTCTGAAATGCTTATCTGCCCTTGCCTCAGAACGTGATGACTTCTTAATCATTCTCTATACCTCCTATGCATTATTTTTTACCTGATTTACCTTCTTTACGTCTTATTACTTCGTTTGCA
>MGOW01000100.1:0-1602 GCA_001797255.1 Clostridiales bacterium GWE2_32_10
TTGGCGTGGCAATCTCGTTTTTAGTTGTTATAGTATTGTTTTATCTAGGTTTAAAAAGGGATTGCTTCGTTCCTCGCAACGACAGTGTGGGTGTTTGTAGTTGTTTATGAAGTCTGAGACTTTGTGAAGTTTTTGGGCAGTAAAAAGGATCTATCCGTATTATATAGTTTGGATAAATCCTCTTTTGTAATGACTATGTATATTATATTCTCTTAGTATTATTTATTCCTTATTACTTTGATAAAACATTTTCAAATGCTTGATCATGTTTTAATGATTCAATATTTAATGTATATTTCCCGTCAAAACCTAGTTTGGTATCAACCACTTCACAACCATTTTTTCTTGCCAGCACCCTAGCATATGCAAGTTTTGAATTATTTAAATCTACGTAGTTATTTTGTTGTATTTTAATTGTGCCACCATTCCGACATTCATTACCAACTCTTTGATTTATATCATGTATTATCTCAACCGCTTCATCTTGTGAATTTCCTGCTATAATATTATTTATATATGTATTCATCATTATCCTGTCAATTTCCGCTTCTGTCCTGTATCCTAAAGGCTGTGTTCCTTCTTTTTTGAATTTTTCTACAACTTCATCTATCAATTCACTTGGTATATACTCCTGCATTTTAGTTATACATTTTACTACATCTGGTATCTCAACAAATTCATCTATTTTATCCATAAATATCGCCGCTTTAAAATATTCACAAAAAGTCATAATGCTTTTATCATCGATAGCCCCTCCTTTTATTACCGAATATATTTCAAACATGTCTGCTCGCTCCAAAAATATACTTCTAAAATTACCTTTTTTTATAGCATTAAGAACATCTATCATTCTTTTACTTTCATTTTCAAACCTTCTCTTAAAATCCGCTTCTCCTTCCATATATTTATGAAATTCACCAGCTACCTTAAATACATACTTTTTAGGCTTCATTCCCATTTCAGGTAAATCTAGATTTCCTATCGTTCTTCCGTTATCATTACAAAGTTTTACTACATCTTTTATTTTTTCCGGATGCCTCATACTTAGTATTCGGATTACCAAATTTAAATGTTCACTATTTGTACGTGTATCTTTAATTAAATTTTCTAGTAAATTTTTTTCAACTTTCTCCTGATACATAAGCGTAGTTATTGATGATGGAATACCTCTAAGTATTACCGTACCATTCATTATGCCTTTTTTTAAATCTTTATGATTGGTAATAATTTTTCCACTACCCTCTGGATATATTTGTACTCCTATCCCACCCTTAATTTGTTCAAAACTTTCTATTATAGCTTCTGCCTCTTTACTTGAAAATAACTGTTCATTTTCCATATTCATTACCGCTCCTCTCAAATAATACTCTATTTTGTTGTAAATTCTGTCATATTTTTTTTATTTTTGTCAATAGTTTTTATTTTACTTCCATATAAAATGTTACAGTACGTAACTATTTAGAAATCATAAGGAAATATAGTTCTCTCTTCTGTCACCGCGAGGAGGTCACTTTTCTCGACGTGGCGTTCTATCTTTAAAACTAAAAACAGATTGCCACGCCAAGAACAGGCTCGCAATGACAGTCTGGGATTTGAATAGTT
>MGOW01000100.1:1624-4762 GCA_001797255.1 Clostridiales bacterium GWE2_32_10
TGGCTGGTCGCTGTATGTTAAAACAGCTTCTCTATCAATGCCCAAGGATTCTAATAATTTTAGATCAAATGCCATATTATCTAGTAAATTATCACTTTCAAGTTTTTTCTGATATGGAACAGTTTCTACTTTCTCATCTATTTCACTCATTAGTGCATATATATCTTTTTCTTCTAACTCTTTTACATATAATTCCAATCCTTCAGATAAATCATTTTCTCTTTTACTTTTATCTAATTTCAAAAATTCTAATTCACTTCCGCTGGGGTTAGGCAACTCTCCGTGTAAAATATCGTTAATTTTACATTTAATACCCTTGTTTAATCTAGGTTTCCCCTTACTTGTAGATTCATGTCGAGCTGTTAGTACATCTATTAATTGCCCTTTATACTTATCTGCAACGCTCTCTATAAGTATTGGCTCTATAACCTTGTCAACTTCCATTTTATGTATCCCAGGTTTATATATCACAGGCAATACCTCAAATAAAATTCTAGATGAAAATCTCTCTCTTAATAAAATTCCTGCTACCTCTACTGTCATTCTTCCATTATCTTTGCAAAGTCCCGCTACCTTTCCTATTTCCTCTGGGTGCCTCATACTAACTTCCCATCCATGATACTAGATATTAAAAAATCATGATCATCAACCGCTGTTTCAAAATCATAACCATATATATCTTTAACACTTCGTAATATACTCTCTGCCTGTCTCTTAGAAAATATTTGTTTTTCCTTGTTTTTCATATCTATCATTATTTGTCATTTCTCCTCTCAAATTATTTTTAGTTAGCACATTCTATCATACTTTTCCATTTTTGTCAATATTTTTACATTTATTTCAATATAGTGCATTTATTGTCAAAATAAGTATATTTATATCTAACTCCACTATAAAAATAGGTTGAAACCTATCACTTCAACCTATCTTCTTCCCAATCTCCCCTTCAAACTCCACCCTATCCAACCACACAATCTCCGAATCCCGTCCCATCTTCGTACCAGTTATCTCCATCCCAAACCAATCCGGCACGATATACTCTCTCTTTTCCTTCCTCTCTAACTCAAACTTATTCCCCTTTTGCTGAACTCTCATTTCTATTCCGTTGTTAGAATAGATAAAATACCGCTTGTATTCAACCTTTACACCCAAATCCATTTCAGGCAAAGACTTTAAAATGAATTTCCTCTCTATCTCCAAATTAATCACCTACCCTATTTCACAACAAATTTCATATGCACAGGCTATACCACTACTTCAAGTATTTTCCTTCCATCTACTTCAATCCAATTACTCTTATATTCCTTTTTCTTTTTTCTAAAGTCAAATACAACCATATATCCTATATCCTCTTTTTGTATTTTCATATAGTCTAGTAGCTGTTCTATACCTCTCTCTTCGTATTTTTCTCCTCTCCAGATTTTTAGCTCTATTATGTATTTTTCTATGCCGTATTTTATTACTATATCCATCTTCTTGCTGTCCCGCATTTGTGGTTCTATAAAGTAGTCTCCTACTCCATTTATTATCGGTTTTATAAATGCCAGAAATATTAGCCTGCCTCTTTTTTCTATAAAGTCCTTATCTTCTTTTCTATATTCCTGCATCATTAGCTCTTGAAATTTCTCTAGTATCCTCTCCATATCTAATATTCCGTTATGTACAAATTTATTTCGTTCCGCATATTTAAATTCTACACTGTGACTTGTTTCTCTTTCTGATATCATGTAGTTATATATAAGCTTTTCAAATATTATATTATGTATCACTACTTTATCACTTTCAGATTTTATTATTCCATACATAGCTGCTTTGCTCTGAATCTGGTTATGTATGTTAAATCCAATTCGCATACCATTTATTATTATATCATATATAACCTCATATAATTTCTTATCGTTTTCTAGATTTTTTATCAGGCTTTCAAATAATGTATTGTTTTCTTTTAATATCATCTTTACTGCTTGCTCCACACCTTCGGTCGTCCATTCTTTATCCATTTTTTCATCTATTACCTTACATACTTTACTAACCAAAAACGGATATCCATTTGTATATCTATATATTTCTTTTGATATTTCGGCTATTTCCATTCCCACAGGATTTTCTTTTTCATACTCCTCTAGCATCGTAGCTATCTCCTTAGGATTAAAGCTCATGTCTACCTCAAAGTCTGATGCTATATTCCATGGACTATTATATCTATCTGATGCTACTTCTTTTAATTCGTCTGCTGTTATAACCTTTTGCTCGTTTATTAGTAGCTTTAAACTCTTTATATCATGCACTCCTGCAAGTATTACTGATTTAAATGTTTTTACTTTATCCCTTATTAAATACTTTTTTCTAAGCACTCCTAAAAATTTCAAAAATACCGCATTGTTGCTCGCTTGATCTACTTCGTCTATTATTAGTACTATTTCTTTGCCTATTTCCATGCATATCCTTGTTATGCTATCACTTAGCTGTTCATAGGTTCTTGTTTTTGCTCCGTATTCCATCATCTTATTATACAGATCGGCATTGGTAAATTTATATATATCTGCTATTGTTTTAAATATATTGCTACAAAAAGTCTCCTCATCTTCAAATAAGCTATCACCTGTACCTTCAAAGCTTGCTTTTAGGATTATATATTGTTCTAGAATATTACCCCCTATCATTGATATCGTTGTAGTCTTTCCAAACTGCCTACTTCTATTTATTGTAAAGTATTTTCCTTGGTTTATTAATCTAGTTATACTTTCTATTTTTGCTGATATATCTACCATGTAATGCATTTCTTTTATGCATACCCCTTCTATATTAAATTCTTTCATAAATTACTCACCCTTTCTTTCCTATATCTGTTATTTAGTATACATTAACTCACTCTAAACCCGACTTCATGTCGCAACTAAACTACGACCTCGTATATCTTCTTTCCATCCACTTTTACCCATTCATTTTTATAATTCTTCTCTTTACTGAAGTCAAATACCACCATATATCCTTCTTCTACATCCTTTATTTCCATATACTCCGCTAGTTGTTTGCATCCTTTGTTCTCGTATGATTTTCCGTGCCATAGTTTTAGTTCTATTATGTACATTTTTTTGTTATATGTTATGACTATATCCATCCTTCTATTTGTTCGTG
>MGOW01000100.1:4770-20809 GCA_001797255.1 Clostridiales bacterium GWE2_32_10
TCTACAAAGTAGAAGCCTGTTCCGTTTATTATTGGTTTTATAAATGCCAGAAACATTATCCTGCCATCTTTTTCTTTAAATTTTTCTGTTTCTTCCCTGTATTCTTCTTTCATTAGTTCTTGGAATTTGTCTAGGACTTTTACCATATTTAGTTCGCCCGTTGGTTCTATGAATTGGTTTCTATTTTCATAATTTATCCTTATTTCTTGCTCTATTTTCCTTTTTGTTATCATATAGTTGTATATTCTTATTTCAAATATTCTGTTATGTATTACAATATTTATCTTTTAACATATTCATAAGCCTAAACATTGTTGTTGTTTTACCATATTGCCTTGCCCTATTTATTGTAAAGTATTTATCTTTCTCTACCATTTGTTTTATCTCTTCAATCTTTTTACTCGTATCAACCATATAATGTTTTTCTTTTATGCATGTCGTCGTTATATTAAATTCCTTCATTAGACTTCCCCCTCAAACTTCCTATAACATTAGTATATATTATCGTAGCAAATAAATCAAGTATTATTTTTAAGCCTGACCCCGTTTCGTTATTGTAGCTTAAACAAATGTTTATAATTTGGATTTGTAACTGATTTTGCTAAGAAAGCAGTTGGTGAATCAGGTGTTTTCCTATATTTGTTTAGTGTGGCTATCATTTCATCAGCGGTTTTTATGCCTATGCCGTGACCGTAATAATTTACATCGCCAAGATATATAGTGTTTTCTCCTCTCCACTCAGGAGTTTTAGGATCGAATTCAGGGTTTTTGAAGTATTTACAATCTCCAGGTATAGTATCAAATGATATTCCTTTGGTTGCAACGCCAAGATCACTGTCTATATAGTGCCAATCATATAAATGAATATTCTCAAATACAGAGTCAAAAAGCTTTTTAGTGTACATTTTAAGCAATGCCCCATAATACACAATGATTATTGCAGTGGAACATTCTGTACCATATTTTGATCCATTTTTAAAAATATCAGCAATAGCTTCGTAAGGCGAAACGTCTTTTTTCAGCAGAAATCCACCTTGTCTAGTACGCTCCCAAAACTCCAAATTACATGTAGATTCTTTATAATTTTTAAATTTAATACCACTTTTTGCAAGTTCCCTGGCTGCTCTTATAATATTTACTCTTAAATCTATCTCAAATTTCAACTCTAAAAAAG
This sequence comes from Clostridiales bacterium GWE2_32_10, assembly GCA_001797255.1. Taxonomy (GTDB): domain Bacteria; phylum Bacillota; class Clostridia; order Lachnospirales; family UBA12420; genus UBA12420. Next base: position 5,945 of record MGOW01000100.1, read on the forward strand.
AATTATATTTGTATATTGACCCACTATCAGATAAATTTTTTAGAATCTTTACTTCCGTGCTGTTTATGGGAAATTTATTAACAATATCTTTTAAATCAATAACCTCTTCTCCAATTTTAATAATAGTAATCACCCTTTCATTTGGATTTTTACTTTCATTATATGAAAAGGTTCTAAGATAATGATAATTTTAGCATATTATAAATTGTCAGAATAACTTTCATCCTTCCAAGATAACTCTAATATGTAGGCAGTTCCTAAGTTTTCCAAAATCTTTGTCATTTTATGAATTATTTTTCTCTAAGACCTTTCTATTTTTTTCTTCCTGTAACTCTATCTTCATCTTTAAATTTATATTTTCATTTATGAGTTTTTTTAATTCCCTAATAGCTTCAATATAATTTTCCTTATATCTTGCAATATCTTTTTTAATATTATCAAATATGTTTTGAAATTTTTCATCCATGTCATTTATGTCATCTATTCTTATTCTCTTCTCTTTTATCATCTCTTCAAACATTACCATATTAACCTTTTCTGAGGTTATAACGGTATTTTGATTTATCGTTATATTATAGATTTCATTTAATAAAATTTCTTTCTTTTGCAATATTTCTAATAAAATCTTCAAATTAACCTTTACATTATTTAACATAACAATACCACCTCACACTATCCCTATACTTTTTAAAAAATCCTCTATAATTTGTGTCAGACTTGAATTATAATTTGTTTTAGCTATTACATCAATCAAATATAATACAATTATTGCAGGAATAACTGTTAATACAAATTTTAATAACATCCTAGCATTGTGCCCTTCATTATACATCATATTTATCACCCCATTCTAATCAATAATTTCAAACAACTCAAAAAACAAGCAATTCTTGCTTGATTTTTATTAGCATATAGCTACACATCTCATACCGGTGCTTCCATTATATTCATAGAAAGTTCATTAATTAACTTTAAGTCATCTGTCAAGTTATTTATTACCTTATTCTCAGCTTCTGCACAAAGCATTATAAGTCCTTTTTGTTCTTCACCACTTATCCCTACCCTGAACTTTATAATGTCTCCATAATTAGATATTACTTCCTGAAATTTAGCTGAGTTCTCTTTTCTTTCATTTAATTTTACTGCAATTATCATCTTTTGCATAATATACTCCTCCTATTTTTTATATAAAATTTAGTTTTTTTGCTTGTTTAAGTAGATATTCATATTTTTTTTGTATTGATTGAACTTCGTATATATAACAATCTACCAAATCAACATCAGATACATCATCAAAATTTTTATAAGCTATATCAAGTTCTATTTTAGCTCTATTTACAGAATTTACTATATTCTCTTTTTCTACGTTATTATGTGGAGCTTTTTTTCTAACTAACAAATTTAACATATTCATCTCTCCTTGTATAATAATCTCAACTATAATATTATTATACTAAATTAGATATTTTTTATTCTCATTTTTGTTATATGCTATTGCCAATTTTTGATTGTTCTCTATTTATGATATGGCTCACCTTTTATAATCTTAAAGCTTCTATATATTTGTTCAAGTAGTATTACTTTCATCAATTGGTGCGGAAAAGTTAGTTTAGAGAAGCTTAGCTTATAATCTGCTCTTGCTAGTACTTCTTTTGCTAGTCCAAGTGATCCACCTATTATAAACACAATTTCACTTTTTCCCTGCACAGATAAATTATTTAAAAAGTAAGCAACCTCTTCAGATGTTGTTTGCTTTCCTTTTATTTCAAGCACTATGACATATTGCCTGTCTTTTATATTTTTAATAATTTTCATACCTTCTTTTTCTTTTAAACTCTCAATTTCTTTTTCACTCATGTTTTCGGGTGCCTTTTCATCCTGTACCTCTACAAAATCCAAAGAACAATACTTGCTCAGCCTTTTTGAATACTCTCTTATAGCATCCTCTAGATACTGTTCCTTAATTCTCCCCACAGATATAATTGTGATTTTTATATTTCCCACCTACCGTAGTTAATCTCTTTGCTATTTCTCTTGTTAATTTATAAGACTCTCCTGCACCTAATACTACTATGGTATCGCCTTCTTTTACTATAGTAGAAACATGTTTTAGGACTGCATCAAACTTTTCCTCATATACTGCCTTATGTACACCAATTTTTGATATAATTTGATTAATATCAATTGGTTCTATCTTTTTATGTTTTTCTCTACCTAGAAATACTTTAGTTACAATAACGTAATCAGCAAGCGAAAGGGCTTGCGAAAACTCTTCAAAAAATAGGTTCAACCTTGATATTTGATGTGGTTCAATAACAATAATAATCCTTCTATCTGGATAGCTTAATTTAAAAGCATTTATCACAGCACTAACTTCGGTAGGGTGATGTGCATAATCATCAAAAACCATGATATCATTAATACTACATATTAATTCACTTCTTCTACCTATACCCTCAAAAGTTTTGATTGCATCTTTCATTTTACTTGTTTCTATTCCTATTTCCATTGAAGCCGCTATTACTCCCAATATATTTGAAATATTATGTAATCCCTTCAGCATCATTTCAAATTTTTCTGTAGAATTAGAACAGGTTACTTCAAACATAGTTTTTTCTAAATCGCATCCTATGAAGCTCCCTTTATATTCTTTATAAAAAGGAAATTCATATTTATCTTTTATATAGTATCCGATTACCTTAATATCATTCTTTATAATCTCTTCTTTCAACTCACCTAACACTTCTCTAATACCTTGACTTTCCTCATTAACTACAAGAATTTTAGGCTGTGTTAAATTCATTATAAACTTCTTAAACGAATTTTTAACCTCAGTAAAATCTTCAAAGAATTCTGGATGATCCATCTCTATATTATTTATAATTTCTATTTCTGGATGATAATTATGAAAGTTATTATTAAACTCATCAGCCTCACATACAAAAAACTCCGAGTCACCTATCCTTGCTCCGCTCCCCCATGGCTTATAAATCGTGCCCGCTAAAGCCCATGGTTCTAAACCCGCTACTTCTAAAACATTCGCCATGAGTACCGTAGTAGTAGACTTTCCATGTGTACCTGATATAGCAATAGTCTTCTTGTCTTTTTGAATATATTTGCCCATAAATTCTTGCCAAGTCATTAGTATATCCTTTTCACCCGCTTGTACAATCTCAGGATGATCAGGATTAAGATCAAATATAGCTGGCGTTACTGCTAATACATCAATACCATTTAAGTGTTGCTCATCATGTCCTTTCATTATTTCAATATTAAGTTCCTTTAATTTATTATAATAATAACCTTCTGTTGCAGCATCACAGCCGCTTACCTCAAATCCCATCTTTTTTGCAATTATCGCAATAGGTGCCACACCGCTACCACCTATCCCCATAAAATGCACACTCATCTTCTTACTCATATTTCTCCTCCTTAGACTCACCTTAGTCCCTTCTCTAAAAAAAAGGGGTTAGAGGTAAGTTATTTATGTTCTTCTAAATTTTTTATCTCGTTTCTAACTTGTTCTGCCATTGACGCAAGAATACCACTTACGGATACTATCTCCTCCATTGCATTCATTTGTTTTTGACTTATGTCCAAATTTTCCTTTGCTTTTTCACTTGCTTCTTTATTTATATTCAGTAATTTTTCTGATATATGATTTATATCATCTATGTATGTTAAAAGTTGTTTTGTTTTAGATTCACCTGAGTCTAATTCTTGCTTAGTTTCAGTTATTTGTAATACAGTATTAGAAAGAACTAAGCTTATTTCTGCAATATTACTTGATATATTTGTAGCTGATATATTAGTATTTTCTGCTAACTTTCTGATTTCTTGTGCAACAACTGTAAAGCCTCTTCCAGCTTCTCCGGCTCTTGCTGCCTCTATTGATGCATTGAGTGCTAGAAGATTAGTTTTTGCCGATATTTGTTGTATAGTTTCGACAATATCGTTAATAACTTCTGATTTTTCCTTTAGGTTTTTTATTAGTTCTACTGATTTTTCCATAGAATTACTTACAATATTCAAGCTTTCATTTGCCTCTTTAGCATATTTTACACCTGCATCTGCTTTATCCGATGACTCTTGCGATAATATTAATCCTTCACTATTTTTCTCATATGCCTCGCTTGATTTACCACTTAACGTTTTAGTCATACTAGATACTTCCTCCGCAGTGGAAGAAAGTTCTTCTGATATAGAAATAAGATCCTCTGCATTTACGTTTAAAGAATTTTTTATCTTAGTATATGTAGAGTTATCTTTAATTATTTCTATCCCAAACTCCGGATTTCCGTTTTCATCATATATACCAGCTGCCGAGATCAATGATGGTATTTCTTCTTCTTTTTTGTTATGAATAGGAATCCCTACATTATTTAAAGTGTATTTTCCATTCATAGCCTTAGTTATAGGACAATCTTTACATACCTCTGTCTTAAATATGTCATAACATTTCATCCTTTTAGCTTCTGCCTCTGTGTATCCTGTAAGTCTTTGCATCGCTTCTGGGAATTCTACTACATTATAATCAACATCTCTTATGTAATACGGGTCTGTTATAGCATTTTTAAAACCTTCTAACTTTCTTCTCCCAATTTCACATTGTTTAATTTGTTCAATTTCTCTTTCACAATTTCCTTTTTTGCTTATCTTAAACATAACCTTTTCCCCCCCTGGTTAGTAAATAATTGTTATGTTTTTATTATATCATTTTTTATTTATTTCGACAATAAAATTTTTAAAATTTTTATTTTTTAATTTGTATTTATCTTAGTACACGCTTCATCTAATAATTCTTTATTTTCCTCTACATAGTTATATGCTATATTCTTCAGTTCTTTTATATTAGCATCGCTTGCATTATCCATATGACTTAAACTCTTATCTATTTTAGCTTCAAATCTATAGTAATTTCTATTTCCTTTATTTAATATTTGAGTCATTTGGTAGTCAACAGTTTGTGCATTTCCATTTATGCTTGTATCTATTACCGGTCTTACCCAGTTAAGCATACCCCAATTCTTTACTTCTTCATATTTATATTCTTTTATAAATTCCCCTGTTCCTATTGATATTAGTAAAATATTTTCTACTTCCTTATCTTTCTTTAAAACCTCTGCTAATGCACACATACTAGGATTGTTAGCAAAAATACCACCGTCAATATATACATTATTACCTATAGCATATGGTTCAAAATATGTAGGGGCTGCCGCTGTAGCACAACATATATCACTTATCAAGAAGTCTTCTTTTTCATCTTCCCTTGCTTTATCAGTTTTAAAAAAATATGGTTTTCCATTTTTTATATCGTAGCTTGGTATTATCACATTTGTAAGTGCTTGACTTAAATATGCTTGCTTAAAGTAACTCCTCGTAACATTGTTTAGATCTTTGATATTATGTTTTTCGCCTAATATATTTATGATATTATCTAATTGATTTTTAGGTTTAAATATTTTTTCTCCCTCTTTTTCATATAAGCTAACCATATCTTCTGGGATATACTCATGTTTTCCTAGATAATTTGCCTTAGTAAGTCCCAAAGCTATTATCCCTCCTGTAGATGTTCCCGCAATATATTTAAATAACCTATGTATTGGTGTACGCGTTTTTTTATAAATATAATCAAGAATTATAGCTGGTATTATGCCTCTAATACCACCCCCGTCAATAGATAAAATATTTACTTTCCCCATAAAACATCCCACCTTTCTTTTTTGATAGTTTGTAAATAATATTATCTAGACAACAAAAAAAGAATTCCAATTTTGAAATTCTTTCTGGTGCTAAATCAGTTTTTTCAGTTCTTCCCCATTTATCATTTCTTTTTTTTCTAGCTCAATCACTATATTATCTAATTTTCTTATACATTCATCATTGTTATCAATAAGATTATTTATTATGACTATCGCCTTATCTATATCTATTTCATCCACACTTCCTATCGCTGGTAGCTTCAATGTGTTTAGACAGTAATCAACTTTAGGGTCATATATCAGTCCTGCCACTGGTACCCTTTGTTTTGACGCAAATATTATACCATGCAATCTCATGCTTATCATGGCTTTAAAATTTGCTATCACTCCTAACATTTCAAATGCTGCTAATTTATCTTCAATCATATATGTTCTATGTTTCACTTTTTCTATTATTTTATCAGAAATGGTTTTATCATGTTCATGGTGCATATTTAAAAAAACTACATTCATATTCTTGTGTTCTATGATATAATCACATATTTTTGCTATTTTTTCAACATAATAACCATCTTTATTTTTCCATCCCCGCACTGATACACCAAATAGTTCTTTATCCATAGGTATATTATTTTTATCGAAAATATGTTTATATTTTTCTTTTTTGACAAGCTCTAATCCAAAAGCTGGGTCTGCTGTAACTAACATCTTTGGATGATGTACGCCTATTTTTTCTAAGTATTCTTTAGAAGATTCATCTCTTAGTGTTATTACGCTTACTTTATTTACTATCTTACGTGTCATGGTTATGTTTTTTTCTTTAAATATTGGGCCTATCCCATTCGAATATAAAATCACTTTTTTATTCAACTTATTCGCTAGGTTTATTACACCCAAATAGTACATAAGAGACCTAGTGCTTGTCCCATCTTGCAGCAAGGTTCCTCCACCGCATAAAAGTATATCACACTTTAAGACAGCTTTAAATATACTATATGGATTAAAACGATATACCGAATTAACTCCATATAATTTCTTTGTTTGTTCTGGCTTATTTGATAGTACCGTTATCTTTATATCCTTATCTATACGCTTCGCTGTGTTCGTAATAGCGATAAGTATCGCATCGTCACCACTATTTTCAAATCCATAATATCCAAGTATTAGTAAATTTTTCATATCTATTCCTCATTTCCACACTGATTATTTTGAAGTTTTTCTCGTTTTTTAGTTAATGATACTCCTATACCAACTACTAACCAAAACATCGACACAACTCTAAAATCTGACCATGTATATTCAGCAAAACCATTTACAAGTATACCTAAAAATGCTGACAGACATCCTAAAATAATATATTTATTAAACTTATTTCCTGCACCTTGATAGTTTTTAATAAAATTTACTACAACACTAAATGCAAAATATATAAATACTAAAAAGCCTATAATTCCAGTTTCAACAAGTATCTCTAAATACAAATTATGAGCATGCAATGCTGATAAATATTGATGTCTATATAGCAAGTACATTCCTGAAAATGCAGTTACTCCAAAACCAATGCCTGTTAAGTAAAAATTTCTAATCATTTGTATAACATCTTGCCAAAGTGTCACCCTGCTTGAAATAGAAGTATCCTTTGTATTAAAGCTTGTAAGTAACCTTTCTAATACCCTAGGGGCAAATAATACAAGTGATATTATAGCAAGTGGTATAAGTATAATAAGTGCTTGTGCATAATTTAACACCCCTATTGTAAGAAAAGATACAATAAGTCCAAGTAATGATGCTCTAGAATATGTTAATAGTAAGCATACTAATATTATACCATTAAACACCCCTAGAATAAGTTTGTGCCAAATCTTCTTTTTATATAGCATAAGCATTATACCAAGAGGAAGTATAAGTAATAAATATTGTGATAATATATTAGGATTTCCCAAAACAGAATATACTCTAACCTGCAAGTCAGGGTTTACTGTAGTATCTACCCACATTTTATCAATTGGCTTTTCGATAAAAAACTGATATAGCCCATAACTACTTACAATCACATTTGAAATAATCGCCCATGTTACAAGATTTATGTAATCCTTCTTTTCTTCTAAAATCTGTATGCATATTATACAAAATAATAACCCCATTACACTTATTATAAAGTCAGTTATACTGCCTTTGATGGTAACCGATGTAAATGTCGTAACCACCCATACACACAAGAGTGCCACCGCCGGAACATCAAAGAACGTCCTTTTGTACATTGCTTCTTTTCTATATAGTATTCTAAACCCTATCTTTAGTATAAATAGAATTATAATCAAAGCAAGTATCGGTGCCTGCGATGCTCTTACAAAAGGCAAGATAAAAGCTAGAAAATATAAACAATGTTTTTCATTATATATAAGTAATAATATTCCTAATATTACCATAATTAAGCTTAATATCATATTGATTCACTCTCTATCCAATCTAAGTATATAGTATAAATCATGCTATGTCTATATATTTTGAATAAAAGTTCAAAACAACTAGCTCCAAACTTCCAAAACCCTCGTAATATCATAGACACAAAACTTGACTCAGACCATTTTATAAATAATCTAACCGCACTTTTTTTAATATTATACGTCCAGATTATAGTTTTATATGTAATACTATTTTCAAAATATTTTTTTTCTTTATTCTTAAACAAAAAAGAAAAAATAAAGCTATTACCAAACCATCTACTAGCACTTTCTTTGACTCTATACGTCGTTTTATATAAATTACTATTTTGATACCAAATCATTATATTATTAATTAATATAACAACAATCGAACTACTAATTATACCCATATTTTTGCCCCCACAAACTAGACTATTCTTCATTTTTTATCAATCTGTAATATTATAAATATTTCCACCAAATTTTACTTTTGAAGATTTTATAACTATCGCCCCACCTGCTTGCCAGTCTTTATTACCAAACATAAGCCCTCTTTGTTCGTCAAACTTTCCTGTGCCTTTTAAAGTGATAATTATATCACGTCTTGTCTCAACCGGTGCTATTACAATCCTACCATCAGCTGTTTGCACTTCATTTTTAGTCACATCAATTTGTATATTAATAACTTCACCTAATACAGCATTAGAACCATCCTCTAGAAATATATCTTTTTCCTTAACTTGTTCAGCCATTTGTGGTAAGATAGATTTTACAAGCACTTGAATTTCATAAGGCTTTTTATTTTCTAATACATTTACCTTTTTCATGACCATTGACTTATATACAACTGCACAGATAGCTACAATAGCTAATATTACAACCAAATCCACAACATTTATACTACCAAACACTCTTCCCTTCTCATCAATTATTTTCATAATATTTCCTCCCTTTTAGTTTTTTATGTTAAACTTTTTCGTAACTATTCACACCTAGCCCTGACACTCTCGAGCCTGCTCTTTGGCGTGGCAATCCTCTGAATAGTTAAACCTATTCTAATTCCTCTAAGTATACTACCTCATCCTTACAAAACACTACTATCCATTTCTTCAAATTTTTTTCTTTCTCTATATCAACCAATTCTTGTGATTTTGTATATTTTCGTATTTGTCCCCTAGCTTCTTCTATTTCTTTGTTTAGTGCTTCTTCACTGTAGTTTTCCTTCTTTATATACTTTACCTCAAATATTGCATTATATTTTGTTTTTGCTCCTATTCTTGGGAGTAGGGCTATATCTACATATCCGCCACCTAGTTCATCTTCTGATTTTACGTAGTATATTTTGCTCATCATCAGGTATGTCACCATTATCACTTTTACATATTTCTCATCAAATTTTATGAAGTCTCTGTTTGAGAGCTTATTTAGTGTTGTTTGCACTATTTCTAGGTACTCTTTTATTTCTCCTTTTTGTGCTATTTTTATTATTGCGTTTTTTAGTTTGCCTATATCTAAATCATAATCTGCTTCCTCTTTTATTATTTTTCCAAAAAAGTCAAAATACATCTCTTTTATTACATAGTTTGGCACTTGTAGATTTACCATGTTTATTATGCTGTCTTTTATTGTTAGGAATCCTAGGTAGAATAGTAGTGATTTAAAGTCTTCTGACGTAAATTCTTTTGCTAGGCTATATTCTGCTGTTATTGTTACATTTTCCTGTTCATTGCCTTCTATTATTTCTTGTAATATTGTCATGTTTCTTTCTCTATTTTTTAATGTAAATAGGTTACTTATTTTGTTGTAGTCACTTGATATATTTGGATCTATTAATACTTTCGGTCTATTTCCTAGAGTTTGATACTCTGATGCGTAATATAATACCATGTCGCTATTAAATATCCTATTTTTTGCATCTTCATTAAATAGATAGCCATTATAATATCTTTTAAGTAGTGGCATTTCTTTTTTTATATCTATATCCTCACCTATTGTTTCTTTTAGTATATATTCCACTTCTTCTTCTGTAAATCCTAGACATTCGTTTAGTTTTATGTGTCGTGCTTTGTTTTTTGCTATATTAAATCCACTTGTCATACTATCTAGTGTTATCGGACTTACTCCCGTCATGTATATCCTTTGTACTAGCCCATTTTCTGTTCCTATTTTTAGTACTTCATACCACTTTCGTACAAATCCTGTTCTACTTATTGTTTCTTCAAATGTGTCTACTTGGTAGCTTAGCAGTTCATTTGCAAAGTGGTCATATTCGTCTATTATTACATATATTTGACCATTTATTTTTTGTTTTGCCTCTGTTAGGAATTCTTTAAATATTTCTGATGGCATTCCACTAACATTATAATTTGTTTTTATTTGATATTTTATTTCAAAATTTTTTATTCCATCTATTACATTTTTAGTAAAGCCTGTTAACAAACTTTCTTTTGTGTTTGTATTTATTCCTGAGAAGTTGAATTTTAGTACGTAATAACTATTCTTTTTATTAGTCGATTTTTTTGATATATACGTGTCTTTAAATAATTCATCGAATTCATCTTTATATCTTACATCATAATAGTATTCAAGTACCGATGTAAAAAGACTCTTCCCAAATCTCCTCGGTCTTAGAAATACTACATACGGCTCGCCTGATTCTTCTAATATTTCTATATATCTTGTTTTGTCTACGTATATATAATTTTCCTCGACTATTGTTTTATAATCACTTATTCCATACGGTATCTTTTTCATTGCTTGACACCTCTTTTCTATTGGTTTTTGTTAGTTTTACTCCCCCACCGCTACCGCGAAGCCCCCTTGGAGAGGTAGCTTATTGCCTTAGGAGTTTTTTTATGATATCCTCAGTCTGCTTTACCCTTAGAATATATGTAGCTGCTGCATATACCACAACCCCGACTAGTCCTGCTAAAATAATACTTATTAGATTATACACAAAATTGTTGTCTATAGCAATAACTTTATGTAAATTTATTATTAAATTATTCACACATAGATACATTAACAAACTTGCAATTAGAATTTTTGTAGCATTTATAAGTATATCTAGGTTATTCCATTTTCCGTATTTTATTTGAAATAATATATACATAAGCACGGCATTAAATGTTATTGCTATAGATGTCGCAAGTGCAAGCCCTGAAATACCCATTGTTTCGATTAATATTGAGTTCAAAATATAATTTAATCCTACGCTTAATACTGCAACAATTGTAGGAATTATTGTATTCTTTATTGAAAAAAATATCTTACTTATTATTTCTTGAAGAGCAAATCCTATAAAACCAATGCTAAAAAATACAAATGCTGCTTGGGTTAAATCTGCTGATTCTACAGTAAAGTTTTTACGCATGAATGTAAGCTCAACGAAAGGTCTACTTAACGCCACGCATCCGAATAAAGCTGGTAATATCAAATAAAAAATGTTATTTATTATATTTTTTGCATCTTCTTTAAATTCATCAAAGCTTTTTTGACTAAAATTACCTACAAGCTTTGGAAATAGTACCGCACTTATACTATATATAAGAGTTTGCGCAATAGCACCATACATTTGTGCCCCATATCCTAGTGCTGCAACATGTCCTTTTGCAAGATGAGATGCAAAACTAGAATCTATTATAGTATTTATAACATATATAAGCCCTGATAATGCAGCTGGGAAGAAAAGTATGAAAAACTCTTTCATATCCTTATCGCCGATCATTCTAAAGTTTAGTCTATATTTAATTTTGTCTTTGGTTGTAAATGGTAATTGAACGAAAAACTGAAATACCCAAGCTATAAGTATTGATACAATAAGTCCATATATATCAAACCTTTCAACAAAAAACACTAAATATCCTATTATAAATATATTAAAAGGTACACTCATTACAGAATACCCTATAAAATGCTCCTTAGACTGTAATACTGCTCTTATCGCATAAGCTGAAAAGATAAATATTATACTTGGAAATAATATTTTGACAAAGTTTATGGTAAGCTCAAGCCTTTCTCCACTATACCCACTTGCTATAAATGTTGTTATTTGTTCTGCAAATATGACTGCAACTATACTTACACCTATAGTAAGCATTAAAAAAAATGTCAAAACCTTATTAACAAACTGATTTGCTCTTTCACTTTCCCCTTGACTATAGTACCTCGTAATAATAGGTACTATACTTACTGTTATAGCTGTACCTACTGCCATAAATATCAATACCGTAAGTCTTTGTGCCATCATATATGCATCTGCCTTTATGCCAGTGGCAAAATGGCTTCCTATAAAAGCATCCCTAATAAAACCTAATAATTTGGTAGCCAAAGTCAATACCAAAACTATTATTACTGCATTTAATGTATTTTTATTTTTATTTTTTTTCATTTTATGTTCTCCAATCCCACTTCTCTATGTTAACTTTTACTCCATATTCTAGTATTTAAATTTAATTCTTCTACTATACTTATTGCAAACTGTAAATCTTCAAAATACTGCTGCATTGGTGCAAAATCATAAAGTGTTTTAAATATATCTGGTTCAAATAGGTTTCTAGCATATTCTATTGCTACATAAATTTTATTATTCACAAAAGATGCATAGACTGGTCTTCCTGTTTTTTGTTTGAAGCTTTTTAGTCTATCCATTAAGCTTGGCGTCAGTATGTATCGAGCTTCTATTTGGTCGGTTGAGTATACTTCAAAAAGTCTCTCAAACTCTGGATCTTCTAGCATTACTCTATCCTTTCCAGCAAAAAGCCACCTTTTTTTATAGTCTGGTAACACTCTTGTAATTCCACTAAAGTTTTTATTATAATCTGCCATAAAAAACAACCCTTTAAATATTGTATGCACCGTTCTATGTTTACCTGTTCCTGATTCTTTTTCTGCTTTTATCTCAGAAAATTCGATTTTAGTTCCCTTTTTCTGCCCTAACTTATCTAGGTATTCTTGGTCTACTATAACCCCCGAAACATAGTCGTCTCCCGAATATTTATTAGGTGTAGTATCGAATATCTCGCAACAATTAAAAATATTATCTGATATACAACTATTCTTTTTATATATAAAGCTATCATCAAAAAATCCAACTATCTTTTCTATTATTTTATCCTTAAAATCAGATACATATGACTTTTTCATCCAATATAAAATAGCACCGCAAATAGCGACATAAAAAAATGTCAATTGTAGTAATGGCTCCCCATCTACTCGAAGTAATTCTTGATTTCCAAATACGAGTATAGCTATTGGTATTATCACCATTACAACAAGAACTACTGTTGTTTTCTTTAATACCTTTATCCTTTGATTTTCCAAAGGCTCGATAGATTGTACAATCTGCGTTTCAAAATAATCCCTAAACTCCTCAAGTGTTTTCATTAAAGTGTCCTCCCTATTTATTTTCAGTTAATAAATTTTCAAGACCGCCATTATATATAATATTTAAAAGTTTATTAGCATGCTCTAGTGCATATAAAAGCTGTTCCTCTGTTATAAGCTTCTTTTGCCTTGCCTCCGATAATTCATCTAAATCAAGTACCCTTACCTCACCATTTCTATACACCACGATATCAACAAGCAAGTCTATTTCTGTATATGTATTAGTAAATTTATCCCTCTCTACCTGCATTATATCACAATAGTAATGGTCTAATTCATTATTATAATTATATACTTTAGCTACTTTAAACCCTTTATTTATATAAAGATATGAAATACCATACTTTATATCCTCTCTGTTATGTATAGGAACCCATCTGCTCACTAAAAGCTCCTCATCTACATAAATCACCTCATCCCCTGATATATCTACAGTTTCATTAGGAATGTATCGCTTTCTTAGTAATTTGACGCTTTGCATTTGTTATTTCACCTCATTTTCTAGTTCTTCCCTTGCTACAAATTTTTTTATATTTTCCATTGTAACATGTGCTATACTGTCTAGTGCTTCTTGTGTAAAAAACGCCTGATGCGAGGTTACCAGCACGTTAGGTAATGTTAGCAACCTAGATAACACATCATCTTCTATTATTTCATCTGAGTTATCTTCAAAAAAATAGTTGGACTCTTCCTCATAAACATCAAGCCCTGCATGCCCTATTTTGCCTAACTTTAGTCCCCCTAGTAATTCCCTCGTATCTATTAAGCTCCCTCTACTTGTATTTATTATCATTACACCGTGCTTCATTTTATTTATAGAATCTTTATTTATTAAATGCATAGTCTCCTTTGTAAGCGGACAATGCAAGGTTATTATATCAGATTTTTGATATAACTCATCTAAATTTACATACAAAAATCCCTTTTCCTCTGCATATAGAAGATTAGGAAATGGATCATATGCTAGTATATTTGCACCAAAACCTTTTAATATATCAATCATAACTTTCCCGATTTTGCCTGTTCCTATTACGCCTACTATTTTCCCGTGTATATCAAACCCTAGTAAACCTTTGAGCGAAAAATTATTTTCCTTTGTTCTATAATATGCCCTATGACAGTTTCTATTTAATGTCATTATAAGTGCCATGGCATGTTCCGCAACTGCATATGGTGAGTAATCCGGCACTCTTGCTGCCCTTATGCCATCCCCTAATGCGTTTAAATCAACATTATTATAACCTGCACATCTAAGTGCAATAAGCCCAACTTTATATTCTCTCAATTTTTGTATTACTCGTTCATTCACATCATCATTTACAAACACACACACCACATCATACCCCTTT
>MGOW01000100.1:20831-23980 GCA_001797255.1 Clostridiales bacterium GWE2_32_10
CTAGCTTATATTCAAAGTATTTAATTTTTGAGTTGTAGTTTTTTTCGTTATGTTTATTAAAAAAATCTATATCATATGATTTAGCATCAAAAAATGCAATTTTAGTTTTATTCAAGTTTTATTACCTCCTTTGTAATTTTATACTTTATATTTTATACTAATAATGTAAAAATATCAACAAAAATAAATTTTTATTTGCAAATTTTTTATTTTTGTAGTAAAATAGGTTAGGATAAAATTAATCTAAAAATAAGAAAGGATGACGAACATATGAAGCTTGGAATAGTTGGATTACCTAATGTAGGTAAAAGTACGCTTTTTAATTGTCTTACAAATAGCACAAATGCCGAGGCTGCAAATTATCCATTTTGCACTATAGACCCAAATGTAGGCATTGCACAAGTACCTGATGAGAGGTTAGATAAGCTACTCGCACTCTACAAATCTCAAAAGAAGTTGCCAGCAATAATCGAATTTGTAGACATTGCTGGATTAGTCAAGGGTGCAAGCAAAGGAGAGGGACTTGGAAATAAATTTTTGTCACATATACGCGAGGTTGATGCAATAGTGCATGTAGTTAGATGCTTTGAGGACTCAAATGTTACCCACGTCGATGGAACTGTAAATCCTGTCCGTGATATTGAGACAATAAACCTTGAGCTTATATTCTCTGACCTTGAGATAGTAGAAAAACGTATTTCTAGGGCTGAGAAGGGTATGCGTTCTGATAAAATGTTATCAAAAGAAAGTGAGCTATTAAAACAGATCAAAAATTTATTAGAATCAGGTATTTCAGCAAGTGCTTTCAAAACTGATGATATAGATGAGCTAGAAATAATAAATTCTTGCAATCTTCTTACAAACAAACCTGTAATATATGCTGCTAATGTAGCGGAAGAAGATTTAGCAAATGATGCCGCATCTAATGTCCATGTAGCTTCTATCCGCAAACTAGCAGAAAAAGAGAGCTCAAAGGTATTTGTAATATGTGCCAAAATAGAGGAAGAGCTAGCAGGAATGGAGCAAGATGAAAAGAATGAATTTTTGTCTGAGCTAGGTTTATCATCTTCAGGACTTGACAAAATAATAACCGCAAGCTATGACCTACTAGGTCTTATGAGTTTTCTAACAGCAGGTGAAAAAGAAATTAGGGCATGGACAATAAAAAAAGGCTTTACAGCCCCAAAAGCAGCAGGCAAAATTCACTCTGATTTTGAAAAAGGCTTTATACGTGCTGAGGTAGTAAAGTACGATGATCTAATAAGTCTTGGTTCTTATGTAGCTGCGAAGGAAAGAGGTCTTGTGCGTATGGAGGGAAAGACATACGTTGTACAGGATGGCGATGTAATACAATTTCATTTTAATGGATAAACAAAATAACAGTGCACTCTAATATGTGCGCTGTTATTTTGTTTTATCAGACTATAAAGGTTTTTCACTAACTCCTCTATTTATTAATCGCTTCACTAACCAACTTAAGCACCATTTCCTTTATTTCATCCATACGCCCTTTTGTTATCGCACCTGCTGCAAGTATGTGCCCGCCTCCATCTAGCTTTTGGGCAATTTCGCATACGTTATATGGCTCCATTGACCGGAAGCTTACTTTGACATTGTTTGGTGCTGGTTCGTACATGAATATCGCTATTTTTAGTCCTTTTATTTGCATGATAGTATTTACTATTCCGTTTATTTCATTCGTTTTTGCATTTATATCTTTTAACTCTTTGAAAGTTATTGTAGATAAAGCTACCCTCTTATCAAATAATAGCTCCATATTTTCTAGTGCTCTTCCTAGTAACTTAGTCTGCTCATATGTTCTTTCAAAAAACAACTCTCGTATTAATCTATCAAAATCTATATCATTTTTCATAAGCTCAGTAACCACAGCATAAGTTTCGCTAGTAGTGTTTTTGTATTGATATAACCCAGTATCACTTATAATAGCTAAGAATATCGCCGAAGCTATGTCTTTATCTATCTTGGCACCAAGCTCCTTTGCAACGTGAAATATTATTTCTCCAGTGGATGAAGCCTCTGTTACATAGTTTCTCATTGCAAAGTTAGTATTTGATATATGATGATCTATGTTATAGGTCATTTTGGCATTTTCAAATTGTTTAGCCACCTCTTCAACCCTATCTTTATCTCCAGAATCGAGTGCTATAAATAAATCGTAGTTATTATCTACTGTACTTGTATACATCTCTGTACCGTTTAACATTTTGTAATGCTCTGGTAGTTCCTTTATGTAAATATCAGGACTCTTGCCAAGCTTCCTAAGAATCAAAGCAAGTGCCAAAGCTGACCCGACACTATCTCCATCTGGGTTTTTATGTCCTGATATTAGTATTTTATCATAATTTAATATATCCCTTATTCCCGTAAAATCTATATTCATATATATTTCCTTTCTACTTACTTTATTTTCTTAAAAATTTCTTCCATGTGAATAGAGTATTCTATAGAATCATCTATCTTAAAAGAGAATTCTGGTGTTATTCTTAGATTTATTCTTGCTGCTATTTCTTTTCTTATAAACCCTGCTGCACTTTTAAGTCCGTCTAGTATATCTTTTTTTACCTTTTCATCACCTAAAACACTTACGTAAACTTTACAATACTTTAAATCTGCTGTAGTTTCAACATTAGTAACCGTTGTCATAGCTTCTTTTATTCTAGGATCTTTTAGTTCACCATTTATTATAATAGAAAGTTCTCTCTTTATTTCTTGACTAATCTTTGTTATTCTTGTGTTTGCTTTCATAATTAGCGTTTCACTTCCTCCATTATATAAGCTTCTATAGTGTCTCCTACTCGTATGTCGTTAAATTTTTCGATTAACAGTCCACATTCAAATCCTGTTCTAACTTCCTTTGCGTCGTCTTTAAATCTTTTAAGCGATGTTAGTGGGCCTTCATATATTACTATTCCTTCTCTTACTACTCGTACAGTTGAGCTCCTTGTTATAAACCCATCCCTAACATATCCACCTGCTACTGTTCCCACGTTTGATACTTTGAATGTATCTCTTATTTCCACTTCACCTATAACTTTTTCTTTAAACTCTGGTGCAAGCATACCTTTCATTGCAGCTTCTACATCTTCAATAACATTATATATCACTCTATAGTTTCTAAGGTCTACAGA
>MGOW01000100.1:24012-24835 GCA_001797255.1 Clostridiales bacterium GWE2_32_10
AAGCCTATTATTATCGCATTTGATGCTGCTGCTAGCATAACATCTGATTCTGTTATAGCTCCTGCTCCACCGTGAATTACAGACACTATAACCTCTTTATTTGATAGCTTTTCAAGACTTTGTCTTATAGCTTCAACAGATCCTTGAACGTCGGCTTTTATTATAACATTAAGCTTTTGAATTTCGCCTGTTTTGATTTGAGCAAATAAAGCATCTAGTGAAACATTTTTATGGATACCTATTATTCTTTTTTCCCTTAACTCTACTGCCGCTTTACTAGCATACAGCTTTGCTTGTTTGTCATCCTTTGTTACGTAAAAGGTATCCCCTGCAGATGGAACCTCATTAAAGCCTAAAACCTCAACGGGAGTAGATGGTGGCGCACTTTTTACCTTCTCGCCTCTGTCATTTATCATAACCTTAACTTTTCCACATGCTTTGCCCGCAAGTATTGGATTTCCAACTCTAAGAGTACCATTATCAACAAGCAATGTAGTAACGACACCTCTTGCTTTATCAATCCTTGCTTCGATAACTGTTCCTTTTGCCCTAGAATCATATGCTGCTTTTAGTTCTCCCATCTCAGCAACAAGTAATACCATTTCAAGCAATGTGTCAATACCTTGCTCTGTTATCGCAGAAACTGGTACACATATAGTTTCTCCACCCCATTCTTCAGATACAAGACCATATTCAGTCAGCTCCTGCTTTACCTTTTCTGGGTCTGCCGCTGGCTTATCAATCTTATTTATAGCTACTATTATCGGTATATCAGCTGCTTTAGCATGGTTTATAGCCTCTATTGTTTGTGGCTTAATCCCAT
>MGOW01000100.1:24858-30774 GCA_001797255.1 Clostridiales bacterium GWE2_32_10
TCATTGCAGTAAATGCTTCATGACCTGGAGTATCTAGGAAAGTTATTTTTTTGCCGTTTATTTCGACCTGTGATGCTCCTATATGTTGAGTTATCCCTCCATGCTCACCTGTCGTTACAGTTGTTTTTCTTATTGCATCTAAAAGAGAGGTCTTACCATGGTCAACGTGTCCCATAACTACTACAACAGGTGGTCTTGCTGATAATTCGCAATTACCTAAATCCTCACAGTATATCTCTTGCTCTAGCTCGTCATTATTTTCTTTTTCAACTAATATTTCATAATTTTCTGCTACTTCCTTTGCTACTTGAAAACTAATAGATTGGTTTATATTAGCAAAAACACCCTTTTCCATTAGATATTTTATTACCTCAACCGAAGGTTTGTTTAGCTTGTCAGCTAAATCCTTTACAGTTATTTCATCACCTATATTTAGTATCTTTATTTCTTCCTCTGGCTCTTCTTGTGTTTTTTCCTTTTTTCTACTATATTTAACTTTCTTATTATCTTTCTTACTTAAATTAATTGGTGGCTTACTGTTATTTTTATACATGCCTGTCTTAACAGTTTTTACTCCTGTATGCTTCTTGCTTGCGTCTTTTTTATCTCCCTTTTCTACCTTTTCACCTTTCTCTATAAGTTTAGGATTTGCATGATGCTTATCAATTGGTGGATCATTTCTGTGTTGATATTCAGTTGTTTTATGATCGTGCTTATGCTCTGGTCTTTGTCCTGATTGTTGTAATGGTTTCTGTGCCGGCTTTTGCCATACTTTTTTATTTTCATCCTTTTTAATAGGGTTTGATACTTTGTTCTTTGGATTATCCTTAGATTGTGCATTAACCTTAGGCTTATTTGCTACTACTTCCTTCTTTACATACTCTTTCTTCACTGGTGCATTTGGTTTAATTTCTTGCTTTAGTTCAACTTTAACCTTAGGTCTAAATATATTTGTGATTTTTTCAGCCTCAGCCTCATCTATAGCACTCATGTGATTTTTTAGCTCTATGCTAATGCTCTTAGCCTTTTCTATTATTTGCTTACTTGTGACATTAAATTCTTTTGCTAGTTCATATACTCTTATTTTTGCCATATGTCCACGCTCCTTATACTTGTTTTAACATTCCTTCTATCTTAGTTGCAAAATTATTATCCATTATTCCTACTACTGCTCTTTCTGATTTACCTATGTACTTTCCTAGTTTTTCTTTTGAACTAAATGTATACATTGGTACTTTATAATACTTACACATATTTTCAAAATCAGGTTTAGTATTTCCTGTAACATCCTCGGCTATTATTAATACCTTACATTTTCCATTTTTTATTGCCTTTTCACATGTAAAACTACCCGAACATAGTTTCCCAGCTCTTTGGCACAAGCTTAACATGGAATATATTTTATTTTCAAGCATCGTTTATCTGCTCCTCTAATTTTTTATATACTTCTTCACTTATATTTGCTTTAAAGCTTCTTTCTAATTGCTTTTTCTTTTTAGCAGCATTTAAACATTCCACACTTTTGCAAATGTATGCCCCACGCCCATTAGCCTTGCCTGTTAAATCAACAAACACATCACCTTCTGCGGGTTTTACAATCCTTATTAATTCCTTTTTATTTTTCATTTCCCCGCAACCTAGACATTTACGCAGCGGAACTCTTCTTGTTTGCATGACTCGTCACCTCTTTACTCCTCGTCTTCATACTCGTAATCTTCATATTCATCTTCGTCTTCTATATTTTTATTATTCATATTATTTGTGAAGTATGATTCTTCATTTTTTATAAATCCTGTATCATTTGCTATTTTTTTACTTTTTATATCTATCTTCCATCCAGTTAATTTAGCTGCAAGTCTTACATTTTGACCTTCCTTACCTATGGCAAGTGATAATTGATCATCTGGCACTACTACTCTTGCTGTTTTTGTTTCTTCTGAAAGTTCAACTGCTAACGCCATTGCTGGAGTTATAGCTGACTTTACAAATTCACGTACGTCCTTACTCCAAAGTGTTATATCTATTTTTTCACCGTGTAGCTCATTCACTATTGCATTCACCCTATGACTATTTTGACCTACACAAGCTCCTAGCGGATCTACGTCTTTATCTTTTGAATAAACCGCTATTTTAGTTCTTGATCCTGGATCACGTGCTATGTTCTTTATTTCTACTATACCCTCGTAGATTTCTGGCACTTCTTGTTCGAAGAGTCTTTTTATAAGTTCTGGATGAGTTCTTGAAACAAAGATTTGTGGTCCCTTGGTAGTCTGCTTTACTTCGACAACATAAACTTTTATTCTCTTATTCATAATATATTCTTCATTCTTTACCTGCTCATTCACTGGCATCATAGCCTCTATCTTACCAAAATTTACGAATACTGCTAGCTTGGTCTTTCTTTGTATTATACCTGTTACAATATCCCTTTCCTTGGCTAAATATTCATTATATATCAAATCTCTTTCAGCCTCTCTTATTTTCTGCATTACTACTTGTTTAGCTGTTTGAGCTGCTACTCTACCAAAATCTTTAGGTGTTATCTCAATATTTACAATATCGCCTTGTTGGTATTTAGTATTTAACCTTTGAGCATCCTCTATTGATATTTCTAAAATATCATCTTCTACCTTCTCTACTACTTCTTTTTTAGCATAGACGTTTATTTCACCAGTTTCTCTATCAATTATAACCTCTACATTTTGATTAGTACCAAAATTTTTTCTATATGCTGTTGAAAGTGCCGTTTCTACAGCTTCAACTAAAATCTCTTTATCAATCCCTCTTTCTTTGCTTATCGTATTCAATGCCTGTATAAATTCCGCATTCATTTTTACAAACTCCCTCCTGTTTAATTTATATTATCACAGCTAATCTTACTACTGCTACTTCTTCTCTACTGTATTCTAAATTTTCTCCATTTTCAGACTTAAGAAGTATCTTTCCATCTTTTAGTCCTACTAACTCAGCTTGAAATTCTTTTATACCATTTATTTTTTGATAAAGCTTTACATCTACTAATCTACCTTTATATTTTACAAATTCCTTCTCTTTTCTAAGCTGCCTATCAAGACCTGGCGAGCTTACTTCTAATATATACACATCTTTAATAAAATTCAACTCGTCTAACTCTTTATCTATTACTCTACTAACATCTTCACAATCAGATATAAAAATGCCACCTTCTTTATCTATAAATATTTTTAAATAATAATTATCCTTCTCCTTAACATACTCAACATCTACAAGTTCAAGATTATTTTCTTCTATTATTGGTTTTATCAAATTCTCAACCTTTTTCTCTATCTCTACTGCTTTACCCAAGTAAACACCTCCTAAAAATTTTACAATACACATCCTATATAGCATACAAGAGTGGGTTTTCACCCACTCTTGTATCATACACTACCAAGTTATATATAGTATAACATATTTTTTCCAAATTGCAATAGATATTTTAAAAGTTTCATAGAAAAATTATTACAAAGCCTATTCATAATACTTCCCATCTATCCCCTTCACATAAACATTAGCTTCTCCTATAGTATACATAACAAGCTTGTGTAGTGGTCTTGTGCACATTGTATAGAATAATTTTTTATCTATATTTTCTATGTAATTTTCCTTATTTACATTGTATAATATCACTCCGTCAAATTCAAGTCCTTTTGCAAGGTATGATGGAATTATTACTGTCTTGTGTTTAAATTTTATATCGTCTTTTCTTATCAAATCAACATCTATCCTATCTTTAAGCATTTCATAAATCTTATCTGCTTGTTCTGATGATTTGCATATTATTCCTATACTTTTCATATCTTCTGCTCTAAACTCATGTATATTTTTAATTATACCTTCTACTATCTCATTTTCACTTGTTACACTATATAATACAGGCTTTCCACGGTATCTTTCTATCTCTTGTATTGTATCATCATTTAGTATTTGCCTACTAAATCTTGTTATTTCTGAGCTTGATCTGAAGCTTTTACTTAGCTTCATTATAGTTGAATTATCTTTATCAAATATAGTTTTGATTGAATCGTAATCTTTATAATCTACAAATGGGTGGATAGACTGATTTATATCTCCTAGGACTGTGAGCTTTGCTTTGTTAAATATATTTTTTATTATTTCATACTGTATTACTGAATAATCCTGTGCTTCATCTATTATTACATGTTTTATTGTATCAGCCTTATAAAACCCTTGGATTTTTCCTTGTAGGTATATAAGAGGTGCTATATCTTCGTAATATATTTCTTTACTTTCAAGCTTTTTAGATGTATCATCGCATATTCCATCTATTTTTTCAGTGTTTACACCACACTTTTTTGCTAATTCTTTAAATAATTTTTTATCTTTATATAAGCTTCTATACATATCTAATGCACTTAAATTTACAAGCTTTTTCTTTAGCCTTTTCTTTAATTCTTCTATTTTTTTCTCTGTCATACGACCATCGTCATATATCATAACTGCCCTATCTATTATTTTCTCCATACGTTTTATTATCGGTAAATTTTCATAATCTTCAAAAAACAATTTATGCATTTCTTCCTTTGTTATAGCAGTAACCATTTCATCCTTACCAGTGTATAGCGTTTTTTCTGCTTTTCTTTCAATATCTATGTCCTGCATTTTTAAAACCCGATTTCCTATATATTCAATATAATCATTTATTATATCTAACATTTCCGGTGACATCTTAAGCCTTATAGCATCTAGCCTTGGCGTACTTGCATTCTTATTATTATAAATATATTCTAGCTGATCATTTAGGCTCTCTATCATTTCAAATTCATCTTCTAGCAAACTAATCGCATATTCGTTAAAAGTGGTCTGGAGTACATTTTCTTCCCCCATTTCTGGTAATACATTAGATATATAATCCATAAAAACTTGATTTGGTGAGAATATTAGTATATTACTATAACTAACTTTCTTATTATGTTTATATAAAAGGTATGCTATTCTATGTAACGCAACCGAGGTCTTTCCGCTTCCCGCTGGTCCTTGTACTACAAGCACATCATAACCTTCACTTCTTATTATTTGATTTTGTTCCTTTTGAATTGTTGTAACGATGTTTTTCATTTTTTCATTTGTATTTTGACTGAGAACTTCTTGCAAAATCTCATCCTCTATTTTTACATCACTATCAAATATGTATTTAATCTTACCTTTTTCTATTTTATACTGTCTTTTTAGTACTATATCTCCCTCTATAGTACCAATCGGCGCCTCGTAGCTTGCAGGTCCCGTTTCATAATCGTAGTACATACTTGCAAAAGGAGTCCGCCAGTCATAAACATAAATATCCAAGCTCTCATCATCAAGCAAATTACCTATGCCTATGTAATAAGGTTTAACCTCTTTTTCATCTTTGTCCTTGTAATCTAATCTTCCAAAATAAGCCGACTCGTGCATTCTATAAAGAGCTGCTGTAGTCGTCCTTAGATAGTTTTCAAAGCTCTCCTGTGCTTTTACCTGCCCCCTAAAAAACGCTTCCTCCGCACTATCCATATTACGAGTATCCCAAACATACTTCTGGATTTTTAATAACTCATCCTTTTTTATTTTATACTCATCTTCCCGTTTTTGTACCTGCTCGTTTATTTTCTCCATTACCTCGCCTAAATACTCTTCCTCTTTTTTATACTCTTCTATTGTTATATCCATTTTTCATACCTCCTAAGTTCACAATGCGAAAAACGAGTCACAAAGAGGCTCGTTAGTTTTTGTATTAAAGTAGTATACCATATTTTTTATAAAAATCAAGTTTCTTGTTGTAAATATATATTACTTTTTTGTTACGTTTAAACCACAACCTCAAAAATTCGCCTTCCCTCTACCTCTATCCATTCATTTTTATATTCCTTTTTCTCCTTCCTAAAGTCAAACACCACCATATAT
>MGOW01000101.1:0-19839 GCA_001797255.1 Clostridiales bacterium GWE2_32_10
TTTGGGGGTAAAATAAAAATGGCACTGGCTATAAAATAAATAAAAAAGGAGCCTCGGACTTTCCGAGAAGGCTCTCATAACATACCGGAGGGGATAGCTATAGCGATACCTACATACTATTCAACAAAGAGTAAGAAGAAGGCAATATTATTAGCATTTTTTGCAGGACTTGCAGAGCCAATAGGTGCATTGATTGGATATTTTGTATTATATTCGGTGATAAGCCCTATCGTTATGGCTGAAACGTTTGCAGCTATTGCAGGAATAATGGTTTATATATCACTTGACGAGTTACTACCAGCAGCAGAAAAATATGGAGAACACCATCTAGCGATAAGAGGATTGGTATTCGGAATGATAGTGATGGCAGTAAGTTTAATAGTTTTAAATTAAAATGAGTGGAGGAATAGAAAGTGTACATAATAGTTGGACTTGGTAATCCTGATGCGAAATACGAGAAGACAAGGCATAATGCAGGTTTTGAAGTTATAGATAAATTGGCAAATACGTATGGTATAGATTTTAATAAGAAAAAATTCAAAGCTATAATAGGTGAAGGTATGATAGGTAGCGAAAAAGTGATTTTGGTTAAACCTACAACCTATATGAATCTAAGCGGTGAAAGTGTAGAAGGGGCTATAGGATTTTATAAATTAACGTCAGAAAATATTATAGTGATATATGATGATATAAGCCTGGATGTTGGGAAAATAAGAATCAGAGAACGTGGAAGTGCAGGAGGACATAATGGGATAAAAAGCATAGTTTCCTGTATTAAGACGGAAAACTTTAAACGAATAAGGATAGGCATCGGCAAAAAGCCAGAAGAATGGGATTTAGCAGACTATGTGCTTAGTCAGTTTAATAAGGATGAGGAAGAAATAATAATTACAGCAACTACAACTGCTTGTGAAGCGATTGAGACTATTGTACGAGATGGGATAGGTAATGCTATGAACAGATTTAATTAAAAAATAATAAAAACTTCTTGTAAAGCAAAAAGATATATAATATAATAAATGTTAACAGAAAACTGAATAAACACGAGCTAATAATGGAAAGGCAGAAAAATAAGAAAATCAAAAGGTGGAGAGGTGATTTCAAAAATGGGCAAAAAAATAATACCAATAGGAATAGATAATTTTAAAGAACTGAGAGAAAAGGCTTGCTACTTTATAGATAAATCGGAAATTATAAAAGATATGCTAACACGAAAAATATATTTAGCAACGCGCCCAAGAAGGTTTGGGAAAACACTTAATCTAGACATGATGAGGTACTTTTTCGATAATGGAGTAAGTACGTGTGATGACTTTGAAAAAAGAATAGAAGGTAAACTGCAAGTAGACAATAAATATTTATTTGATGGGCTAAAAATATCAGAAGATACCGAAATAATGAAGCATCAAGGAAAATATCCGGTAATATTTATATCGTTTAAAGAAATAAAAGAAAGTAAATGGGAAGATTGTTATGAAGCTATAAAAACGATAATGAAAAAAATTTATTCAGAAAATGAATATGTTCTAAAATATACATACGATAGTGAAAAAATAACATACGAAAAGCTAAAATCAGGAACACCAACAAAAATAGAATTAGAACAATCATTGAAAAATATAATGCAGTATTTCTATAGATACTTCAAGCAAAAGACCATACTAATAATAGACGAATACGACCAACCAATAATATCAGGCTACTGCAACGGATACTACACAGAAATAGTAGAAGTAATAAGAAACATGCTATCAGCAGCCCTAAAAACAAACGACTACCTAGAAAAAGGAATACTAACAGGAGTAACAAGAGTAGCAAAAGAAAGCATATTTAGCGGACTAAACAACTTAAAGGTAGACAGTGTAATAGTACCACTAAACTCAGACAAATTTGGATTTACAGAAGACGAAGTAAAAGAAATACTAAAATACTACGAAAAAGAAGGACAATACAACCAAGTAAAAACATGGTACAATGGGTACAAAATAAACAAAGAAAAAATATACAACCCGTGGAGTGTATTAAACTATGCATCAGATCCAGACAATAGACTGATAAGCTACTGGGTAAACACCGGAAGCGACGAAATGATAAGAACAATGCTAAAAGACAACTTCGACAAAACAATAACAACCCTAAACGGAATAATACAAGGAAACGAAGTAACAAGAGAAATAGACGAAGCAGTAAACTACAAAAACATAAACGTAGACGACATCTGGAGCATAATGCTCCACAGTGGCTACATAACAGTAAGCAACCCAGAAATAATAGGAAAAGACCCAGACGGAGACGGAATAATAAGAGTAAACCTAGAAATCCCAAACCGAGAAATAAAAAGCACCTACGACAGCATAATAAGCACATGGCTATCAGAAACAGTAGGAACAAACATAGTAGAAGACATGCTAAAAGAACTAACAGAAGGAAAAATAGAAGAATTTGCAAAAAGATTCAAAAAAGTAGTCCTAGAATCAATGAGCACATACGACCCACAAGGAAAAGAATCAGAAAAATACTACCACATATTCTGCCTAGGACTATTTGTAAAGCTAAAATCCAAATACTACGTAAAAAGTGAAATGGAATCAGGGCTAGGAAGAAGTGACGTAATACTAATACCAAAAGACAAAACAAAAAGAGGAATAATAATAGAATTCAAAAAAGTAGACGAAGACGAAAAAGAAACCCTAGAAAAAGCAACCGAAGCTGCACTAAAGCAAATAGAAGAGAAGAAATATGATGTGGTATTAAAAGAAAATGAGGTAAGAGAGATACTTAAGATAGGTGCAGGATTTAAAGGAAAGGATTGCTTGATGAAATGGGTACAATAATACGTGTAAGGAATGTTTTAAAAAGCTAAAATAAATATATAACATTAAGAAAGGAATGATTGAGATTATGCCTAAGAGATATAACACATCATATTTTATTGCGAGTAAAATTATATTTATTGTATTAGGTGCAATTATAGCAGCGATAGGATTAGAAACGTTTTTAATACCACATAACATAATAGATGGGGGTGTAGTAGGAATATCAATCATGGCTAGTTATTTGACTAAATTGCCACTTGGATTATTTACTTTGATTTTGAATATACCATTTTTTATAATAGGATATAAGTACATAGGAAAAATATTTACGATAACTACGTTTTTTTCAGTAATATGCTTATCGGTGGCAGTATCGGTACTTAGTCAAAATCAAGCGGCTACGGGAGATACACTCCTTGCGGCAGTTTTTGGTGGAGTAATGGTAGGTGTGGGTGTAGGACTTATAATAAAAAATGGAGGCTCACTGGATGGAACAGAAATAATAGCTATTATCCTTGATAAGAAGACAGATTTTTCAATAGGTGAGATAATAATGTTTTTTAATATATTTATACTTGGTAGTGCCGGTTTTGTATTTGGTTGGGATAAAGCTATGTACTCGCTTATTGCTTATTTTATAGCGTTTAAAACTATAGATATAGTTGTTGAAGGATTAGATGGATCAAAAGTGGTTATGATAATTTCACCAGAATATAAAATGATATCAAAGGTAATAATGGTTAAGCTTGGTAGAGGACTAACATTATTAGATGGTAAGGGTGGATATAAGGGTGAGGCTACAAATGTTTTATATGTAGTAATATCTCGTCTTGAAATAGCAAAACTAAAAACGATAGTTCAAGAAATAGACGAAACTGCATTAATAACTATAGGAAATGTTGAGGTTATAGGCAAGGGTTATAAAAGAAAGACAGGAAAAGAAATAGCGGTATGTGAGTGTACTACAGTTATAGATGAAAAGGGGTTAGGAACATAATATGGATATAAAAAGAATAGATGCAACAAGTGGGGATAATATTGAAATTAAAAGGATTGAGAAAACAGGCAAAGATTTTTCATTCACTCTTTTGAGTAAGATTGAAGAGGGGCAGCTAAAAGAAAAGTTAAACTCACTGATGGGAGACATAACAGTGCAAGGCAAACAATTAGCAGAGCATATGGATCTCAAGTATCTAAAAAAATATAGAGCACTAATTACAGAGTTTATAAATGAAA
This sequence comes from Clostridiales bacterium GWE2_32_10, assembly GCA_001797255.1. GTDB lineage: Bacteria > Bacillota > Clostridia > Lachnospirales > UBA12420 > UBA12420. The sequence continues at coordinate 4,053 of MGOW01000101.1, forward strand.
TTGTTGCACACTCGCATAAATTTTCAAGAGAAAACTTCTTAGATAGAAGAGGAAGACACAGAGTATACGGCATAATTAGACTAATAAATAAGGACCTAGACGACTTAGCACAAGAATTAATAAAAGAAGAAAAGGAACATATTTTTATTTTAAATAAAGTAGATGAAATAAGAGGACTATTACTTGACATAATAACATGATATGAATGAACTATAAAGATATCTTATTATTTGTACTATGTACTTTGTAATTTGTACTTTGACTAAGGGGGTGGCCATTTTGAATAAGGCGAGTATAGATTTTGATGCAGTCAGATTTTACGGTATGACGTTAGAAGAAATGGATGAGGAATTTAAGAAAATGAAAGATTATGGCATAGATGCTGTGAATATTGAGTATAAAATATTTATAGATAAAGAGTTTGAAATATTCAAAGAAAATATCCTAGCGTGCATAAAGTTTAACAGAATGCAGATAATATTTCGCTCTAGACCTATTGATGGATATTATACAGATTATATAGATGACGAGCAATATCAAAAATCATTAGTAAAACATAAACAATTTCTATATACATTATATAATATACTAGAAGAAAGGGATATAAAAAGAGGAGTAAAGGTTATATTTGCTGGAGGTAAGTGTGAGAGTGGTGAAATAGAAAAGCATATAGAAAAGAATATATCCTTTTTTAAAGAACTTTCGAGCAGTGTTTTAGACATAGATTTTGAAATTCTTACTGAAGTACAAGCAGCGAGACCAATTAGGGGAAGAATAGTAGGAGATACTTGGTCTGATTTTTTATATATGATAGATGCTATACCAAATGAAAACTGGGGTATTTGTTGGAGTACAGCCAGCTCAAGGCTTAATTTCGTAGAATACAATGAAACATTGATACCGGATAAAAAAATTTTAGATAAAGTTAAGCTTGCAAATGTGAGAAATAATATTAATCAAAATTTTGATATTTCTATATATAAGAATGAAGTACAAGAGCAAGAAATAAAAGCCTTAATTATTAATGGATATAATAATGTGTTTAATTTAGAGTACATCTATGTACATTTAGAAAATAGTAATATTTCGCATAACGATATTTATGATGGAATTTATTATTTGCAATGTGTTTTAAATTATTTTAGAAAAAAGCATGAGCAAGAGGAGCTTTATATAATAAATGATATAGCTAAGATGAATAGACAATCGATAAGGACTGTATTAACTAAAGATATTATTGTCAGTATACCTATAAAATTTTTAGAGCTTAACGAAATTGAGATTGCAACTCATAGTTTGAAGATATGGAGTGAGAAAAATATAGTATTTAAAGAAGATGAAGAAATACAAATAGAAATAAAGTATAAAGAAGATGAACCAATTATACTCAATACTAAGTATATGATGTGTAGAGAAGAGGGGAAATTTAGGGGATATGTATTTAAAATAATAGACAAAAAACCAGATATAATTAAGAATGTTTATAAATTGGTATATTTGGTAGGTTGAAAAGCGGGAGAGGGAGATATATACAACATTAGGAGGATATAAATATGAAAAAATTTAAAGTTATGTCAATATTTGGTACGCGTCCAGAGGCAATAAAAATGATGCCGGTGATTAAAGAACTTGATAAATGTGAGGAGATTGAGAACATTGTATGTGTTACAGCACAACATAGAGAAATGCTAGATCAGGTGCTTGAGATATTTAATATAGTACCTAAGTATGATCTAGATATTATGAAGTATAGGCAAACCCTTGCAGGATTAAGTGGGCGGATACTTGAAAAACTAGATGGAGTATTGAACAAAGAAAAGCCGGATTTGATTTTAGTGCAAGGGGATACTACAACTGTTTTTATAGCGTCGCTAGTGGCATTTTACAACAAAATAAAAGTTGGGCACATAGAAGCAGGGCTTAGAACGTATAATAAGCACGAACCATTTCCAGAAGAAATGAATAGGAAACTTACAGGATGCATAACAGATATACATTTTGCACCGACTATAAACTCAAAACAAAATTTATTAAAGGAAAATGTAGATGAAAGTACAATATATATAACAGGAAATACCTCTATAGACGTTCTTAAATATACTATAAAGGATGAATACAAATTTAAAGAAGATGTTCTAAACCAGGTAGATTATAAAAATAAAAAGGTTATCGTAATGACGGCACATAGACGGGAAAATCTTGGAGAGCCTCTTAAAGATATATGTGAGGCAACATTACAAATAGCAAATAATAACTCTGATGTAGAGATCATATATGCAGTACATAAAAACCCTGCTGTGCAGGAGGTAGCTCGTGAAGTGCTAGGTGGGCACGTGCGAATACATCTTATAGATCCACTTGATATAGAGGACATGCATAATCTTATTTCAAGGTGTTATATGGTAATGACTGATTCTGGTGGTATACAAGAGGAAGTACCATCATTAGGAAAGCCTGTTTTGGTGCTTAGGAATGTAACTGAAAGACCAGAAGGAGTAGATGCAGGGACACTAAAACTTGTAGGAACAGATAAAGAAGTTATAACAAAAACGGCACAAACTTTAATCAGTGATAAAGCAGAATACGATAAAATGGCTCAAGCCAAAAATCCATTTGGGGATGGGACAGCAGGTGTGCAGATAGTCGGCATTATTAGAAGCCTAGTAAGAGACGAAATATAAAACTATATAAAACTATATAAATCCCTATCCTGTCATCGCGAGGAGGGCGTTTTTCCTGACGTGGCGATCTGTCTTTAAAACTAAAAAACAGATTGCCACGCCAAGGAACAGGGTCGCAATGGCAGAGCTAGGTCTGAATAATTAAAAATGTAACATATCTTTCTCCGCTTAATTAAATCTTTTAATCTAAACGTATGCTTAGGCTGACGATTAACTATAACTTAGTAGAAACTTAGGTGAGTAAAACTAAAGAGTAAGAAAAAATAAAAGCATAATATCAAGAAATAGCTATAGATAATAACAAAGAAAGGAAGTGTAATGCATGAATAAAAGATTAATACCGATAGGAATAGATAGTTTTAAGAAAATAATAGAAAAAGAGGCATATTTTGTAGACAAATCAGAGTTAATAACGGATATATTAACAAGAGAAGTAATACTAATAAATCGCCCAAGGCGATTTGGAAAGACCCTAAACCTAGATATGATAAGATACTTTTTTGATAACGGAGTAAGCACATGTGACGAGTATGAGCAAAGAATAAAAGGTAAGATAGAGGTAAATAATAAATATTTATTTAAAGGACTAAAAATAGAGCAGGATGAAGAAATAATGAAGCATCAAGGAAAATATCCAGTAATACAGATATCGCTAAAAGAAATAAAAGAAAGTAACTGGGAAAATTGCTATGAAGGAATAAAAAAAATAATAAGCCAAATATACATGGAAAACGAGTATTTAGTAGAAAAAATGCATGAAATAGAAAAAGAAACATTTGAAAAAATAGTAAAAGGTACAGCAAGTAAAGTAGAATACGAGCAAGCACTAAAAAACATAATGGTGTACTTCCACAGACACTTCAAACAAAAAACAATCCTACTAATAGACGAATACGACCAACCAATAATAGCAGGATATGTAAACGGATACTATGACAAAGTAATAGAATTTATGAGAAACATGCTAAGTGCAGCACTAAAAACAAACGAAAAACTAGAAAAAGGAATACTAACAGGAGTAGCAAGAGTAGCAAAAGAAAGCATATTCAGCGGACTAAACAACCCAGATATAGACAGCATGCTAATACCAATAAACGATGACAAATTTGGATTTAGCGACGAAGAAGTAAAAGAAATACTAAAATACTACGAAAAAGAAGACAGTTATGAAGCAGTAAAAGAATGGTACAACGGATACAACCTAAACAGAAAACAAATATACAACCCATGGAGTGTACTAAAATATATAAACGACAAAGAAAATAGGCTAATAAGCTACTGGGTAAACACAGGAAGTGACGAACTAATAAAAGAATTACTAAAAAGCAACCTACAAAAAGTAATAAACAACCTAAACAAAATAATAAAAGGAGAAGAAGCAATAAAAGTAGTAAACGAAGCAGTAAACTTCAACAACCTAAACACAGATGAAAACAGTATCTGGAGCTTGATGATACAAAGTGGATACCTAAAAGTAGGCAACCCAGAAGAAATAGGAAAAGATCCAAACGGGAATGGAATAATAAAAGTAAAGCTAGAAATACCAAACAGAGAACTAAAAGGATCGTACGAGAGCATGATAGAAACATGGGTAGCAGAAACAATAGGAAACTTAGAAATAGACGAAATGCTAGAAGAACTAACACAAGGGAAAATAGAAGACTTCATAGAAAGCTTCAGTCAACTAATACTAGAAAACATGAGTAGCTACGATGCAACAGGAAAAGAAGCAGAAAAATACTACCACGTATTCTGTCTAGGACTATTTGTAAAGCTAAAAAACAAATACTACGTAAAAAGTGAGCTAGAAACAGGAATAGGACGAAGTGATGTAATACTAATACCAAAAGACAACAAAAAAAGAGGAATAATACTAGAATTCAAAAAAGCAAGATACAGAAAAACAATAGAAGAAGCAGCAAAAGAAGCTATAAACCAAATAGAAGAAAAGAAGTATGAAACAGTACTAAAAGAACACGGAGTAGAAGAAATAGTAAAACTAGGGATAGGGTTCAAAGGAAAAGAATGCTACTTTGAGCAAAACTAATCAAAAGAGGAGAGCTGATACATAGTGAAAAAGATAAAAGAAAAATTAGGCTTCACACTATTAGAATTATTAGCAGTACTAGTAATAATGACAGCCCTAGCGGTAATAGCAGTACCGATATTTATGAACAAATCCGACGAAGCCAAACGAGTAGCCCAAAAAGAAACCACAACAACCCTAGAAAAGCAGGCCCAAGCCTATATGTGGGAAACAGGAACACCAAGTGCAATAGGGGACATACTACCTGATATGATACAGGCAGGGTACATAAAACAAGCACCAGAAAACCCGTATAAGAATGTACCAAACAATGGAGACAAAACCTACAAAATATCAGTAGATAGCCAAGGAGCAGCAACAGCAATCTTAACAGCAGGAACAACAACAGAAGGAAGTGTAACCTATAATAAAACCCGATATGGTAGAAGGAATGGTACCAATAAAATGGAACGGGACAAGCTGGACGCTAGCCGATGTAACGAATGTAGGCAATGATTGGTACAAATACAACGGAGACTTAGACAACACAATGGATGCAGACAAAAACGATGGCAACGTTACCGCAGTAAACGACAACGGAGAAAAGTGGGCAAATGTAATGCTAAGAGACGGATGTAACGGAAGCACAACCTTCAATGGCAGCATGATGGTATGGATCCCGAGATATACCTATAGAATAGACAAAACAAACAAAAGAATATACATCAAATACACAGCAGGAGTAGCCGACGACACAAGCGGAGGCTACCAAAAACACCCAGCCTTCAAGCTAGGAAGCCAAGAACTCACAGGAATATGGGTAGCCAAATTCGAAGCAAGCCCAAAAGAAGGAGTAGACAACCACGCAACAAACAACACAAACGGAGATAGCATAGCAGGAGATGACGTAACAACAAAGCACGTACAAATAAAACCAGACGTATCAAGCTGGAGATACATAAGCATAGGAAAAATATTCACCGCATGTAGAAACATGAACACAGACACAAGCTATGGATGGACAAAAACAAACCTAGTAGACACACACCAAATGAGGAACACAGAATGGGGAGCAGTAGCGTATCTAACAGAAGCAATACGGGATGGAGAAGAAGTGTGGGTAAATAACTACTGGAGTGACCCAAACACCAAAACAGGAGCAAGTGCAACAACGCAAAATGCAGGAAGCACAACAACAGTAAACACATACGCCCAAAACATAGACGGAACATACTATGCAGGAGGAGCCAAAGCAAGCACCACAGGAAACATATATGGAATATACGACATGAGTGGTTGCGGGCACGAATACGTAGCAGCATATATGGACAACGGAGATCATACACTAACAAGTGGAGCAAGCAGTATGGGAAATAACAATGTAAAAACATATGGAGCAATATTAGCAAATACAAGCAATAGCAAATACGTAGACAAATACGAAGCAGACCCAACAGATAATAGCACATCAACGTGGGCAGACAATGCAAATGCCCAAACAGTAGCTAATCTAAACCTAGCAAAATGGATAACCAAAACAGGAGATGCACTATACGAAGTAATAAGTACAGTAGCAGGATATAACAGCACAGCAAGTGCACGGCAAGGAACAACAACAAATGCATGGTATAGCGATTATACCTTAGGAAATTGGAAATATCATTCTTTTTTCCTTCGCGGTGGTTCTTACGGTTATTGCTCTGGTGCGGGTGTTTTTGCCCTCTATGGTAGTCATGGCTCTCCGAATGATGCTAGGGCTTTTCGCGTGTGCGTTTGTCCGTTGGTTTCTCCGCTTAATTAAATCTTTTAATCTAAACGTATGCTTGGGCTGACGACTAACTATAATTCCAGTAGAAACTTAGGCGGGTAAAACTATTAAGTTGCATCAAACTAGAGATTTGGAAATCGGTTGGTTTTAAAGATAAAACTACTCTCACCTTGCCTTCTCACTATAACAAAGGGAGAGGAAAAGAAGCGAATGGAGGTATATTATGTTACGAATATCAAGTATAGGCGTAAGCATAGATGAAGATAAGGAATTAATAGATATAGTTGCTAGTCGATTTAAAATCTCGAAATCAGATATTTTAGAGTTTAAAATAAAAAAAGAATCTGTAGATGCTAGAAAAAAGGATACTATATTTTTTGTGTACACAGTAGATGTTAAGTTAAAAAATGAGAGGATACTTCTAAAGAACAAGAAACTAAATGTGGAAAAAGTGGAAGAAAAAAATTATATACTACCTAAAGTAGGTGAAATAAAGTTAGAAAAAAGACCAGTCATAGTGGGGATGGGACCTTGTGGTTTGTTTTGTGGACTAATTTTAGCTGAGGTTGGATTACGGCCTATAATACTAGAACGTGGAAAGTGTATAGATGAAAGAGTAAAGGATGTGCAAAAATTCTGGAAAGAAAGAAAACTAGATACTGAATCTAATGTTCAATTCGGAGAGGGTGGTGCAGGTGCTTTTTCGGATGGAAAACTGACCACACTAGTAAAAGATACCGAGAATCGTATGCAAAAAGTTTTAGAAGAATTTGTACTAGCTGGTGCAAAAGAAGAAATATTGTATAAAAACAAACCACATATTGGGACTGATATGCTAGTAGATATAGTGAAAAATATAAGAAATAAGATTATACATTTTGGTGGAGAAGTACGTTTTGAAAGCAAGGTAACTGATATTATAATAGAGCAAGGTAAAGTATTAGGTGTAGAGATAAATGACAAGGAGCTTATAAAAAGTGATACAGTCATACTTGCACTTGGGCATAGTGCGAGGGATACATTTACAATACTAAATCAAAAAGGGCTGAAGCTAGAGCCAAAGCCTTTTTCTATAGGTGTGCGGATAGAACATAAGCAAAGTATTATAGATGAATCACAATATGGGAAATATGCAGGGCATAAAAAGCTAGGGGCAGCAGACTACAAGCTTGCATATCATGCAAAAAATGGGCGAAGTGCATATACCTTTTGCATGTGTCCAGGCGGTGAAGTAGTTGCGGCGGCTTCTGAAGATAGTATGGTTGTAACTAATGGAATGAGCAAAAATGCAAGAACTAAAGAAAATGCAAATAGTGCAGTTTTGGTAAGCGTGACACCTAACGATTTTGAGTCAAATTACCCTCTTGCAGGAGTTGATTTTCAAAGAAAATGGGAGCGAAAAGCATTTGAAATAGCAGGCGAAAATTATAATGCACCTGCTCAGTTAGTTGGAGATTTTATAGAAAATAGAAGCTCTGATAACATAGGAAAAGTAAAACCGTCATACGAACCGAGTATTACATTAACCGATTTGAGAAAGTGCTTGCCAGATTATGTTACGGATACTATAAAAGAGGCATTAATGGATTTTAATAAGAAAATAAAAGGCTTTGCAGATTCTGATGCACTTATGATTGGAGTAGAAACAAGAAGTTCATCTCCAGTTAGAATATTACGCGACGAATACTACAACGCACTAAATATAGAAGGACTATACCCAGCGGGAGAAGGTGCAGGCTATGCAGGTGGCATAATGTCAACTGCGATAGATGGGATAAAAGTGGCTGAGGCAGTAGCAGGTAAGTATCAGAGATAGGGCTTTATGCACAAAAATAAAGGTACGAAAGTTTACACCTTTATTTTTGTGCATAAAAAACCCAAAAGAGAATATTATTGTAGTATTAGGAAATTGTGCATTGTGCACTGTATAAGGGGGAAATTTATATATGAATATAAGATTTATTAGTATGTTAATAGCAATAATATTTTTGAGCTTAAACATAAATATAACTGTATATGCAGAGGATGATATAAATGCTAAGGCGTATGTTTTGATGGAAGCTAGCACTGGGAAAGTGATAAAGGAAAGTAATCAGGATGAGAAGCTAGTGCCGGCAAGTATAACTAAAATAATGACTATTTTACTCATCTACGAGGCAATTAGTGAAGGAAAGATTAAATTAACAGATTCAGTCACAGTAAGTGAACATGCTGCGAGTATGGGTGGTTCCCAGGTGTTCTTAGAAGCTTATGAGATACAGACAGTAGCAGATATGCTAAAGTGTATAGTGGTAGCCTCAGCTAATGATGCATCAGTTGCTATGGGGGAACATATAGCAGGAAGCGAGACGGCATTTGTTGAGATGATGAATAAAAGAGCGGAAGAGCTTGGCATGAAAAATACACATTTTGAAAATGCATGTGGGCTTGACGCTGATAATCACTACACATCGGCAATGGATGTGGCTATAATGTCTAGAGAGTTGGTAACCAAATATCCTGAGATACACGACATAACAAAAATATGGCAAGACTCTATAATACATAAAACTAGAAAAGGAGAGAAAGAATTTGTATTAACGAATACAAATAAGCTAATCAAATGGTATCAATATGCAAATGGTCTAAAGACCGGCTCAACGAGTAAAGCACTATACTGCGTATCAGGAACGGCAGAAAAAGATGGGATTAAATTTATAGCGGTAATAATGGCTGCACCTGATTATAAACAGAGGTTTAGAGAGGCTGCGAAGCTATTTGATTATGGTTTTGCAAATTTTAAAGTAGTAAAAGGTAAAGTAAAAAATGAGAAAGTAGGAAGTATAAAGGTAATAGGCGGAAAAGAAGATGAAGCAGATGTACTTGTAGGAAAAGACGTGAGCTTTGTAGTAGGAAAAGGTGATAAAACAGAAATGAAAACAGAAATAAATATGGAGAAAGAAATAATAGCGCCAGCAAAAGCCAAGACAAAAGTGGGTGAGATTATATATAAGTTAGGTGGAAATAAAATAGGGAAAGCAGACTTGATAATCGAAAGTGATATATATAAAGCAGGCTTTAAAGATGTGTTGAGGAAGATATTAAGGAAATATTATTTATAATATAAAATCTATTGTGTAAATATAGATAGTATGGTAGAATAAGTGATATAGAAATACTAAACACAAGATTTATAAAGCTTAAGGAGTGAAGGTAATGCAGCCACTTGCGGATAAATATAGACCGGATAATATTGATGATATAGTAGGGCAGACTCACCTGATAGGAATAGGTAAGCCATTACGACGTATAGTTGAGGCAGGTAGAGAGGTAAATATGATTTTTTATGGGCCACCTGGGGTGGGGAAAACTACGATTGCTAATGTGATTGCTAGTAAAACTAATAAAAGATTGTATAAGCTTAATGCAACCAATGCATCAATTAAGGATATAAAGGCAATAGTAGATGATATGGATAGTTTATATACTATGAATGGGATTTTATTATACCTAGATGAAATCCAAAACTTTAATAAAAAGCAGCAGCAATCTTTGCTTGAGTATATAGAAAATGGGAAAATAACTCTTATAGCAAGCACTACAGAAAATCCTTATCATTATGTGTATAAAGCTATTTTGAGTCGTTCGATGGTATTTGAATTTAAGTCATTAGATAAAAATGATATTCAAAGACTTGTTAGAATAATATTTGAAAAGTTAACAGATAGCAGTGAGTTTAGAAATATAACATATGACGAAGCGGTTGTAGGGTTTATTGCGGATATGAGTGGCGGGGATGCAAGGAGGGCTATAAATATAATAGAGCTTGCATGTTTGTGTGGAAAGAATGAAGACGGGGATGTAAATCTAGATATAAATAAGTTAGTTGATTATGTAAATAAAAAATATTTAGATTATGATAAAAATGGAAATAGTCACTATGATATTTTAAGTGGGTTTCAAAAATCTATAAGAGCTTCAAATCCAGATGCGGCAGTGTATTACCTAGCTAAATTAGTCAAGGCAGAGGATTTATTATCTATATGTAGGCGACTGCAGGTTATAGCCTGTGAGGATATAGGATTAGCATACCCTGTAGCTATAAGTATAGTGAAGGCATGTGTGGATTCAGCTAGAGAGCTTGGTTTCCCAGAGGCACGCATACCACTTGCACAAGCCACTATATTACTTGCCACTGCACCAAAATCAAATTCAGCATACATGGCACTTGATAAGGCAATGACGGATTTAGATATAAAAGATAATATAAAGGATATAGTGTATTATGAATATGGTAATAATAAACTAGAACAAATGGCAAAGGAATATATGAGAAAGATGAAAGTGTAAAAAAGAAAATATAAAACTTGACCTTTTATCTGACATATGATACAATTAATGTCAGAAATAAAAAGGGGGATGTATATGAATAAAAATTATAGTTTAAATGACGAATTGTCTGAGCATCCCAAAGTTATAGTAGAAGTTGAGTGTAAGAAATGCTTTACAAGAACGTATGTATATTTAGATGATGCACGCTATAATGATACAGTAAATGAAATATTATTTTTAAATGACACTCAGACTAGTATAGATGAATGGGTAAATGAAGCTATCTTGAGGCAAAAAAATAATTTTTAAAAATTATTAAAAAAACTCTCAAAAAGAGTTTTTTTGTGGTATAATGAAAATGTTAATTAAGAAAGGGGGAGTTTTATATATGATGACGAAACCAGAGTTGCTTGCTCCAGCGGGGAGTTTGGAGGTTTTAGAGACGGCAGTACTATATGGAGCAGATGCTGTTTATCTGGGTGGACCTATGTATGGATTGCGTGCGAATGCTAAGAATTTTACAATGGATGAGATAAAAAAAGCAGTGGAGTTTGCGCACGCACATAATACGAGAGTTTATATTACAGTAAATATAATAGCTCATAATCAGGATTTAAGATACATTGATAAGTACTTTAAAGATTTAGAAAGTATCGGAGTAGATGCTTTAATAATAGCTGACCCAGGGATATTTAGCGTAGCACGTGAGGTAGTACCAGATATGGAATTACATGTAAGTACTCAGGCAAATAACACAAACTATAGAACTGTGGAGTTTTGGCTAAAGCAGGGTGCAAAAAGAGTAGTCGTGGCAAGGGAACTTTCTATAAAAGAAATAGCAGAGATAAAAAGATATTTACAGAATGTTGACCTAGAAGCTTTTGTGCATGGAGCTATGTGTATATCATACTCTGGAAGGTGCTTGCTTAGCAATTATATGGCAGGACGAGATTCAAATCATGGAGATTGTGCGCAGCCTTGTAGATGGAGGTACCATATAGTTGAGGAGACCAGACCGGGAGTATACATGCCTATTCATGAGGATGAAAGAGGTACATACATATTTAACTCGAAGGATTTATGTATGCTCGAATACATCCCAGAACTTATAGGTGCTGGGATACATAGTCTAAAGATCGAAGGTAGGATGAAGACAGCATATTATGTAGCCACTGTAGTTAAAGCATACAGAGAGGCTATTGATGATTACTTTAAGGATCCTAAAATATATGAAAAGAAAAAAGAATATTATATAAGTGAAATATGTAAATCAAGCTATAGAGATTATACAACAGGATTTTATTTTGAAAAACCAAGTGCAAACGAGCAAATATACGATAAAGCAACATATATAAGGGAATATAATTTTTGTGGACTAATTTTAGATTATGATAAAAAGAGCAAAATCGCTACGGTAGAGCAGAGAAATAAATTTGTTGTTGGTGATGAAATTGAAATATTAAGAAAAAAAGAGGCATTCACGACTCAAATTATAGAATACATTACAGATGAAGAAGGGAATATGATAAAAGAAGCTCCTCATCCTAAGCAAATTTTAAAGGTTAAAATTAACACTCCAGTTGAAAAATACGATATGATTAGAAAACGAGTGTAGAATTATATACATTATTTAAATTATCACCTCATAGAATTCTATGAGGTGATTTTATGTTTTTGAAATGGTTGTTAAATTTATTGTGCTTTGTGAAGTTTATCTCATCAAATAATCTCCCAAAGCCTCTTAGCAGAAAAGAAGAGGAAATATATTTAGAATTGTATAAAAATCAAAATGATGAAAATGCAAAGAAAATTTTAATAGAAAGGAACCTAAGATTAGTTGCAAATGTAGCTAAAAAGTATGGGAATGTAAGGCGGGATATGGATGATCTGCTATCTATTGGAACAATAGGGCTTATAAAGGGAGTAACAAGCTACAAGCTAGAGAAGGCGAGCAAGCTTTCGACATATGTTTCAAAATGCATAGAAAATGAAATATTAATGAGCATAAGGTCAGGCAAAAAGGAAAGTAAGGATGTTTCTATTAATGAGCAAATAGGTGTTGATAAAGAGGGAAATGAGATTTCGCTTATAGATGTACTTTGTAGTGGAGAAAAGGAAGTTTTTGAAAAAATAGATTTAAAGACTAATGTGGAAAAACTATACAATAGGCTTCAAACAAGACTTACAAAACTAGAAATACAAGTAATTATAAAAAGATACGGGTTATATAATACTAAAACCATGACTCAAGATGAAGTGGCAGATAATCTAAATATATCTCGTTCATACGTATCAAGAATAGAAAAAAAATCAATAGAGAAATTAAGGATTGATTTTTTAGAGAAATAGTTGTATAATAATAAAAACGAGCTAGGTTATTAGACCTTCTTGTCATTGCGAGGAACGAAGCAATCTCTATTTTAATTATAATATATTTTATGAAAGTAAGAAACGAGATTGCTTTGCCAAAAAACAGGCTCGCAATGACAAATATTAAGTTTTAATAGTTACAACAAAGAAGGGGAGCAAGGAGTATGAGCGATATAAATGGAATAATAAATATATACAAGGAAAAAGGTTGTACATCACATGATGTAGTTATGAAGGTGAGGAAGGCTTTGAATATTAAAAAGGTTGGACATGCAGGGACTCTTGACCCTGATGCTGAGGGAGTGCTTACTATTTGCATAGGAAAGGCTACAAAGGCTATAGAATATATGACTGAAAAGGATAAGGAATATGTGGCTACAGTGAAACTAGGTATAGCTACTGATACACAGGATATTACAGGCAAAGTTATAGATGAGCATGAAGTACCTAAACTTGATGAATGTGATTTAGAAAATACAATAAATAAATTCACCTTAGGGTATGAGCAGGTACCACCCATGTATTCTGCTATAAAGATTAATGGTAGGAAGCTATACGAACTTGCTAGAGAGGGAAAAGAGGTAGAACGTGAAGCTAGAAGTGTGTATATAACAGAAATAGAGTTAACGAAAATAATTACAAACGATGAGTTTGAAATTAGGGTGTCATGCTCTAAAGGAACATACATAAGGACATTGTGTCATGACATTGGAAAGGTTATAGGTTGCGGAGCTTGCATGAAAACTCTTATCAGAACAAGAGTTGGAAAATTTACATTAGAGGATTGTATAAAAATAGATCAATTAACAGATAATAACATATTATCTGAAAAACTAATCATAGTAGAAAATATTTTTGAAAACTATGGAAAAATATATATTAATGAGGCAAGTGAAAAAACTTTATTAAATGGTGGAAAATTATACTTGAAAAATATACAAAATAATGATATTATAAAAGAGAATACTATATATAGAATTTATGATGCGAATAACGAATTTGTTGCATTGTATAGATGTATATATGAAAATAATGAAAATGTACTTAAGGTGGAAAAAATGATGAGATAGGAGTTGAAATTTATGAAAAAAATAATATATGTTGTATTATTTACGTTTGTAATTTGTTTGGCTGCATGTACAAATAATGAAACCGTTAAAAAGAATATGAATGATACTAAAAATACAATAGATACGGAGAAAGAGTCATCCAGTAACATTAAAAAAGTTCTGACGAAGGAAGATTATAAAAACCTAAAAGTTAACGAATTAGGGGAAATACCTGTTATAATGTATCATGGATTAGTTGACGAGAATCCTCCTACACCATATCAAAGAAGAAGAGAGGATTTTAAAAATGATTTGCAATATTTATATGACAATAAATATAGGCTTATATCCATGAAAGATTTTACTACGCATAATATAAGTGTTGAAGCAGGTTGCACTCCTGTGGTTCTTACATTTGATGATGGTGAGCCTACGGACTTTTCTTTAATTAAAAAGGATGGCAAATTGGTTCTAACTCCAGATTGTGCGGTAGACATATTAGAAAAGTTTAACGAAGAGCATCCTAATTTCGGGAAAACAGCAACGTTTTATATAAATGGTGGTAAGTCTCAATTTGAAGGGGCAGGAACATATGCTGAGCGTTTGAAATACTTGGTTGATAACGGGTATGAAATAGGAAATCACACATACTCGCATAAGGAATTATCAAAATTAGATGCTACGAAGCTACAAGAGGAAATAGGTAAACTAGTATTAGAGGTTAATGAAGAGCTACCTAACTATACAGTAGATACTTTAACGTATCCTTTTGGTATAAGACCTAAGACAGACGAATTAAAAGCTTTTATAAAAGAAGGCAGCTACAGTGGAAAAAAATATACAAATGTAATAGCATTTAGAGAAGGACCAAGTATGCCGAAAATGTTACCTACTATTCATAAATCGTATGACATGTATAATGCTCCTAGACTTAGAGGGGCAAGTAATGATAAAAATGGTGCTGATCTTTGGGGGTATTTGAAAAAATACAGAAAGAAGCCAGAACTAAGATATATTTCAGATGGAGATGATAGTACTATTGTGATCCCTAAAAATGAAGAACAAAATTTGGCAGAGAATAAAATAAAGGATAAAAAAGTGATAATATATTGAAAAATTTCTAAAAATATGTTATTATAGAAAAAATAGCAATTTGACTTTTAAGGAGGAAATTTAAGATGGAAAATAAGGAAATGTTAGGTTTGATTTTGAACGAAGTAAGGGGAATAAGTACTAAGGTAGATGGACTAGACTCTAAAGTAGATGGACTAGATTCTAAAGTAGATGGATTAGATTCTAAAGTAGAGGCGATACATAGAAGGGTTGTAAAACTGGAAGATGATGTAAGGGTGTTGAAATCAGATTCAGTAAGAATAGAAAATAAATTGGATAAAGTAGATGATAGACTTATAAGAGTAGAAGATGAAGTGGGGTCTATTGTTCAAAGAGTAGGTGAAATAAAGCAAGAATCGGTAATAACAAATCAGAGATTAGAATCTGTGCACAAAAGGCTTACAAATTTAGAAGATAAAACAATTGAGGTAAAAGAAGTAATAAAGAAGATGGATAAGAAGTTTGTACA
>MGOW01000101.1:19895-20541 GCA_001797255.1 Clostridiales bacterium GWE2_32_10
TAATAAGAGAAAATCCAGAAGGGATAAGAGAAAGATTACTTAAAAAAATTGAAAAGGTAGATTTTACAGAATTATTAGAAAATGATAAAAAGCGAAGAGAAATAATTGTAGAGGTTGAAAAACTAAAGGCAGAGAAAAACAAAGTATCTAAAGAAGTTCCAGAGCTTAAAAAAGCAGGTAAAGATGTAGAACCACTTATAGCTACAATGCAGACACTTGGTGAAAAAATAAAGAAGCTAGATGATGAACTAAATGAATATGACTCTAAAATCAAATATTTTATGGAAAGACTGCCTAATATACCTGATGATGATTTATTACCAGGAGAAAAGGAAAATAATGTGTATGTAAGAGAATGGGGAAAGAAGCGAGAGCTTGATTTTGAACCGAAAAATCACGTGGATTTGGCTACAAGCCTAGGGCTTATAGATTATGAACGTGGAGCAAAGCTCGCGGGTAATGGATTTTGGGTATATACGGGGTTAGGGGCACAGCTTGAATGGGCATTGCTTAATTATTTTATAGAGCAACACATAAAGGATGGATATGAATTTATGATGCCACCACATATACTTGCTTATGAAAGTGGTTATACAGCAGGACAATTTCCTAAATTTGAGGAGGACGTTTTTGTACTCGCTAAACA
>MGOW01000101.1:20669-26218 GCA_001797255.1 Clostridiales bacterium GWE2_32_10
GAAGAGAAGCAGGAAGCTACAGAGCAGAGGAAAGAGGTATGATACGAGGACATCAATTCAATAAGATAGAAATGTTCCAGTATACTAGACCAGAAGATAGCGACGCCGCATTTGAAGAATTAGTAAATAAAGCTGAGAAGCTACTACAGGGATTAGGACTACATTACAAGATGGCGAAGCTAGCAGCGGGAGATTGTAGCCACGGAATGGCTAGAACCTATGACGCAGAAGTATGGATACCGAGTATGGGAATATATAAAGAAGTGAGCTCTATATCAAATGCAAGAGAATACCAAGCAAGACGTGGAAATATGAAATTTAGAAGAGAAGAGACAGGTAAAACGGAGTACCTACATACGCTTAATGCATCAGGTCTTGCAACAAGTAGAGTATTTCCTGCTATATTGGAACAAAATCAACAAAAAGACGGTAGCGTAGTAGTGCCTGAAGTTTTAAGAAAATGGATAGGAGTAGATGTGATAAGATAGAAACAAAAAGAATCCGATTTTAATTGGATTCTTTTTTTAATTTAGGACAAAATACATTTTTCTATAATCTTTAATAATATAATAATGAAAAAATAGTAAGGAGGGGAAAATAAATGAACAATAATGGTAATAATAACAATTATAAAAAGAAAGGTGTACCAACATATTACAAAACGATAAACGAAGCTTTAAATCTAGCAAAAAATGCAGTTGAAGGTGAGAGGGAAGATGAATTGTTTTATAATTATTTAATTTCCGTTGCACCTACCCAAGAAGAAAAAGATATAATAGCAAGCATAAGGGATGATGAAATGAAACATAACAAGATGTTTAGAGAAATATATAAATATTATACAGGGCAGGACATATCAATTATACAAAATGTAAAATTTGAAAAGCCTAAATCATATGAAGAAGGATTAGAGAACGCACTGTTTGGAGAATTATCTGCGGTAGAGAGATATAGAAATATAAGAGCAGGTTTACCAGATGAGTACTATAGAGATATGGTATATGAAATAATAACGGATGAACAAAAGCATGCAGATAAATATAATTATTTATTAAATTTGACTATTGCAGATGAGGAAAATGATGAAATGGAAGAAGACTATACTCCTGATGAATGGATTGAATACACCGCTCCACTTGTAAAGCATGCTTTAGATGAGGTGAAAGAAGGGATTAACCCTAAACATCTATTCCAAGAATTTATTCTTGCAGGAGTATTAGTAGGAATGGGAGCAGAGCCAGAAGATGCATTTAAACAAGTCGAAGCATGGGAAAAAACAGGAGCATCCAAGATGTTAGTTAAAAGCAAGACGACAGGTAAATAAAAATAAAAAGGGTGTACTCATTATGGGAAAAATACAGATAGAACCATATAATAGAAATATGGCACTAGAATATGCGCATAAATGGGCATTTAGACGTAACCCAACATACTTAGACTTTGAAAATATAGGGGGAGATTGTACTAATTTTTCATCACAAGTAATATTTGCAGGAAGTAAAGTTATGAATTACAAATCAGCTTTGGGATGGTACTATACAAACTCGTACAATAGGTCACCATCTTGGACTGGAGTAAATTTTTTATATAACTTTCTTACGCAAAATAATGGTATGGGACCTTTTGCAAAAAAAGTTAGTATGCAGGATATTATGCCGGGTGATATAATACAGCTATCGTTTAATGGAGATAATATATATCAACATTCTTTGGTTGTAGTTCAAATAGGAAATCCGGTAGATATAAACAACATACTAATAGCCACACATACAATAAATAGAGACTATTATGCACTGAGCAACTATTTATGGAAGGATATAAGATTTATACACATCATGGGAGTAGGAAAATAGCGTATTAGAGGCGGCTTTAAAGCCGCCTCTAATACGAGTACAGATTTAAAAAATTTATTGTAAAAGGTAGATTAAAGTGATATAATACATAGAATAAATACTATTAATAAAAAATATTTTTATATGTTGTATTTTTTGAAAAAATGTGGTATAGTTGTAGTAGTTAGTTTAAATCTTGGTTAGGGGGTAGCTATATGGATATTTTTGTTGCTAGGCAACCAATATTTGATGCAAAAAAAAATGTTTATGCTTATGAATTATTATATAGGGACAGTTCAGTTAATAAATATACAGCAGTAGATGGTAATAAAGCTACTGCAGCAGTATTAGCTAATAGTTTTATGGAGATAGGTTACGATACTATTACGAATGGTAAAAAAGCTTTTATAAATTTTACGGAACAGCTTTTAAATATGAGTGCACCAACTCTTTTTCCAAAAGAGTTAATTGTTATAGAAATACTTGAAGATGTGGAACCGACATCGGCACTAATTGAAAAATGTATAGAGTTTAAACAAAAGGGATATACAATAGCATTAGATGATTTTGAATATAAGAATGTTGAAAAATATAAATCGTTATTAAAAGTTGTAGATATTGTAAAAGTTGATTGGATGTTGAATTCTCCAGAAGAAAAAAGGAAACTTGTAAAAGAAGTAAAAAAGGTAAATCAAAGTTTGAAATTTCTAGCAGAAAAAATAGAGACAGATGATGATTATCAGGAAGCACAGAAAAATGGGTATTCACTTTTTCAGGGATATTTTTTTAGCAAGCCAACTATAATAAAGGGAACTACAAGCCAAAATAGTAAAATAAATTATTTACAAATTATAAATGAGATATCAAGTGGTAGTCCGGATTTCTATAAAATAACAAGGGTTATTGAAAAGGACCCTATACTAACACTTCAATTATTAAAACTTATAAATTCTGTTATGTTTAGATCTATTCAAAAAGTTACATCTGTGTATGACGCATTAGTAAGGTTAGGCACAGTAGAGATAAAGAAATGGATATCTGTACTTATGTTACGAGAAGCTACAAAAGAAAAACCTATAGAAGTGATGAGGATATCACTTGTAAGAGCTTATTTTATGGAGCAACTTGCAAATGTGACTAAGTTAAGAACTAGAAAATCAGAAGCTTTCTTATTTGGACTTTTTTCTATGGTAGATGTATTATTTAACTATAGCAAAGAAGAGCTTTTGCATGATATACCGCTAAATGACGATGTAAAAGATGCCTTGTTGGGAGCAGAAAATGAATTTAGCAATATTTTTAAAATAGTGGAGTATTATGAAAAGGCAGAATGGGAAAATTTAGGCAAGCATATAGCAGAAAAGGGTATTAAAATAAATCCTTTCGAAATATCAGGTTTTTATTATAGTTCATTAAAGCTAGCTGAAAGCTTGATAGAATATTAGAGTATTATAGATGATGATGTAATTTGAAAATACTTGACAATGCATTAGATAACATGTATAATATCAAAAGTGATAATTAATCATTAGATTATATAAATAAAGGGGAATAGTTATGGAAAATATTATACTAACAGTAGAAGGAATGAAAAAATTAGAAAATGAATTAGAGGAACTAAAAACAATTAAAAGGCATGAAATTGCAGAAAAGATAAAGGAAGCAAGAATGCAAGGTGATTTATCAGAAAATGCGGAGTACGATGCTGCCAAAGAGGAACAAGCCGAAATGGAAGTAAGAATTATTAAAATAGAAAATATATTAAGACACGCTGAGGTTATAGATGAAACGAAGGTAGATACAAAGAAAATAAATATAGGCTGTAGAGTTACAGTAAAATACATTGATTCAGGGGAAGAAGAGGATTACTGGATAGTAGGCTCTACAGAATCAGATGTATTAGAAAATAAAGTGTCAAATGAATCTCCAATAGGACTAGCGATGCTAGGACATAAAAAAGGTGACATAGTAAAAGTAAATGTGCCAACAGGAAGTATAGAAGTTGAAATAATTAAGATACATAGATAAAGTTAGGGGAGTTGTTATAATGTCAGATGAAATACAAGAATTGAGTGAGCTTTTAAAAGTTCGCAGGGATAAGTTAAAAGAGTTGCAGGAAAAAGGCGAGAATCCATTTGATATAACGAAATATAATGTTGATTCAAATAGTCGTGATATAGCAGAAAATTTTGAAAAACTAAATGGAAAAGTAGTAAGTATAGCTGGTAGAATAATGTCAAAAAGACTTATGGGTAAGGCATCTTTTTGTCATGTGCAAGATAAAGAAGGGCGTGTTCAACTGTATGTGGCTAAAGATAACCTAGGGGAAGATATATATAACGAATTTAAGCATTATGATATAGGTGATATAATTGGAATATCTGGTGAAGTTTTTGAAACGCATAAAGGTGAAAAATCTGTTAGAGTTAATAGTATTGCACTTCTGTCAAAGTCACTTTTGCCGCTTCCAGAAAAATATCATGGACTTAAGGATACAGATTTAAGGTATAGGCAAAGATATGTAGACTTAATAGTAAATCCAGAGGTAAAAGAGGTATTTGTAAAGCGTAGCAAAATTATAAAGTCTATACGTGGATTACTTGATGAAAAAGGGTTTATGGAAGTTGATACACCTATACTAAATACGATACCAGGAGGGGCAGCAGCAAGACCATTTGCTACTCATCACAATGCACTTGACATAGATATGTATATGAGAATAGCTCCTGAATTGTATTTAAAAAGGCTTATAGTAGGTGGAATGGATAGAGTTTATGAAATGGGCAGGATGTTTAGAAATGAGGGTATGTCTATAAAGCACAATCCTGAATATACAATGATGGAGCTGTATCAAGCATATGCAGACTATAATGATATGATGGATATAACAGAAGAACTTATAAGAAACGCTTGTATGGTTGCAAATGGAACGTATACAATTTATTACCAAGGACAGGAATTAGATTTAGAGAAATCATTTAAACGGATAAGTATGAATGATGCAGTGTTAGAGTATGCAGGGGTTGATTTCAAACAAATAGAAACAACTCCAGAAGCACAAAATATAGCACGAGAAAAGCATGTACAGTTTAAAGAAACAGATGGCATAGGGGCTATTCTTAATCTATTCTTTGAAAAGTATGTTGAGGAAAAGCTTATAGAGCCTACATTTGTAATGCATCATCCTGTTGAGATATCACCTCTAGCTAAAAGAAAAAAGGATGCACCTGACTATACAGAAAGATTTGAGTTATTTATATGTGGTAGAGAATATGCAAATGCTTTCTCAGAGCTAAATGACCCAATAGATCAAAGAGGCAGATTTGAGCACCAAGAAAAGCTAAGGGCGGCAGGTGACGATGAGGCCAACATGATAGATGAAGATTTTCTAACAGCACTAGAATACGGATTACCACCAACGGGTGGATTAGGAGTAGGAGTGGACAGGCTAATAATGCTACTTACTGACTCAGCGTCAATAAGAGATGTAATATTATTTCCGACTATGAAACCGATACAATAGTTATTACAGACTTACTATGACCTGTCTTTGCGAGGTACGAAGCAATCTCGCTTTTATATTTAGTTAAAACTCATGTGAAGTTCCCCTCTCCCAGTGAAGGGCGAGGGGAAAAACAAGGAACGTGCAATTATGAGCATACAATTTATATTAGGGCTTTCTGGTACTGGGAAGACAAGCTATTTAATAAACGAAAT
>MGOW01000101.1:26237-48166 GCA_001797255.1 Clostridiales bacterium GWE2_32_10
TATAAAGGCTAAAAAAACAAAAGGGCTAATAAATATAGAGGTATTAAGCTTTGAGAAGCTTATTTATAGGATTTTTGAGGATTCTGGAGTGTATACAGACGAAAAAATGGATAAACTGAAAAACAATATGATTTTGACAAAGATTCTACTAAAAAATAAAAGTGATAATATAAACAAAAACTATATAAATGAAGTAAGTAAAACAATTAAAGAGTTTATAAAATATAATATTAGCCCCGAAACACTAGCCATAAGTCACAGAATATCAGACATAAACAAAATATATGCAGACTATATAAAATATACAGATAATTTGGGTATAATACCTGAACAAAATATTGAGTTTATAGTAAATATAATAAACAAATCAGAGATCTTATTTGACTCAGTAGTTGTAATAGATGAATTTTATAATTTATCTCCATTTCAAATGGAAATAATAAAAGCTATTTTAAAAGTTGTAAAAGGTACTTACATAGCAATGACGATGGATAATGCTTATGAAAAAAAGTTTGCAAATATAATGAAAATAATTGGAGCATTAAAATATTATGCTATCACACAAGATATAAAAGTAGAGAAAGATATTTACCTAAAGCAAAACAAAAGATATAAAGACAAGTTAGACTTAGCACATTTAGAAAAAACTTTACTGAGTGATAAAGTTGAAAAGTTTGTAGAAAATACGGTTAATATACACTGCTACTCTACCTCAAATGTTTATGAAGAGGTTTATTATATAGGATATGAAATAAAAAGACTTGTACAAAATGAGGATTATAGATATAAAGATATAGTTGTAGCCTACACTAATGGAGCGGTATATAGAAGGGATATAATTAGATATTTCGAAAAAATGAATATACCTATTTCACAAACAAATAAAGATACACCCACTAACTATTCACTTATAAGATTTATTCTACTTATTTATAATATTGTACTGAAAGATTTTGAGTACGAAAGTATGAATAAATATCTAAAAACTAACTATACGAATGTATCATTAGCAGAGGCTGCTTTATTAGAAAAATATATTTTAGAGTATGGGATGTCTGGTTATAAAGCGTGGATAGAAGAAAGTGAAGATAATATAGGGGTATTAAAGAAAAAAGTGATGGAACCTTTTATTACTCTAAAAACTAAACTAGAAAAAAATCAAGTAGTCACGGTAAAAGAGTATACAGAATATTTATATGAATTCTTAGAGTATATCGAGGTAAGAGGGAGGATAAAAGAAAAATCAAATGATGAGATATATGGAGAGTATAATAAAAATATAGTGCAAATTTGGAATGAATTAGTCAAAGCGTTGGGGGTACTAGTTTCAATTTTAGGTGATGAGAAATCTACATTGGAGCAATATCTGTGTGTATTAGATGTTACAATAAATAACATAACAGTTGATGAAAAAATTGATTTGATAGATGCTGTTTTAGTAGAGGATATAAGCAAAATAATGACAACGGATAAGAAAATATTATTTTTATTAGGTGTAAATGATGGATATATACCCTCTAAAAACTCTAATACAGGGCTTATAAGCAAAGAGGAGCGGGAGTCACTTTCAAAAGTGGGCATAGATATTGGTGTATTTGGTGAGGACAAAATAAATGAAGAGAACATATATTTATATAATACTTTGATGAAAATAGAACAAAAGTTATACTTTTCATATTCACTACAAGATTCTGAGGGGAAAAGTATAAATCAAGCAATGCTTATAACAAAGTTAAGGAAGAATTTTGAGTCGCTTGTGGTACATAAATATGATGGTGTAGAAGATATACAGGAACAAGACATGACGGGCTGTATAAAGGAAAAATATATACTTTCCAGTGAAACAGTAGATAAAATTTATCCTAATAATATATATATGAGTGCATCAAGACTTCAAGATTACGCTATGTGTCCGTTTAAATATTTTGCAAAATACAATCTAGGAGCCGAAGAAAAACAAATATACAGACTTCAAATGCTTGATATAGGAAAACTATATCATGCTATTTTAAGTATGTTTTTTTATAAAGTAAAGATAGATAAAATTGATATGGCTAGTCTAAATAAGGAGATTATAGAGGGAATAGTTGACGGATTGATTATAAAATATATAGAAGAAAATAACATATTTAATTCAAGCTCAAAGTATAAGTTTATAACATCTAATCTGAAAAATATATTAGTTAAGTCTATACTTGCAATGACCCAGCATATAATAAATGGTAGGTTTATTCCGACTCATTTTGAAATTGGGTTTGGAGATAATGATTTAATTAATCCAATTAAGATAAATGTAGGGCAGAATAAAACTATGATAATAAAAGGGAAGATAGATAGAGTGGATTTGCTTAAAGAAGATGATAAAGTCTATGTTAAGGTGATAGATTACAAGTCAGGAAATCTAACCTTTAGCATGGAAGATATACGGAGTAATATTAATATGCAGCTTATGTTATATATGATGGCTATACTTGAAGATAAAAAGTTTGTAGGCGATTTTTTGTTAATACCAGCAGGCGTATTTTATTTTCAAATAGGTAATAAAAAGATAAAGTTAGAGGATGTAGATACTAATAACATAGAAGAAATAAGTCTAAAAAAATATAAAATGTCCGGACTTGTTATTGGTGACAAATCTGTAGCCAAGGCTATGGATAGCAAAATGGAAGCAAAATCAAATATAATACCAGTTGAATTAAAGCAGGATGGCGAGTTAGGAAAACGTTCGAGTGTACTTGACGTGGGTGATTTCTATAAACTGCTATCTCAAGTAAAAGAGAATATAGCAGAGATAGGTCGAGAAATCCTAGAAGGAAATGTAGAGGCAAAGCCATATAAAAATGGAAATATAGGTGCATGTGATTATTGTGAGTATAAGGATATTTGTGGTATGTAGGGAATTGTTACAGTTCAGGTCTGAACTGTAACGGAATTTTATAAATTTAAATTAAATAAAAATGTTGCAAAAAGGATAAAAATCTGTTAATATAATATAGGGAAATGAGAAGTGTGTAATTTGAATTAAGGAGGGATTTTAGTGGATGTAAAAAACGTAGAAAATGCAGAAAACAAAGAAAATAAGGATATTCCTGAGTTAAATCAGCCGTTTAATTTATTAGGAAAAGTAGCAAGTTTTTTTATTAAAAATACTAAGATAGCTATATTCTTAGTGATTTTAACTTTGTTTTGGGGTGTTAATTCATTTAGTAACCTATCCAGGGAGTTAAGCCCAGAGGTAATACTACCTTATGGCATGGTGACCACGATGTATACCGGTGCGGCACCTGGTGAGGTTGAAACATTGGTTACGGATAAAATAGAGGCAAAGCTAGACGAACTAGAACATGTGAAAAAGATAACTTCAAGCTCTGGATTCGGTTATTCTTCTGTTATGGTTGAGTTTGATACAGGGGTAGACATGGATGATATGGTACAAAAGATGCGGGAGAAGATTTCTTCTGTGGAGTCAGAGCTGCCAGAAGAAGCTACGGCACCTAATGTAATGAGTATAAAAACTAATAACTCACCTATAGTTGTAATTAATATCGGAGGGGAATATGATTTTATACAGCTAAAAAACATAGCCAAAGATATCAAGAAGGAAATA
Source organism: Clostridiales bacterium GWE2_32_10 (assembly GCA_001797255.1). GTDB lineage: Bacteria > Bacillota > Clostridia > Lachnospirales > UBA12420 > UBA12420. Next base: position 29,845 of record MGOW01000101.1, read on the forward strand.
GAAAAAGTTCAGGGAGTGTCTGACGTTCAGATAATCGGAGGACTTGAACGAGAGATAAAAATCAAAGTTGATCCGCAAAAATTGGGTGTTTATGGAATAACGCTTGATGATATTAAAAATGCTATAGCCTCATCGGATATTAATTTCCCAGGTGGAAATATAGAGTTAGATAAGAAAAACTATAATATACGAACAATAGCGAAGATAGAAGATCCTAAAGAATTTGAAGATATAATAATAAAATATTCAGGCAATAGTCCATTATATCTAAGAGATATCGCGGATGTTGAGGATGGATACAGTGAGCTTGATTCTTATTCTAGACTATATATTAGTACAGGGGATGGAAAAAACAAGGTTGAAAATACTGTTGCAATATCTATAAAGAAAAAGGATGAGTCTGATATAATCAATGTAACTAAGGAGATAAAGGATACATTAAACGAAGGAAAAGGCAAAGTATATCCTGAGACTTTGAAACTAGAAATAACAGGAGATATGGCTAAATATGTAGACGATCAGCTTACTGATGTTATCCATGATGCGGGTGCAGGTCTTATCATCGTTGTTATAGTACTATTTATATTTATAGAACTAGCAGAGTCTTTAATAGTTGCGATGGTAATACCACTTACATTACTTATAACTTTTGGTTTTCTAAAAATGACAGATATGACATTAAATACTATTACTCTATTCTCATTGATACTAGCAGTAGGTATGGTTGTTGATGATGGTATAGTAATAATGCAAAACATAGACAGATTACGAAAGAAAGGGATTGATTCTAATACTGCAGCAAAGGTTGGTACAAATCAAATAGCGCCTGCTGTTTTATCATCAACGCTTACAACACTTGGTTCTTTCTTTCCGCTTATGCTTACTTCAGGTATAATGGGAGAATACATAAAGGGAATACCTATTACAGTAATATATGCACTGTCAGCATCATTCTTTGTAGCGATAACTACAACACCAGCATTATCGGCAATATTTTTAAAAGGCGATAAACAAAAGCAAGAAAGGATAAAAGAAGGATCAAGAAAATTTGGTAAGAGTGTTTCTAAGATTTTATCACTAGCACTTGTAATATTTTTAGCAATATATGCGTTCGTAGATACTACACGACCAGGATTTAATATTACAATAGCTTCGATTATTTCTGCGATTATATTTGGTGGGCTTATGTACTACAAGCTATATGTTGCAAAAACTAATGAGCATGGTGAATCTGAGGTAATAGTCAAGTATTCACAAATACTTAGATGGATAATAACAAAGGGAAGAAGAAGAATTTTAACTATTCTTATAGCTTTCGGTGCATTTATAGCTAGTATGTTACTTATACCACTTGGAATACTCAAGATAGAAATGTTTACAGCAGATGATTATACAAAATTCTATGTAAATATTGAAACACAAAAGGGCTCTAATATAGAACTTACCAAACAGGTAGTAGAGGACGTTGAAGTTGAGCTATTTAAGGTATCAGAAATTAAAGATTTTGTTTCAAATATAGGTATTACAGGAGCAGATGCATTTGATGAATTTGCTACAGCGAGCACAGGAACTACTCCTAATATAGCTAAAATAGCAGTTGACTTAGTGGAGAAAAAAGATAGGGTAAGGTCAAGTATGGAGGTCTCAGAGCAGGTAAGAAACATGCTAAAACAAATACCAGGAGCAAAAATAACAGTAGAAGAAGTCCAAAGTGGACCTCCTAGTAGTAAGCCTATTTATATTCAATATGAATCAGACAGTTTAGAGGATTTGAAGGAATGTACTAGTTTTACTGAAGGGATACTAAAGGATATGTCAGAAATACAAAACATAGATAACTCAATGCAAGAAGGAGACCCAGAGATACAAATAAAAATAAATAAAGAAAGAGCAAGAGCATATGGATTAAACAGTGCGATGATTGCTATGGAGGTTAGAAATGCAGTAAATGGTTTAGAAGCAACAACATTTAAAAAGGATAAAGAAGAAATAAGCGTTATTATAAAACCAGTCTCATCTGAACTAACAACAATGAATGACTTAAATAAACTGACATTCCAGTCTATGGCAGGCAGTCAAATTCCATTTAATCAAGTGGTAGAAGTTATAGAAGGAAAAAGCTATAGTGCAATAAATCACACAGATCTTAAGAAGATAGCAGTAGTTTCCTCAGATGTAAAAACAGGTGTAAATGCATATGAATTAACACAAGCTATACAAAAAAAGATTGAGGCACACGGCTTGCCTAAGGATGTCGAGGTTATATATGGTGGAGAAACACAGGAAGTAGAAGAAACATTTACAGATATGCGAAACAATATGATAGTCGCTATTTTGATAATATTTGCAATATTAGTAATACAGTTTAACTCGTTTACGCAACCAATCATTATATTAGTGGCTATACCACTCGCGATGATAGGTGTAATGCCAGGTTTAGCTCTAATGGGATACAATTTTGGTTTTGTAGCATTTATTGGAGTTGTTGCACTTATTGGTATAGTTGTCAAAAATGGTATAATACTTATTGATTACATAAATTATCTACGTAGAAGTGGATATAGCAGGGAAGAAGCGGTAATAAAAACAGGTATGACTCGTTTTGAACCAGTTCTAGCCACAACTATAACAGCAATCGGTGGTATAATACCCATGACACTAAAAGCTGATTTCTTTGCACCACTTGGATATACTATTATATTTGGGCTAATGGTGTCAACGATGCTTACACTTATTATAGTACCAGTTATATATATTATGTTTGAAAACACAGCAGGTGGAATGTCAAGAATATTTAAAAGGAGGAAAGTATGATGAGATTGAAAATATTATCAGTGTTATTATTAAGTTTAATATTTGTAGGATGCTCTGCAAAAGCAGATAAAATAGAAAAGCAAAAAGTTAGTTATGTTAAGACTACAAGTATTGAGACTAAGGATTTTCAAAACAAGTTAATTATTCCAGGGAAGCTTAACCCCAAGGAACAGGTTACAGTAACATCCAAAGCTTCAGGAACTATACAGAGTATAAATATTGAGGTAGGTAAAGCTGTAAAGAAAGGTCAACTAATTGCAAAAATCGACGACAGTATGTATAAAATACAATATGACGCTGCAAAGGTTGGAGTTGACAATGCCAATCAAACTTTAGATAGGATGACAAATTTTAGCGATGAAACAATGAAATCACAGGATATAGAAATGGCAGAGGCAGCACAAAAATCAGCACAAACAAATTTTGAAAATGTCGAGAAAAATTATTTAAATATGAAACAGCTATATGAAAAAGGGGCTGTTGCAAAGACTGACTTTGATTCTATAGAAACTCAATATAATCTTACAAAGCAAGCACTTGACACATCCAATGAAGCACTAAAGCAGGCGACAAGAGGATATGAATATAATCTAAAAGGTGCTAATATAGGAGTCGAAGCTGCAAAAAATACATATAAGCAGGCAGGCGAAAATCTAAAATATACGCAAATTTTCTCACCAATATCAGGAATAGTAAGTGAGAAAAATATAAGTGTAGGAGAAAATATTAATCCAGGTGCACCCATATTTACGGTAGTAAATATTAATGAAATGTATGTAGATGCAGGAGTTTCAGAAATAGACATCTCAAAACTAAAAGTTGGTCAAATAGTTAAAGTAACGGTAGATGCATACAAAGGGGAAGTTTACGAAGGCAAAATATCAAACATAAGCCCAGTGATTAATGAAAATTCAAAGACATATCCTATAAGAGTAACTATTCCCAATAAGGAAAAGAAATTAAAGGCAGGAATGTTTGCACAACTAGAAGTAATACTAGACGAACATAAAGGAACAAAAGCAGTGCCTAAGGAAATAGTACTTAAAGAAGGCGCAGAAAGCTTTATATTTGTAATAGATAAAGAAAAGGCAAAAAAGAAAAAAATACAAACAGGTTATCAATCAAATGATTATATAGAAGTAATTTCAGGACTTACAGGAACAGAAAAAATAGTTTTTGTAGGATATGATGCATTAATAGATGGGGAAAAAGTTATTGAGAAAAAATAATTAACACGATTTAAATAGATTAAAAGAGGGGGATACAAAAGATATGAGAATAAAAGTGAGAACAGTGGATCAGGAATATGCTAAACAAAACTTAGAAGAAAATAAAAATATAATATTATTAGATGTAAGAACTGTTGAGGAATACAAAGAGATTCACATACCAGGAAGTATACTAATACCGCTGGATGAGATAACAAAAGAAAATATGGAAAAGAAAATACCAGACAAACAAGCACTTATATACATCCATTGTCGAAGCGGTGGCCGAAGCAAAATCGCATACGGTTTGCTTCGTGAGCTAGGATATACCAATATGTATGATATAGGTGGTATAAATACTTGGAGCTATGAGACGGAGCGAGGATAATAGAATATAACTATTCAGAGATCATTTTGAATTATATGATTATGAGGAATAAAAAAATCATATAATATTAATATATTATAACATACTTATAGGCTTGACATAGATGGTGAAAAGTGTTATAATATGTATATAACTAAGTAATGCAGTGTGTTTCGCCACAGTAAGAGCGAATTGTACATTCAAGGTGTTTCGCCACAGTAAGAGCGAATTGTACATTCAAGGTGTTTCGCCACAGTAAGAGCGAATTGTAATTCATGCATGTAAGCTAGGGAAACCTAGCTTACAATTATTTTGGAGGATAAACATATGGAAGAAATTAAATTTTATGATGTAAGTAAGGAGTACATAAAATATCTAAAAGGATATGATATAAAAATTCCAAATATAAATTACAGTAAATATGAAAAATTTGTCTGTGGAGTTGTGCTTGAAATAAACGAACTTAATTATTTTGCACCGATTTCATCGTTTAAAACACAACAAAGAACGAACATACTTATAAATAATGAAGATGGAGTGCCGATAAGTTCAATCAGATTTTCTTTTATGTTTCCTGCACCAAGCGAGGTATTGATTATTAAAGACTTTAATACCGAAAAAGAAAAATACAAATATCTTTTAATGGCAGAGCATGATTTTTGTAATAAAAATAAAAAGGAAATATATAAAAAAGCTGAGTATATTTATAAACGGGCAATTGGTGAACACGATTTGGTTATGAAACAAAACTGCTGTGATTTTAAGCTTCTTGAGATTAAGTGTCGGGAGTATAAAATATAATAAAATATTACAAGAAATTTACAAATTATAGTAATGGGTTGACAAAATAGGATATATTATATTATAATGAGAACTATAAATTTAAAGAGGGGGTGTCTATAATGAATGGATTAGAAATTGGTATAGCAAATGAATATTTAAATTATATTATAGGCACTAATTGTCGGGTTCTATAAAGCTGAGCTTTATTTCTAAATTAATACAAACCTACAAATCGCACTGTGTCCTTGTAAACACGGTGCTTTTATGTTGACGATTAGTGTGATATGGATTGGAGGATGAGAGAGTGGATGAATTGGAAGAGGGGAAGAAGATTGATAAAAGAGAAATGTTAGCTTTGTTAAAGAAGCTATGGGTGTATATAAGGGAATATAAAAAGTTGGTTTATATTATTTTGCTATTTACGATGCTACAAATTATTGCAGATGGTATATACCCATTGCTTTGGTCTAACGCATTGACAAGATTGACTGAATCTAATTATGAACAATTTTTTATAGCACTTATCTTTTATGTTAGTGTAGGGCATTTTTTTATGGAGGGAGTTAGTGTCATAGGGGAATATACTTATTCAAGACTTGAGCAAAATTTTATAACAGATATAAAAAAGAAGATGTATTTTAAATTGATGGATGTAAATGTATGTGTTTTTGATAACAAAGGGAGTGGAGAAATAATAAAGAAAGTTTATTCAGAGCCTCATAATATATTGAATAACTTAAAACAAATATTTATGACATGTACTAATTTATTAAAATCAGGAATCCTTATAATATGTTCTGTAATATTATCTCCATTACTTGCAATATGTTATTTGATAGCGTTAATACTAATGGTTATACTATTTAAAATAAATGGGAGAAAGGTTAAAAAAATAAAAAGGGATATAAGTGAAATAGATGACAGTGCAGTAAGCATATTAAACCAAAGTATAAATGGAGTAAGAGAAGTGAAGGGATTAGGTATAAAACATGAGGTGGTATCAAACTTTTTTGCAAAGATAGTAGAGTTGAAGAAAAAAGAAATTAAGAATTCAAATATAGATATAATGTATGGGGCAAACATGAATTTTATAATAACTTTGTTAGCAACAAGTGTCTACCTTACTACTGGATGGTTAGTGTATCAAGGTAAACTATCAATACCTTATCTAATAGCAATAGATATATACACATGGCAAATAATAATGGGATTTCAAAAGATTCGAACTTTTAATCAATATGTACAGAGTACAGGTGTTTCACTTTCTAGAATATTTGAAGTGCTTGATGATGATGTATATACAGTTGAAAAATTTGGAGATAAAAAAGTAGAGGAAATACAGGGAAATATAGAGATTAGAGATGTATCGTTTGCATATGACGGTATAAATGAAGTTTTGTCTAATGTGAATGTACCTGTACATAAAAATAAAAAGCTAGCCATAGTAGGCCGAAGTGGAAGTGGAAAAAGCACATTATTTAGCTTACTACTTAGATTCTATGATTTTAAATCAGGAGAAATACTTATAGACGGAATAAATATAAAAGAATTTGACGAGGACTCACTAAGAAAGCACATATCAGTAATAAGACAAGAACCGTTCTTATTCAACTCAACAATAAAAGAAAACCTAACAATGGTAAAATCAAATGCAACAACCGAAGAATTAAGGGAAGCATGCAAGATTGCATATATAGACGAATACATAATGAGCCTACCAAAACAATACGACACACTAATAGGAGAAGGTGGAGTAAACCTATCAGGTGGACAAAAGCAAAGAATATCAATAGCAAGAGCAATGCTAAAAAAATCAAAAATAATGCTATTCGACGAAGCAACGAGTGCATTAGACAACGAATCACAATACAACGTAAAGAAGGCAATAGACGAGGTAGCTAAAGACCACACAGTGATAATAATAGCCCACAGGCTAAGCACTGTAATAGACTGTGATGAGATGATATTATTAGACGCAGGTAAGGTAGTAGCGAGAGGTACGCATGCGGATTTGATAAAGCATAATGAGGTGTATAATAAGCTGTATAATGTGGATTTGATAAATGGATGAAATAAGATGTGACAATTTGCATTTTATTCTAAAAAACTAATGGGGTGATATTTTGAGTAAGAAAAGGAAGAAAGATGAGAAGAAGGTAACGTTTAAGGAAAGTATGTATTATTTTAAAAGATTATGGAGTTATATTAGAAAATATAAGGCAAGAGTGTTTATATACATAGCAATTATGATTACTTCATTTTTTATGGCTATAGTTTATCCTGTTTTCTGGGGTAAGGCTGTTGTAAAAGTAGTAGAACATGATTTTAATGCTTTCTTATTATTTTTTGGAATTTATTTAATATTATATTTGATAGATAGTATAATATCAATAATGATAGGTTTTTTGGCTTCTAGGATATATGGGATGGTGACAGAAGATTTAAGAAATGATTTATATAAGAAGATAGTTGATCTGCCAGTTGAGGCATTCGATAAAACTAAAAGTGGTGAGATTATAAATAGAGTTTCAGAGAGCACTAATACAGTAGTAGATATAACTGCTAGATTGTTACGAGTAGGGATAAGAACTATAAGGGAATTAGTTTTAATAGTTATCGTATTTTTTATATGTCCAGAAATAGCAATGATGTATTTGGTAATGATAGTTTTGATGTATGCAATTTTTAAGAAATACGGGGCAAAAATAAAAACAATTACAAAAAGTATGAGAAAAAATTCGGATGCATATGTAAGCAATCTACAACAAACGATACAAGGAATAAGAGAGGTTAAATCTCTCGGACTAAAAAATAACAGTTTATTAAAATTTAAAACGGTTGTTAGAATTATAAGAAAGAAGGAATTTAAAGCAAGTGATATACGAAGAGTTTTAGGAACAATGATTGCGATGTTAAGAATGTTAGTACTTGGGGTAGTATTAATTGCAGCAGGGTACTATGTATATATAGGTAAGCTTTTGGCAGACTATTTTTTCGCAATAACCAGTTATACGCAACTGATAATGGGAACTGTTGATCTTATTACAGAAGTTGGTGTCGATGTACAAAAAGCTTCAGTTGCACTGGAGCGTATATTTGAAATTCTCGACAACAAGCTATACCCAGATGAAAAGTTTGGAGATAAAAGTGTAGAGTATATCAAGGGAGATATAGAGCTAAGGAATGTGTCATTTGCCTATGATGATACAAATGAAGTATTAGAAAATTTAAGCCTACACATACCAAAAAATAAAAAGCTAGCCATAGTAGGACGAAGTGGAAGCGGAAAAAGTACATTATTCAGTCTACTACTCAGATTCTATGACTTTAAATTAGGTGAAATACTTATAGATGGAGTGAATATAAAAGAATTTGACGAAGACTCACTAAGAAAGCATATATCAGTAATAAGGCAGGAACCGTTCTTATTTAACTCAACCATAAAACAAAACCTAACAATGGTAAAACCAAATGCAACAATCGAAGAACTAAGGGAAGCTTGCAAGATTGCGTACATAGATGAATATATAATGAGCCTACCAAAACAATACGACACACTAATAGGAGAAGGTGGAGTAAACCTATCGGGGGGACAAAAACAAAGAATATCCATCGCAAGAGCAATGTTGAAAAAATCCAAAATAATGTTATTTGACGAAGCAACGAGTGCACTAGACAACGAATCACAATACAACGTAAAAAAGGCAATAGATGAAGTAGCAAAGGATCATACGGTAATAATAATAGCCCATAGACTAAGTACGGTAATAGACTGTGATGAGATGATACTACTAGACGCAGGGAAGGTAGTAGCTAGAGGTACGCATGAGGAGTTAATAAGGCATAATGAGGTGTATAATAAGCTGTATAATGTAGATTTGATAAATGGGTAGATGAGGTTATTGCTTGTTAGTTGTTGACTGTTGGTAAAAAATATTTAGATTAAACATAAAACTAGAAAAATGTTCATAAAATTATTTATAGAATAATTTGTAGTTCAAAGAAAAGCAAAAATCTGAACTATAATACAGGGGGGAGCAGTATGAAACTAGTTGTAAAAAAAGAAAGGTGTCCACAAAATCACCCGTGTCCGTCTGTTAAAGTATGTCCGGTGAAGGCACTGAAACAAAAGAAATTTGAAGCACCTGAGGTAGATGAGGAAGTCTGTATAAAATGTGGCAAGTGTGTGAAGACCTGCCCGATGCGTGCACTTGTGATGGAAGAATAAAATTATAGACCTACCACTGTCATCGCGAGGAGGGCGTTTTTACCGACGTGGCGATCTGTCTTTAAAACTAAAAAACAGATTGCCACGCCAAAAACAGGCTCGCAATGACAGTTATAGGTCTGAACTGTAACACGTGTCCAGAAATCTGGACTTATTTTTTTTATAAAAAACTTGAAAAAGAAGTAAGAATGGAGTATAATGAATAAAAATGAAAGTTAAGTAGAAAGGAGACAGAAATTATATGCAAGTGGCAAAAGAATTGCTTAAAAAGTATTTTGGGTATGATGAATTTAGAAAAGGACAGGAAGAAATAATAAGGAATATTTTAAGTAAAAGGGATGTGCTGGGTATTATGCCTACGGGTGGTGGTAAATCAATATGTTATCAAATACCAGCACTTATTTTCGAGGGGGTTACGATTGTGATATCACCTCTTATCTCGCTTATGAAGGATCAGGTGGATTCGTTAAATATAGTTGGCATAAAATCAGCTTTTATTAATAGTACACTATCTAATATGGAGCTTAGGGAGATAGTTAATAACATAAGGAATAATATATATAAGATTATATATGTAGCACCTGAAAGACTTGAAAATGAAGGATTTATAGAATTTATAAATAAAATAAATATATCACAAATAGCAATAGACGAAGCGCACTGTATATCACACTGGGGGCATGATTTTAGAAAAAGCTATACCAAAATAAAAGCATTTATAGATTCTTTTACTAACAGACCCATAATAACAGCATTTACTGCTACAGCCACAGAAGATGTAAAAAAGGACATAATAACTCAATTAGGACTTAGGTCTCCGAGTATTACGGTTACTGGCTTCGACAGGGAAAACCTAAAGCTTATAATAGTGAGAAATGCTACTAAACAAAAATTTATACTAAGCTATATAGAAGAAAATAAAAATGTTTCAGGTATAATATACTGTGCAACAAGAAAAGAAACAGATGAACTTTACACTGTGTTAAGTAAAATCGGCTATAGTGTAGGGAAATATCATGCAGGAATGGGTGAGAAGCAAAGGAAAAAAAGTCAAGAAGAATTTTTATATGATAATATAAGTATTATGGTGGCTACGAATGCATTTGGTATGGGAATAGACAAATCTAACATACGGTATGTAATACATCATAGTATGCCAAAAAATCTAGAAGCATATTATCAAGAGGTGGGTAGAGCAGGACGTGACGGTGAAAAAAGTGAATGTGTACTCTTGTTTAACAAACAAGATATAATTTTGCAAAAGTATTTTATAGAAGAACTTGGGGATAGTTCAGAAGCGGTTAAACAAAATAAATATGAACAGCTACAAAGAATAATAGACTACTCATATACTACAAACTGTCTTAGAAAACAGGTACTAAGCTACTTTGGACAGGAATACGCACAAGAAAAATGTGATAACTGTAGTAATTGTAATGACTATTTAGAAAAACAGGATATAACGATTGAAGCACAAAAGATATTATCATGTGTACATAGAATGAAAGAACGATTTGGAACAACTATGGTGACAAAGGTACTAAAGGGCTCAGCATCACAACCAGCATGTTTATATAGAGATTTGTCTACATACGGAATAATGAGGGAGTACTCGGTAAATGACATAAAAGAATACATGAATGTGCTAATAGCAGATGGTTATTTGAAAATGGGAGGTGACAAATATCCTATAATAAAGCTTACAGAGAAATCTATAAAAATTCTAAAAGAAAATGAAAAGGTGTACATACAAACTATGAAACATAGAGAAATATCAGGAAACGAGGGCTTATTTGAAATATTAAGACAACTACGAAAAACTATATCAATCGAAGAAAGATTACCGCCTTTTGTAGTATTTAGCGATGCAACACTTAAAGAAATGTCAGGAAGATACCCTATAAGTAAAGAACAAATATTAAATATATCAGGAGTAGGGGAGGCTAAATACGAAAGATATGGGAAAAAATTTATAAATGAGATACAAATATATGTAGATAATAATAATATAGACACCTCAAAAATAGTATATGAAGAAAAAACAACAAATAATAGAATGCCAAGAGAACGAAGAGTTGGGGAAACATGCGAAAAAACATTGGAGCTCATGAGAGAACTAGGAAGTATCCCAGCAGTAGCCAAAAGAAGGGAATTAGCTACAACAACAATAGAAACACACCTTGCAGATGCTTACAAATGGGGATTATATGACGAAGCCGAGGAATATCTAAATCAACAAGATGAACAACAAATTTTAGAAGCTATTAAGAGTGTAGGAACTGAAAAATTAAGACCAATAAAAGATTTGGTATCTGAGGATATAAGTTATTTTATGATAAAACTAGTAATAGCAAAACACGAAAAGAACGGGGGTTAACTAATGAATTTAAATAATATTAATTTAGAGATGACAGCAGGAAGAATAGACCAATTTCCAATTGACGAGATACCTGAGATAGCGTTTGTAGGAAGATCAAACGTAGGTAAATCATCACTCCTAAATACTATGATGAACAGGAAAAGCTTAGCCAGAACTAGCTCTGCACCAGGAAAGACGAGGACGGTAAATTTTTATAACATAGACGAAACAATTAGACTAGTTGACTTGCCTGGATATGGGTATGCCAGTGTATCGAAAAAACAACAGGGAAGCTGGTTAAAGATAGTAGACGAGTATCTAACTGAACGCGAAAATCTAAAGTGCATAGCACTCCTATTAGACATACGACATGAACCAAATACTGCCGACAAGCTTATGTTTGAATTTATTAGGGAGATGGATATACCACATATAATAGTGATAACTAAAGCGGATAAGCTAGGGAAGAACGCTCAGATAAAGAATGTAGGACTTATTAGGAAAATATTAGGCATGGATAAGGATGATAATGTAGTATTGTTTTCTTCGTTAAATAAGACAGGTAAAGATGATTTGTGGGAGATGATGACGGAGATTTTGGGTGTGGAGTAAAAAATTTAAGTTTTACGTATTGACGAAAACGAAAAAAATAAGTATAATATATAAAGATGATTAGAGCAAGGAGTGGTATTATGCTTAGCATAGAGGATAAAAAAAAAGAATTGGTAAAATACTTTGAAAAAAAGTCTAATATAATTGCTGTTTGGATTGTAGGGTCATACGGAACAGAATATCAGCGAGAAGACAGTGATGTTGATTTTGCTATTATTTTTGATGGTGATGTAGATTTGATGGACGAATTGAGAATCGGAACAGAAATAACGGACATTATAAAAAATGAAAATGTAGATATTATAAATTTAAAGGAATCTAGTCTATCACTTCAATATAATGCAGTAAGTGATGGAACAACTTTGTACGAAAGAGACTTCATACAAGTTTCTGATTATATTGAGAATATATATAGGCTATACTTTATAAATAAATATTATATAGACTCGTATAATAGGGATTATTTATATTCGGGATATAAAAGGGGTGCAGTGAAAGTATGATAGAAAATGTAGATATTGATAAAGTTACAGAAAAATTGTCACATATAGAAGATAATGTTAAAAAGTTAGAGGATATGAGATGCTTTTCGGAGGAACAATTTTTAGAGGATTATAGAAATCCAGGTAGTGCGAAATATTTTTTGCAGGTAGCAATTGAAGCTATGATAGATATAACGAATCATATAATAGCGAGGAACAGACTGGGTAAAGCTGAAACAAATAAAGAATTATTTAAAATACTTGCAGATAATAACATTATTGATAAAAAGATGGTAACGAATTATTCAGATATGACTAAATTTAGAAATAAAGTAGTACATTTATATAACGAGATAGACGATAAGCAGATATATAAAATACTAAAATTTAAATTAGAAGATTTTTATATATTTTTAGATGAGATAAACAGGGCTTTAAAGTAATTCCAAGTTGTATAAAAGAGACTTAACATGCAAAAAAACAAAAACTTTGCGTGTCAAGTCTTTTTTTAAATATTTTTTTATGGTATAATTAGTTAATGACAGTTAGAGATTAAAAGATTACGGAGTTGATTATTTATGCAAGAGGTACCTTGTTTTTTGGATATGTTTAGTTTTGTTAATATAGATAAGATATATAAAGATGCATTTTCGAGTGCAAAGGTTGAAAAGGTGAATATGTATAGCAAGGATAGAAAGATAGAGCTTAGCTTGAGTTTTTGTAATGTTGTACATGAGGATGTTATAAGTGATATAGAGAATCAGGTTTTAAATGGATTAAAAGGGATAGATAATGTTAAGATTTATGCGAGATATGATATCCCTGAGAATGATATAAATAAGCTTGTTTGTTTGTATTGGGATAATATCTTACGTATGATTGAAAAGAAAAGTCCACTTTGTAAAACTATACTGAGTGATTCAAAATGTGATGTGCTAGGAGACAAACTAGTAATAAAGGTTCATAAAAGCTCTATTGATTATCTGAGGCGACACAAGCTAGAGGAGAAAATAAAAGCTACGATAAATAAAAGCTTTTCGATAAATGCGAATGTATTATTTTGTGAATTAGAGCTGTCAGAAGAAGAAATAAAAGAATACAACAACAAAGTGGAAGCAGAACAAGAGAAGATAATGAAGCAGGCAGCTTCAAATGTCTCTCAAAATATGAAAAAGGAAGATACAAAGTCTGAAAATAAAGCAGGTAATTCTGAAGAAAAAGAGGATAGTCCTATAATATTTGGAAAAGAAATAAAAGAAGTGACTATGAAAATAGATGATATAACTGATGAAACTTTAGATGCGTGTATAAAAGGGGAAATAATAAAGCTTGAAGAAAAGGAAATAAAAGAAGATTTGATGCTTATTACATTTGATATAACAGATAAGACTAATTCAGTAACATCAAAAATATTTCTGAAAAAAGCACAACATCAAGATATAAAGGACAAGCTAACGGTAGGTGCATGGATAAAGATAAAAGGTCAGATGCAATATGATAATTTCTCAAAAGAAGTTATACTTATGGCAAGACATATAATGAAGGCAGAATCACCATTAAAAAAGAAAAAAGATTTAGCAGAGGTAAAAAGGGTAGAACTACATATGCATACACAAATGAGCGAAATGGATGCGATACCTTCGTCGAAGGCAGTTATAAAAAGGGCACTAGACTGGGGTCATCTGGCTATCGCTATAACAGATCATGCTGTAGTGCAAGGCTTTCCTGAAGCTATGCATGCATCAGAAGGGAAAGACATAAAGGTTATATACGGAGTAGAGGCATATATAGTAGATGACATGAAAAAAATCGTTCAGGACGCTAAAGACATGGAAAATATAGATAGTACCTTCGTAGTATTTGATATAGAAACAACAGGTTTTAGCAACCAAGCGGATAAGATAACAGAAATAGGGGCGGTAAAAGTAAAGGCAGGGGAAATAATAGATAAATACAGTACCTTTATAAACCCGGGAGTGCATATACCAGAGCATATAACAAAGCTTACGAGTATAACAGATGAAATGGTAGCAGACGCACCTAGTATAGAAGTTATATTACCTCAGTTTTTAGATTTTGTAGGTGATTCAGTGCTTGTAGCACATAATGCGGGCTTTGATATGGGGTTCATAAAATCCAATGCAACAAGGCAAAATATAGAAGTTGAAAACACAGTAATAGATACCGTATCGCTTGCAAGAGCAATATTTCCTAGTTTGAAAAATCACAAATTAAACATTATATCTGAACATCTGGGGATTAAACTTTTAAATCATCATAGGGCAGTTGATGATGCAGGTGCAACTGCAGAAATATTTGTAAAGTTCATAGAAATATTAGAAAAGAAAAAAATATATAATCTTGAGGAAATAAATAACCTAGTAGGTGATCTAGACCCTAAGGTCTTGCCGATGTCACATGCGATAATACTTGCAAAAAATAGACAAGGTATAATAGCTATAAATAGGCTCGTATCTATTTCACATGTGAAATATTATAAAAGACGTGCACGAGTACCTAAAAGTGAGATTGTAGAGTATAAAGAAAATCTAATAATAGGTAGTGCCTGCGAAGCGGGAGAAGTATTCAAGGCTGTATTGGGCAATGCAGATGAGGATGAAATTCAAAGGCTTGTTGATTTTTATGATTATCTAGAAATACAGCCGATAACGAATAACAAATTTATGATAGCTAGTGACAAGATTCCTGATATAAATTCTGAGGAAGATTTGAAGGAAATAAATAAAAAAATAGTCGAGCTTGCAGACAAAAATAATAAGCTTGTGGTTGCGACGTGTGACGCACACTATTTAGACCCTGATGATAAACTATACAGACAGATTATTCTTGCTGGCAAAGGGTATAAAGACACAGACGAGCAGGCTGATTTGTACCTTAGGACTACAGATGAGATGCTTGAGGAGTTTAGTTATTTAGGGGAAGAGAGGGCATTTGAGGTTGTAGTGACGAATACTAATAAGGTTGCTGATATGATAGAGACGACAGTGCCGATAGATGAAAATGATAAGGCAGCTCCAGTAATAGATGGAGCAGAGGAAGAACTAAGGAATGTATGTTATGATAATGCAAAAGCTCTTTATGGGGAAAATATCCCAGAAGTAGTTGTAGAAAGATTAGAAAGAGAGCTCAACTCAATAATAGGCAATGGGTACGCTTCTTTATACATAATAGCTCAAAAGCTCGTTCAGAAATCTATATCCGACGGGTATTTAGTTGGATCACGTGGATCTGTAGGGTCTTCATTTGCAGCTAATATGGCAGGGATTACAGAAGTTAATTCATTACCAGCGCATTATGTATGTCCAAACTGTAAATATTCTGATTTTGACTCAGAGGTTGTAAAAAAGCATGGAAGTAACTCAGGCTGTGATTTACCAGATGCACCATGCCCTAAATGTGGCACTAAGCTGGATAAGGAAGGACATGACATACCATTTGAGACCTTTCTCGGATTTGAAGGGGATAAAGAACCTGATATTGACCTAAACTTTTCTGGAGAATATCAAAGTAAGGCACATGAATTTACAGAAAAAATGTTTGGAAAAGGTCATGCATTTAAAGCAGGTACAATAGGAACTCTTGCTGATAAAACTGCATATGGATATGTAATGAAATATTTTGAAAAGAAAGGAATAACGCCTAGAAAAGCTGAGATAAATAGATTAGCTCAAGCTTGTGTTGGCATAAAAAGAACCTCAGGTCAGCATCCAGGAGGAATAGTGGTAGTTCCAAGTGATAGAGAGATATATGAATTTACTCCAATACAATGGCCAGCAAATGATGACACAGTGGCACTTGAGACCACGCATTATGATTATCACTCAATCGATAAAAACCTACTCAAGCTAGATATACTAGGACATGATGATCCTACGATGATACGACGACTTGAGGATCTAACTGGTGTTGATGCAAAGAAAATATCACTTGATGATAAGAAGGTTATGTCTATATGGGAAAGTAATGATGTACTAGGTATTAAAGAAGGAAGCGAGGTAAGTTGTCCTATAGGAACCTTAGGGATACCTGAGATGGGGACAAATTTCTTGATACAAGTTTTACAGGATGCAAAGCCGAAATGTTTTTCTGACTTAGTAAGGATTACAGGACTTACGCATGGTACCGATGTTTGGCTTGGAAATGCAGAAAAAATAATAAAAGAAGGAAGAGGAACACTAGAAGATGTTATATCAGTGCGTGATGGTATAATGCTATTTCTTATAAGCAAAGGAATGGATAAAAAGCTATCATTTGTTATAACTGAAAGTGTAAGAAAAGGAAAAGGACTAAAGCCAGAATGGGAAGAAGAGATGAAAAAATATGATTTACCAGAATGGTACATATGGTCATGCAAAACTATAAAATACATGTTCCCAAAAGCCCACGCTGTTGCCTATGTTATGATGGCGTTTAGAGTAGCCTACTTTAAAGTATATTATCCAGAAGCCTATTACACTGCATTCTTTGGTATAAGAGCTACAGACTTTGACTACGAGCTTATGTGTAAAGGCAAAGAAAAACTTGATAACCATATAAAAGAATATATGGCAAAAGGCTATTCGATGACCAAAAAAGAAAAGGATACGCTCGGAGATATGAAAATAGTCCAAGAAATGTATGCAAGAGGCTTTAATTTTGTCCCAATAGACATCTACAAAGCTAAAGCAAAGCATTTTCAAATATTCCTAGAGGGAATAATGCCATCATTCACGGCGATACAAGGACTAGGAGAAGCCGTAGCTGAGAACATAGAAAAGGCAAGAGACGATGGGGAGTTTACGTCAATAGAAAATTTTGTGGCTAGGACAAAGGCGAATAAGACGGTGGTGGATATACTAAAGCAGAACGGGATACTAAAGGGCTTGCCGGAGACTAGTCAGTTGTGTTTGTTTTGAGTGGGATGGGTAAAGTTGTAAAATTTGGTTGACAAATGTAATAAGGTGGGGTATAATGGGTGGAAATTAAGAAATTAAATAATAAATTGATAGGAGAGTGTGTAAGGATGAAAGAGGAAAATGTGGGACTATAAACATAATTACATCTCCCTTATAATCTAGATGCCAAAGAACAGTCATATTTATTCTATACATAAATTTTAATGTTTTGTAACAACATTACCACTACCCTTCAAAATGCTATTTTCCTGAAGAATCCCTCTTACAGAGCTTAATGGATATACAATACTATTTCTTCCAACTATAGTACCTGGATTTAGAACTGAATTACAACCGATTTCAGCATAATCACCGATGATTGCCCCAAGCTTTCTTAATCCTGTCTCAATAACCTGTGAATCCGTTTTTACTTTTATTAATCCTCCATCCGACTTAAAGTTAGAAAGTATAACTCCTGCTCCTAAGTGGGCTTTATAACCTAATATTGAATCTCCTATATAATTATAATGAGGAACGTGTACTTTATTAAAAAGAATAGCATTTTTTATTTCTG
>MGOW01000102.1:0-8660 GCA_001797255.1 Clostridiales bacterium GWE2_32_10
AGATACAGAACAGCCTATAAAGCTTTTATGCTATAGTGAAGTAGTGCATTTAAATAAGTATGAGTTAGACTTGAATGGACTTGACGTTTTGAATTTTGACTTAGATAGGGAGTGGTTGTTAACAATCATGTTTCATAGAAGAGAATTTAAATCCCGTAAAAAATTACATATTTTAAGAAATGAATATAGAGAGAGAATATCAGAAGCAGATGTAGTAATAGCACCAATAGCAGATGATAAGATGTTTTCAACGATACAGTCCTTTATGGATAATGCTATTACAGATATTGTGACTATAGCTAGCATGAATGCAATGGATTACCATGAACAAATAGTTATGAAGTCTGATAAAGCATGTAATAATTTGAAGTTTATAGAGGTCACAAAAATAAATATTGAAGAGCTGGCTAAATACAGAGAAATAGTTGATATAGAAAGAACAATGATAGAAGAAAAAATGATTGAAGTGAGAGTTGAGTATGCAAGACAAGGAGAGATAGCAGAAGAGATATTAAGAAAAAAGGGTGTGAATTGATGGAAGAGTACGGAGGGGATAAAGAACTAAATATGTTTGAAATAGCAGTTTGTGATAATCAAGGATTACTATTTGCTGAGTGCCAAAGTGATTTTGAATCAGATGCAAAGGATTTTATAGTTAAATTTATGCATAGTGATATAGCGAGAAGTATGGACAATAATATATCTCCATATCATAATACAGGTACAAAACAAATCGGAGAAGCATTGCTTGAGTCTGATAACGTAAAAATATTTGAGGGTGCTATAAAAAATAAAGATATGCTTTATTGGATGGGATATATTTATAGGTATTGGAACAAATGGCTAGGTGAAAGTAGCGAATGCATTTATTCGCAAGCAGATTATGACTATATGGTAATTGTATATAATTATTTTCACACACTATCACCAGAACAAGCAATATTAAGGATAAAATCAAAGAATAAATAGAGTAGGTGATGATGTGATAATCTTAAAGAACGTATGTAAAGGTTATAATGGCAAGCAAGTGCTAAAAAATCTAAATATAGAGATAAAGCAAAACAAAATAACCTGCATAGTAGGAAAATCAGGTATAGGTAAAACTACGCTTTTGTCAATTTTGGCTAATTTAGAAGAGATAGACAGTGGTGAGATTATAAATGACACTAATAAAGTATCTTTTGTATTTCAACGAGATACACTGATTCCAAACGCGAGGGTTTTCGATAATTTTAAATATATAATTGACGGTATTCATGATAAAAAAGCTTTAGAAAGATTAGTAGATGAGTATTTAAAAAAGTTTGAGATGTTTGATAAAAAATATGAATACAAAGAAAATCTAAGTGGTGGAATGATTCAGAGAATAAAGATTATCCAGGCAATACTTTATCAATCGGATGTATTACTTTTAGATGAACCTTTCAAGGAATTAGATGACGGTATGAAGGAAATAATACTAACCGAGCTAAAAAAACTGAACAAAACAATAATAATTTCATCACATGATTTAGAAATAGTGAAAAATATTGCAGATGATGTGATTGAGCTTAAATAATATGGAAAAGATATTGAAAAAATTAGAATAATATGATAATATAATTAAAATAATATGAAAAATTGATTAGGTGGTGTATGATGTGAAAAAAATACCGTATGGGATAAGTAACTTTAAAGAGCTTAGGAATCTTAATATGTATTATATAGACAAAACGATGTATATAGAAAAATTAGAAGATAAGGATAGATACGTATTCTTTATACGTCCTAGAAGATTTGGTAAAAGTCTTTTTTTAACCATGCTAGAAGCTTATTATGATATGAATGAAGAACCGAACTTTGAAAAATATTTTGGAGATTTATATGTCGAAGAAAACAGAACGGAACAAGCTAATAAATATATAGTGCTGAAAATAAGCTTTGCAAGTGTAATAACGGATTTGGGTAAAGATGAGCTAATAGAAAGCTTTGATAAGATAGTTTCGAGTGCAGTGGATAAATGTATAATTAGATATAAACACATATTAGAAAAAGAAGAATTGCCACAAGATGAAAGGCGAGCAACATATGCATTAAAATATTTATCAAAAATAGTAGAATTAAAAAACAAAAAAATAGTACTGCTAATAGATGAATATGACAACTTTGCAAACAACATAATGAGAGGAAAACAAAAGATATACGAAGAGCTAATGCACGAAGGAGGATATGTAAGAACATTCTATAAAGAAATAAAAGAAGGAACAGGAGACGGAGCAATAACAAGAACCTTCATAACAGGGGTAAGTCCAATGATGCTAGACGACGTAACAAGTGGGGCAAATATATTTACCGTAATAGCAAATGATAAAGATTTAAACAATATACTTGGGTTTAATGATGAAGAAATAAAAGAAATAGTAGATTATTATAAGATAGGGGAAATAGTAAATAAAGAGGAGTTATTTAAAATATTAAAGACTTATTGCAATGGATATAAATTTAATGAGAGCGTAAGCGAAACAGTATACAATACAGACATGGTACTATATATACTAAATAATATAATACAGAAAAAAGAATACCCTAAAAAATTAATAGACGAAAACGTAAAAACGGACTACACTAGACTACGGAATATAGCAGAAAACTTTATAACAAAAGAAGAAATGTTAGATATAATAGAAGGTGGAGAGGTAGGACCTATAGAAATAAAAGAAAGATTTAATCTAGAAAGTTTATACAAAAAAGAAGAAAAATATACAAATATAAGGTCGTTACTATACTATCTAGGTATGCTAACAATAAAAAGACAAGAAGCAAATGCGGTAATACTAGGAGTGCCAAACTACGCAGTAAAAGCATTATACTGGGAGTATATGGAGAAGGCATACGGAGTAGAAGCAAGTGCGAGGTACGATGAACTAAAAGCAGCAATGAGAAAGATGAGAGAAGAAGGAAAAGTAGAACATATAATGGAAATATATGAAAGAGTAATAAAAAGACTATCAAACAGAGACCTAACGTACTTCAACGAAACAAGCTGCAAAAGCATATTTATAACACTAGTGTACACAGACGGAGTATACTTGATAGAAAGTGAAAAAGAAACAAACGGAGGCTACACAGATCTATATATAAAAGAAGGAGTACTGTATAAAGAAGCTGTAAAATATAGGTGTATGATAGAATTTAAGCATATAAAAGAAGGCGAGCTTAAAACTGAGAATAACCAACTAGGGTATACGGACGAAAAAGAAAGAATGATAGAGAGTAATATAGCGATCATAACAAAAAAGAAGCAAGAAGCAAGGAAGCAACTTTATAGGTATATGGAGGAGCATAATGTACAAAATGATAGTGAAAAGGAACTTAAAAAATATATAGTTCTAGTGTTGGGGAAGAAATACGTGGAGTATGAAGAAATAGATTAGAAGAATTTAAAAAATCATTTAACTATAATATACTACGAAAGATTCCAAGCTATATTTAAAGACAGATGAAATGCTAGCGTGGACGGTTGTGGTTATTGTAATCTCGCTTGTTATTGAGGGGTATTTTAATAGGGTTAATAGTAGGAAGGTTTAATAAGGAGGTGATGTCTATGTTTCCAGGAACGCTAGATTTTTCAGATATCGCTGTATCAGCATCTGGGTTAACATTAGTTATTTGTTTGATAGGAGGCATTATTAAAAATATTTTTGAAAATACAAAAATGATTAATACTTGGAATAGTGGATATTTATTTTATAGTGGAACATGTATTTTTCATATAATATGTTCGTGTCTATTAGCGTTAACCTTTATTGGAAATGACGCATGGCAAGAGTTTATAACATTAATATCGATTATAGTAATAACAACTTTTGGAATAATATTAGATATTAAATATAGCAAAGAATTATTATTGAAGATTGATAATTCTACAGACCAATTAAATGAAGAATTACTGATACTAGTATGGTTTGTGTTAATAGTAGGAATAATTTATATAGGATGTATTATGGTAGATAAAGGAATAATAAAGTATGATGAGTGGACAGATTGGGTAGCTGGAGTAATAGTAATTTACATAGTGACAAAAGTTATTAGTCTTTTGAGAGTAAGCGGGAAAAATCAATAATTTTAAACAATGCTGTAACAACAAAAAATAAGGCATGTGGTAGTAATGTAAAGTGTGAAAGAGGTAGATGTATAAAGATGAATACTGA
The DNA here is from genome assembly GCA_001797255.1 of Clostridiales bacterium GWE2_32_10. GTDB lineage: Bacteria > Bacillota > Clostridia > Lachnospirales > UBA12420 > UBA12420. The sequence goes on from MGOW01000102.1 coordinate 4,191, forward strand.
ATCAAATAAACTAACTGTATATCATGCATCTATAGAAATAATAAAGGAACCGAGATGGGACTATGTATTAAAAAATAACAAGAAATATAAAACATCAGATTTTGGACCTGGGTTTTATACTAGTAAAGATACAGAACAACCTATTAAGCTTTTATGTCAAGGATAAAATCAAAGAATAAATAGAGTAGGTGATGATGTGATAATCTTAAAGAACGTATGTAAAAGCTATAATGGTAAGCAAGTGCTAAAAAATCTAAATATAGAGATAAAGCAAAACAAAATAACCTGCATAGTAGGAAAATTAGGTATAGGTAAAACTACGCTTCTGTCGGTTTTGGCTAATTTAGAAGAGATAGAGAGTGGTGAGATTATAAATTATGCTAATAAAGTATCCTTTGTATTTCAAAGAGATACTCTGATTCCAAACACGAGGGGTTTCGATAATTTTAAATATATAATTGACGGTATTAATGATAAAAAAGCTTTAAAAAGATTAGTAGATGAGTATTTAAAAAAGTTTGAGATGTTTGATAAAAAATATGAATACAAAGAATTTCATCACATGATTTAGAGGTAGTGAAAAATATTGCAGATTATGTGATTGAGCTTAAATAATACGAAAGGATGATGTAACATGCAAAAGTTAGGAGCTAATGAGTTAAGAGAGAAGTATTTAAAATTTTTTGAGGGTAAGGGACATTTGAGGATGAGTAGCTCATCGTTAGTGCCAAAGGATGATAATTCACTGCTTATCATAAATTCTGGGATGGCACCTCTGAAGAAGTATTTCACAGGAGAAGAGGTACCACCAAAAAGTAGGATTACTACCGCTCAAAAATGTATTAGAACGATAGATATAGACGAAGTTGGTAAGGATGCAAGGCACCTGTCTTTTTTTGAAATGATAGGTAACTTCTCATTTGGAGATTATTTCAAAAGAGAAGCCATAGCTTGGTCATGGGAGTTTTTAACAAAAGAACTAGAAATGCCAGTAGACAAGCTTTACCCTTCTGTATATCAAGATGATGATGAAGCATTCCGTATATGGAATGAAGAAATAGGTATTCCAAAAGAAAAAATATTTAAGCTAGGCAAAAAGGACAACTTCTGGGAAGTAGGGGTAGGACCATGCGGACCTTGCTCAGAAATATATTTTGATCGAGGAGAAAAGTATGGCTGTGGCTCACCTGATTGTACAGTAGGTTGCGATTGTGATAGGTACATGGAGGTATGGAATAACGTATTTACCCAATTCAGTAAGCAAGAAGATGGCACATATGCTGAGCTAGAAAATAAGAACATAGATACCGGCATGGGGCTTGAAAGACTAGCTGTAGTAATGCAAGATGTTAGCTCGGTTTTTGATATAGATATAGTGAAAAATATAAGAGATAAGGTTTGTAATATAGCAAGAGTCACATATATGAAGGATAGCAAAAAAGACGTTTCTATACGTATTATAACTGACCATATGAGAGCAGTTACATTTATGACCTCTGATGGGATACTTCCTTCTAATGAGGGGCGTGGCTACGTGCTTAGAAGACTGCTAAGACGTGCGGCTAGACATGGTAAAATGCTAGGAATAGACGGCATGTTTTTAAATGAGATAGCAAAGATTGTTATACAAGATTCTAAGACAGCTTATCCAGAATTAGAGGAAAAAAGGGAATATATATTAAAAATAATAAATGTTGAGGAAGAAAAGTTCGACACAACAATAGACCAAGGTATGAATATATTAGACGTCTATATTACTGAACTTTTGAAGAATAAAAATAATATTTTTAATGCAGAAAATACATTTAAGTTATATGATACATATGGATTTCCTATAGATTTAACTAGAGAAATACTAGAGGAGCATAAGATTACTGTTGACGAGGAAGGATTTAAAACCCTAATGGAAGAACAAAAGCAAAGAGCAAGAGATGCTAGAAGTGAGACATCATACATGGGAAAAGATGCAACAGTATATAATAAACTACCAGTAGAGCTAGAAACAAAATTTGTAGGATATACAGAAAATGAGTCAAAGGCTAAAGTGATGGCAATTACTACTGATACTGGTTTGGTGGATACCGCTAAATCAGAAGAAAACGTATCGATATTAGTAGATACTACACCCTTTTACCCAGAAAGCGGTGGGCAGCATGGGGATATAGGAGTGATTAAATGTACTAGCTTTGAAGCAAAAGTATTAGAAACTAAGAAAGTACTAGGAAACAAAATAATTCATATATGCAAGGTAGAAAAAGGACAAGTTAAAGTAGGTGACGAAGTAAGTTTAAAAATAGACAATGAAAATAGACTTGCCACAACTAGAAATCATACAGCAACCCACTTATTGCAAAAAGCACTTAGAGAAGTGCTAGGCATGCATGTAGAACAATCAGGGTCAGATGTATCAAGTGATAGACTGAGGTTTGACTTTACCCATTTTGAAGCGATAACACCAGAACAGCTTGAGAAAATAGAGTCTATAGTAAATGAGAAGATACTATCAGGACTTACGGTAAATATTTCTGAAATGGGCATAAGTGATGCTAAAAAGCTAGGTGCAATGGCGTTATTTGGAGAAAAGTATGGAGATAGTGTTAGAGTAGTAAACATATCTGACTACAGCATAGAGTTTTGTGGAGGTACACATATAGCTAATACAATTAATATAGGAACATTTAAACTACTCAGCGAATACGGAATATCGGCTGGGGTTAGAAGGATAGAGGGCTTAACGGGGATGAAAGCTATAGAGTACTATAAGGAACAGGAAAAATATCTAAAAACCACATGTGGGCTACTCAAAGCACTTCCGAGTGAAGTGAGTAAAAAGGTAGAAGGGTTGGCAAATGAGCTAAAGAATGCACATAGGGAAATTGAAAAGCTAAGAGGAAAGGCTGTAAATAAAGAGTTTGATGTAATATTAAATAAGCGAGAGTTGATTAACGATATTACTATAGTGAAACATATATTTGACGAGGTAAGCATTGATGAAATGAGAAACATGGCTGATAGAGTGAAAACTACGATAAAATCAGGCATAATACTTTTCGCAAGCAAAACAGCAGAAAATGTAAATTTGCTAGTTGTGGTAACCGATGATTTGGTAGGCAAGGGATACCATGCAGGCAATATAATAAAAGAAATGGCACAAATCATAGGTGGCAAAGGGGGCGGACGCCCAAACATGGCACAAGCTGGTGGGAAGGATGCTACTAAGGTGATTGAGGCGATAGAAAAGGGGATTGAGGCGGTGAAAGGCACAGCTTGACGGCTGTGTTTTTTATATATTGACAAGGTTTGACATTTATGGTATGATAAAGGTATGGAAATTTGATTTATGGAGGATTGGGATTATGGGAATGATTACTAAAATAAAAGAAGAAATAGAACATATTAAGGTAAGAAGGGTATTGAATGAACTAAAGGAATTAGGAATTTTTGATGAATTAGGAATGAATATTAAAAAAATAAGAAAACTAAATCTTATATACAGTGATAAAGGCATAATTAAAATTAATTGGGTATATAAAGGAAAGACACAATCGGTAGAGATTTTAAAAAATGAATATGAATATGAGATATCAGAAGAAAATTCTGATACAATAGTTAAGGGGAATGGTGAATTACGTATAAAAGAGAGAAATGATAATACAATAGTTAAGTTTACTTTGACAGATTATAAAAGCGATAGAGGCTCTATTAAAGCAAAATTTGATAAAAGTCCCAGCTTAACTGAGAGTAATGACAGTATTGAGCAATCATCTGAAATTAATTATGCAATGACTGGTGTATCAAAGGAATTTAACGTTACTGAAATAGAAGGGGGATTTTGGGATAAGTTTGTTAAATATTCTCAAGAAATATCAGCAGAAGATTTTTTTGCTGAATCTTCAATTGTAAGAAGAACATTATCTAAAAGTATGTTAAAAAGTTTTTTAAAATCTCAAGTTATTAAAGATTTAACGAAATTTCTAAAGATAGTTGCAGCACCAATTACAATACTAAAAGCGATGGCATTGCCAGAATGTAAGTTACGTATAGAGCCAACTGTACTTTTTCCAGATGTATATTATACTGATGAAGTAACAAAGGTTAAGCCAGGAGTTTACATGAATGAGCAGGGAGCGGTTATTAAACTATGTGATTTTGGAGAAATAAAGGTGGAAGGTGGCGATCGAACAGACGGGTTGTTTCATACTTATTCGAAGGAAGGACATGAACTTCCTAATACAAAACTAGTTTTAAATAAACAGGGATATGTTGAAATTGGAGAAGGTGAAGTTGATAAAGGGGATTTAGGTGAAATTGAAGAGCAGATTGCATAATAAGAGATATAATATGGAGGATTGGGAACATGACAGAAAATAACAGAAGAGCAGAACCGGGGAAGCCGGAAGAAATATGGAGACTAAAAGAATTAGGGATATTTAATAAATTAGGAATGGATTTTAAAAAAATAAAAAATGT
>MGOW01000102.1:8685-12046 GCA_001797255.1 Clostridiales bacterium GWE2_32_10
TTTATTAAATTACTATGGGATTACAATGAAGAAAAGCAGGAAGCTGAAGTTTTACTGGATTTTAAAAAGAAATGCAAGTTTGCTGAAGCTGGTGATGGTATAATACGCATAAAAGGACAAAATGCTGGACAGCTAGTTCAAACAACAGCACTATTTGGAATAATTAAAGGTGAACGAGAGTATGATATTGATATTGCAAAATTCAAAAGCATAGAGAAAGTAACTGAAGAAAAAGGTAGTATTATAATTTATGAAAAAATGGATGTAACGAGTGAAGGGGAGCAGTATATCTGGAGTGATGTAAAATCAGGTGAACTGGTAACAATAGGAGAAGAGAGGATTGGGAATGGATTAGATATAAAATATTATGGTGAGCACTATGATATAAAAGGAGAAAAATTAGCATTTGGAAAATCAATATATAATTTTAGCGAAAAGGGCACTTTAGCAAGAGAAATTGTACGAGTTGTTCTAGGTGTAGATAATGATAGACAACTGAAGGAAAGTTTGATTAAAAGAACGTATAGCTCTGGTAAAATATCAGTTATAGATAGACAATTAGAGATAAATGAAAGAAGTTTAGCATAGCATAAAACCTATGTTTTTTTTCATTGACAAACATATATCCTTATGATAATATTGAATTATACAAAAAATGCACTATTGTATCTTATAATATTCTATAACGAAAGGAGTGAGAGTCGGTATGAATAAATTTCAAATAAAGAACAAATATGTGTATGCCATTTTATTAGCTATCTTTTTTTTATTTTGTGTTCCATTAAAATATATTAAGATTGGTGGAATGGCAGTAATGACTTATGAAGGTATTACTTTAGGTCCTATTTATTTCCCATTCATAAGTCATGATGATTCTGATCTAGGTATAGTAGATGGTTTTAATACTACGTATTCGATAATATGGGAATATTGGTTGATAGAAATAATTGTTATGATTTTAGTAGCAAGTATATTTTATAAGTATGCATCAAAGAAAAAATAGAGATTGCTTCGTACCTCGCAACGACAGGATAGCGATTTATAGTGTTTATGGTATTTTATAAAATTTAAGGAAGGAATGATCAATCAATGAAATTTAATCCCACGCAAACAGAAATGCAAGAATATAAAACAATAGCAACAGACAATATAATATTCTACAACGAAATAGATTCCACAAATGAAGAAGCCAAACGGCTTATTCGCACTGATAAATTAAACGAAGATGCCATAGTCGCCGAGTTTCAAACAGCAGGTAAAGGAACACAGGGGAAAAGTTGGGCTTCCACGAGTGGAAAGAATATACTTATGACTGTTGTGTTAAAGACAAAGCAGGAAATAAGCGAGGTGCAGAAGATAACATTGATTGCTGGTATGAGTGTGTATCAGGTTTTGGGAGATTATGTAGATAAGGATAATATGAAAATAAAGTGGCCCAATGATATACATATAAATGGTAAGAAGATATGCGGTATTCTTACCGAGTCTATAAGATATAATGACGAACTTTACCTTATAATAGGGATAGGGGTTAATATTAATACAAAGGAATTTGAAGAGATTTCAGGTAATGTACCGACTTCTTTATTGATTGAAACAGGAGAGATATTTAGTAGAAAGAAGATAGTGTTAGAGATTGTGGATAGAATTAAGGAAAATTATAATAAATATATAGTAGAAAATGGAGAGTTTATCGAGGAGTATCAAAACTTTTTATCTAAATAACGAAAGAGAGGTAAGTTATGTGAACAAACAAATAATTGCTTCGGCATCATATTATAATAAGAAATATTATTTAAACGAGGAATTTGAAAAACTACCTTATGCAGTGAAAAAGGATTTGAAGGAGATTTGTACTGGTTATGTAGAGAAATATAAGTGCGTATTTATTATAGGATTTTATTATGATTGTGAAATATTTGTCGAAACTCAAGTATCAGAAGAAAATGAGTTTTCATTTATGGAGATAGACAGCAAACTAGAAATAAAGAAGATAGAAAGTGAGTATAGCGAGATGCTTGAAGGATTGCATAAGTGGGTGATGATTTATGTTCATAGGAAAGATTGAAATACCAAACAATATATTTCTTGCTCCTATGGCAGGAGTTACAGATGTGAGTTTTAGAGCTATATGTAGGGAAATGGGGGCAGGGCTTACTTATACCGAAATGGTAAGTGCCAAGGCTTTGATGTATGAAAATGATAGGACGCTAGAGCTTCTAGAAGTTGATGAAGCTGAAAAGCCCGCGGCAGCACAGTTATTTGGATCAGATCCTTTAATACTTGCGAGAGAGGCATATAGGATACAAGATAAATTTGATATTATAGATATAAACATGGGTTGCCCTGCACCTAAGATAACCAAGAATTTTGAAGGCTCAGCACTGATGGAAAAACCAAATTTGGTAGCTGAGATTGTACGTCAAGTGTCTAGTGCAGTGGAATGTCCGGTAACTATTAAGATAAGAAAAGGATTTTCAAAAGAAAATCCAAACGCAGTACAAATAGCAAAAATAGCAGAACAAAATGGTGCAAGAGCCGTTACGATACATGGTAGGACTAGAGAACAATTCTACAGTGGCAAAGCCGACGTAGACATAATAAAAGATGTAAAAAATAACGTAGGTATACCGGTTATAGGCAATGGCGATATATTTACACCAGAGGATGCAAAAAGAATGTTTGATTATACTGGTTGTGATGCGATAATGATAGGCAGAGGGGCCGAAGGCAACCCCTGGATATTCAGTAGGGTTAATGCATATTTGAGAGATAAAGATGTTCTACCTGAACCAACAGCAGAAGAGAAAATAGAGCTAGCACTAAGACATACAAGAGGGCAAATACAAAAAAAGGGAGAGTATATAGCCATAAGAGAAATGAGAAAACACATTATATGGTATACAAAAGGAATAAAAAATGCAGCAAAACTAAGAAATGATATCGTCAGAGTAGAGAGGTATTTAGATTTGGAGAATATATTAATGAAGTTGGTAAAAAAATCTTGATATATGACAAAATATATAGTATAATGTATATAAAAGATGATGAAAATGGAAAAGTAGCAGTGCAAAAAGTTAAGTGTAAATCAGGGGGTGGCTTTTATGAAAAAGTGCATATTAACTTTAATGATATTATTTACATTGGTATTTGCGAGTAACATATCGTACGCTAATAAGCAGAGTAGTATATCAAAGATTAATATTGATGACATTACATATACAGAAGTGGTTGATCAGCTTACTGGGAGTTCTACTAAACGTCCTATAATAAAGATTAGTTGGGAAAAGTCAGCGGATTCTTTTGAGATTGATGCTAGAGATGGGATTGTGCAGGGAGATGTAGTACACCCCGTTAATAA
>MGOW01000102.1:12216-21554 GCA_001797255.1 Clostridiales bacterium GWE2_32_10
GTGTCACAAGCAAGGTAAAAGCAGAATATGTAACGACAGATTTAGATAGCCATCCAAAGGTTATTGCACTTACTGATTATAATATAACGCTTAGTGCAGAAGGAAAAGAAATAACTACCGTATGGGAAAATGCAGGAGCATGGGTTAATTATGACATATATTATGGAAAAGGGGATATATCGGATTATAGAAATATGCCTGGTAAAATTGAAAATGTTAGAGATTTAGCTACTAGATTTATAGATACGGATCAAAAGGTAAAACTAAAATATGTTATAAACACGAGTGATATAAAATCAGGACAACTTTATTCAGTGAGTGTACGTCCAAAAGTAACCAATATAAATGGTGTAACAGTTTATATGAATCCTCGTACAAATGTTGAAGAAGTAACTACAAAGGTTCCATTTAAAATAGAGCCAGAAAGTGATAAATACCTAAAGCTTTCATGGTGGGGATTAGATAATACAGTAGGTATAAGTGGTGAAGCGACTGAATATTCAGTTAAGAGTTTACAGGTTATGAGAAAGGATAATGGAGCAGCATCAGAACAAACAATAGCCACCATAGAGGGGCAGGAGTCTATAGATATAGGTTACTATACCGATCTTAGACCAGATACACAAACAAATTATAGAATTAAAATAACCTATAGCAAAATTGATAATGGCATAGAAAAGGATGTATACATGTACTCTGAATGGGAAGTGTATAATCCGGGAGCTGTTAGAATTACTCCTTCTAAGCCGGAAGTACCGGCATTAAATGGTATATTATCTAAAGATGATAATAAAGTAATTAGCAATAGTAGCTACGATGGTGCTCTTAGGGTTGATAAAGGAGATAATATAATAAATCTTGTTTGGTCTGTATTTGAAAGGCTTGACTATGGTTCAGATGATCCAGCTGAAACTATTATAAATGATTTAGATATATATTATGATATATGGCTAACAGATGATGTTAATTTATTATATAATGATAACAATTTATGTGTTGATACAAATTTTTATGTGACCGAGGAAGCTGGAGAAGCGGAGTATGTAAAAAATAAGTCAGGAATAACTATTGGTTTTTACAGACAGTATGATAAATATCTAGCTGCTATCAAAGAAAATGGAATAATAACAGGTTATGAGCTTAAAGATTTAGAACCTAACAAAATATATTACATAAAGATAGTTGCGAAAAAGAAAATATTAAATGAAGTTTTAGAATCAGAGCCAGCTATGCTTTCTATATATTATGATTCTGATGAGGCTGTGTATGCACCACCAGTACTACCTAAGCCACCTCTTACGGTTGATGAACTTAGAACAGATAGTGTAAAGTTTGAATGGCGAAACAGCTGGTGGGAAGTTGTCTCAACTAGTGATTTAGAGCAAAACTGGTATAACAAAGTATGGTTGATAAATGACGATATTGTATTTGTCAAAACTACTGGAGCAGAGGAAATAAACCTAAATTCTAAAGAAGATGTAAATAAGCTAAAAGCAAAAATAGATACTGATTATTTATCTAAATATAAATTTAGACAAGTAAGCCTTGGGAACAATATTGGATATGAAATGAAAACTATACCCTATACAGAAGTAGAAGCAGCTATACTAGAGGCGGAGCTGACAACTCCTGGGTACACACTTCTAGATTATATAAAAAGTATTAAGGACACTACAGGTGAATTAAATGGTTGGGAGGAGTTAGCTGTAACAGTTGACCCAACAGATAAGGCTAAGCAAACAATGTACTATTCTAAAGGAAAATTGACACCAAATACCTCGTATATATTTGTTATAAAAACATATAGAGCGATAACTAATGGGATTGAAACTGAAAAGTTATACTGCTTGAATCCAACAGTAATAATATCAACTACGTTAGTTGATGGGACTGAAGTATTACCAACTCCAACGGTGCCAGATTTATACGTAGATGAGTCACGAGATGTAGAAATAGATTTAAAGTGGGAATACAACACTAAAATGGAATATATGATAAAGATAAATGAAACAGAAAATTTTAACACAGCTAGAGATTATGAACTTACAATTCCTACAAGCTCATCCGATCCTAAATTTCCTAAGGACGGAGAAGACTATATTTTAACAGTGATTGATTTGTTACCGCAGACAGAATATTATTTTTGGATAAAAGCTAAGCAAAAAGACGGAACAGAAAAATCAGCATGGAGCAATTCTATCTTGGTAAAAACAACACAAATACTACCTAATCCGATTAACCCTCCTGATGGAATAGGTGTTGCGGGTGTAACGAGTCCAATAGGGGAGAACTATATTACCCTAGAATGGACAAGATTGCCTGAGGATATAAAGGCGGATACAGATAATAAAAACTATCAAGTAAAAAAGCTGTTTTCATACATTCTCATAATAGCAGATAACTCAAAATTTCTAGATGCAAGGCAAGTAGAAATTGATGATGATAGTATAGGTTCAACTGAAAATGGATTTGAAATAATAGCAAAGTCACTTGTAAGAATTAATAATTTGGAACCAAACAGGAAATATTATTTTAAGATAAAATCAAAAGTTACAGCTAAGAAAGGTGAATCGTCTAATGTTGTTACAAGTGAGTCTAATTACTCTGTTGTAAAGGCGATAAAGACATCTGTTAATGATGAGTATGATGCAAATGCCGGAGATCTTGCTACGCCTCTTTCTGATAAAATAACTACAGTATATGCAAACGAGATACTTACATATACTATTTCAGACGGACAAAGAGTTATAAGTGATATATTAAAAGAAGATGAATATAGATATACTATTAACGTAGCGAATTATACAACTACAAGCTCATCAGGCAAAACTACAACTGTAAATAAAACAATAAATAAGAGGGTAGTAAATATACCGTATACTGTTATTGAAACTTTAAAACAACGAAAGATGAATCTAGACATTATAACTGATGATATGAAAGTTAGTATATCTGCAGCCAGCTTGAACACGTCAGTATTTGTTAAAGCAAGGCAGATAGGAGGACTAAAAAACTATGTATTTACAGTAGCTACTAAACCCAAAATAGATACACCAACGAATACACAAATTAGTAAGTCAAAAGAACTTGGAATACTGATAGAAACAAAGCATGGAAATATAGCAGAAAAGTATTTGAATGATAACCTTATAATATCATACGGCACTGGAATAACCTCAACTAGTACAACCTCAACGACTACAAATAATATTTTACCAAATGCCAAATCATATAAATTTGATACTAACAAAAATCAGTGGATAGAAGTGACAGAACAATACAATAAGGAAGGTAAAGAGGTATTGTTTCAGGTGAGGGAGCTTGGAATATATGGACTTGGAGGTGTGAATTAATTGAAAAATATAAAAATATTATTAGTAATATGCCTATTATTATTTATTCTTCAATCTAACATTTCTAGTGCACAAGAAAGTAGAGTTATTTACACTATTGTAGAAGATAGCAAAAGTTTTATAGATGTTACCCTCAATTTCATGGATACAATTACAACTGATAAAATTCAGGTAACCTCATATAAAAAGTATAACGATAACACAATTCAAATTACGTATAGAGTGAGTAAAGACGGCGAATTATTGAATAAAATATCTATTAACAAGGTTGAATTAAAGCTGAAACTTGGAAATGAGGTTTTACCTAATATTGTATTAAAAGATGAAACAAGTCATGATATAAGTTTTTTTGCAGATGTATCAGAACAAACACCATACCATAATTCAATATTAAATTTATATAATAGAGGAGTATTAACAGGCTATTCCGACAATACATTTAAACCTGATCAACCAATAACGAGAGAAGAATTTTGTCAGCTATTTGTTAAGGCTACAAAGTTAAATCTAAGTAATATAGAATTAAATATATTTACTGATGTAGCAAATGACAGGTGGTCAAAAAACGTTATAAATGCATTGGCTGTTAAAGGTATACTAAAAGGCAAAGAATCAGGAAAGTTTAATCCTACTGATAATATAATATTTGGCGAAGTTGCAGCTATATTAGATAGAACGTATTCATTTGTAAATATAAAAAATCGAATCGACTACAAACACATGAAAATAGAACATTGGGCAAATGAATATGTATTAAATTTATTAAATGCCGATATAATAAATGAAGAGGATGATTTTTACAAAAATTACACACTAAACAAAAATCTGACAAGAGCAGAATGTGTGAATATAATTAATAGAGTAGTTAATGGATATAAGATAGACAAATAAAATTCTGGGGGTGTTTTAATGGCTTCTGATTTTGTTAGAAACCTTATTGCGGATAGGCTTGGTGGTAAAAAGTTCGATGATAATACTTGCGAATATAAATTCACCAAAATAAAAAGAGAGAAAGAAGAAGCTTTGATAAGAAATCCTAACATGGAGTTTATAGATATGGGAGTTGGTGAACCAGATGCTATGGCTGATGAAGGGGTTGTTAGGGTATTGTCTTATGAAGCTAAAAAATGGAGCAACAGAGGTTATTCCGATAATGGGATACAAGAGTTTAAAGATACAGCAGTTGAGTATTTGAAAAAAGTATATAAAGTAGAAAATATAGACTCAAATGATGAGATAAATCACACAATAGGTGCAAAACCTGCACTTGCAATGATTGCCCAAGTTTTTATAAATCCAGGTGATATAATGCTTATGACTATACCGGGATATTTTGTAACTGCAACCTATGCTGAATGGTTAGGGGGAAAGGTACATAAGCTGCCACTACACAAAGAAAATAATTTTCTTCCAGATTTAGATAAGATACCTAAAGGCATAGTAAAAAAAGCTAAGCTATTATACTTGAACTACCCTAATAATCCTACAGGAGCAGTAGCTACAAAAGAATTTTTCACTAAAGTAGTAGTATTTGCCAAAAAGAATAATATTGCAATTGTTCACGATGCAGCATATGGAGTCTTAGTATATGATGGAGAAACTCCACTTAGTTTTCTAAGTGTGCCTGGAGCAAAGGATGTAGGAGTAGAAATTCACACTCTTTCAAAAGCATTTAATATGACTGGATGGAGAATAGGTTTTATTGCTGGAAATAAAGATATAATTAAGGCGTTTAGAATAATAAAAGATAATAACGATTCAGGTCAATTTAAACCAATACAATATGCAGGGCAATATGCAATGGAGCACCCAGAAATAACAGAGAACACAATAGCTAAATACTCAAGACGTCTTGATATGCTAGTTAGCACATTAAAAGGATTAGGCTTCAAAGTAGAAAAGCCTAAGGGTTCATTTTACCTATATGTAAAAATACCTAGAGCAATCCCGCACCTTAGAGTATTCAAAACAGCCTCAGAGTTCGCTGAGTATCTAATAACTCAAAAAGGAATAGTAACCATCCCCTGGGACGAAGCAGGACACTACGTAAGATTTTCAGTGACATTTCTTGCCTATGGAGAAAAAGAAGAGAGGCATATAATGGAGGAAATATACAACAGACTAAAAAATGTAAAATTTTCCTTTTAAATATTGACGAAGGGTGTAAAATTTGGTATAATGACATTATAAATAGTTTAGGAGGGATTGAAATGTTAACTAACATAAAAGGTGATGATATATTGAATGTTTTATCAAATGCAGTAGCACAAGGTTTTTTAGATGATTGGGATGATGACAATAATAAAAAAGAATTTGAGGATTTGTTAAAATTGTATCAAAAGAGGAGTAAGGACGATAAGACTATCTTACCAAAAAATGACGATAGTATATGTTTAGAATGAAAATAATGTAAATCTAGTATAAAAGGTATTTCATATTAATATATTAATATGAAATACCTTTTTTTATATTAGAATACAGGATGAAAGGAAGAGATAAAAATGAAAGAAATGGTTAAATTATATACGTTTAAAAAAGAAATTAAGGAAAATAAGTATAGAATGACAGAAGAAGATTTTTTAAGACAACTCGTAGAATTTCCAAACCTAGGGGAACTGAGAGAAACAAGTATAGAGTTACTAACTGATACGGCTACTAAGATAAATAGCTTAAGACATGATGATCATAAGAGAGAAAGATATGAAAATGAAATGTTATACTTGGATAAAGTTAAACGGAATACTGAACTTCTTCAAGATTATATGAATGCTCCTCAAAATGTAGGTCAAAGAATAAAATTTGAAAGTGATATAACTGGGCTTTATAAATTTAATAAAGAAATAGAACGTAAAGAAGAAAGATTAGCTAATATGCCAAGAATTTTATCTTTTGAAAAAGAAAAAGCGCAAATAGGAATAAATGAAATGAAATCTATTTTTGAAGAAAAAATTCAAACAAGCTATGAGGAAACATTTAAAGGAATATTCGAAAGTGCAGGGCTTGATTTTGATATACCTTGTGAAGAAAAGCAGGAACATGCAGAAGGAAACGTAGCCGAATTAGTATAAACTGCCTGTGTCGTTGCGAGGAACGAAGCAATCTCTCTTTTAACTTAGATACAAGAAGCAAAAAACGAGATTGCCACGCCAAAAAACAGGCTCGCAATGACAATTATAGTTCTGAACTGTAGCAATAAAAAAATAAACTAAAAATAGTTTATTTTTTTATTGCTATTATAATACATTTGTAATATAATTAAAACAATCTAATATAAATTATACATACGGAGGTGATATACCTTGAACTTAGCTATTGTTGGGGCTACAGGGCTTGTAGGTAGGACGTTTTTGGCGGTGCTTCTTGAGAGGGAGGTAAAAATAGATAACCTGTATTTATTTGCTTCGGCAAAATCAAAAGGGATGTTGGTTACATTTCGGGGAAAAGACTATATTATAGATGAGCTTACAGAGGACTCATTTAAGTTAAATAAAATCGACTATGCATTATTTTCAGCTGGTGGAGATATAAGCAAAAAATTTGCCCCTATTGCTGCAGAAAATGGATGCATCGTAATAGATAATAGCTCAACTTGGCGTATGGACGAGACAGTTCCACTTGTGGTGCCTGAGGTAAACCCAGAGGATGTGAAGTGGCATAAAGGGATAATAGCTAATCCTAATTGCTCTACTATCCAAGCTGTTATTACACTTTCACCTCTTCACTCGAAATACAAGATAAAGAGGATTATTTATTCTACATATCAAGCGGTTTCAGGTGCTGGAAACGAAGGAATAAGGGATTTAGAGAGGGGCATGAATGGATTTGAAAGTCAAAAGTTTTCGCATCAAATATACAATAATTGTATACCTCAAATAGATGTTTTTTTAGATAATGGTTATACTAAGGAAGAAATGAAAATGATAAATGAAACTAAAAAAATATTACATGATGATGATATAAAGATAACTTCAACAGCAGTAAGAGTACCGGTGTTTTATTCTCATAGTGAAAATATAAATTTAGAATTTTATAATAATTTTGAAACAAGTGATATAAAGAATTTATTAAAGAATTCAAAAGGTATAGTAGTTGTAGATGATATAAAAAACAACCAATATCCACTGGCACAAAAGGCTACAGGTACAGATAAAGTATATGTAGGAAGAATAAGACGAGATGAGAGTGTAGAAAATGGATTAAATCTTTGGGTAGTAGCAGATAACATAAGAAAAGGAGCTGCAACAAATGCGGTGCAGATACTTGAGTTGATGTTAAATAATCAATAAGGGAGGCTTTTTATGTCTATATTTACAGGTTCAGGAGTTGCCATTGTCACTCCATTTGACGAGAATGACAGCATAAACTTTGGTGTCCTAGAGGAGTTAATAGAATTTCACATAGAAAATAAAACAGATGCTATCATAGCTTGTGGTACCACTGGGGAGTCAGTAACATTAACTGAAAAAGAACATATAAGTGTTGTAAAATTTGTGGTAGAACAGGTAAATGGAAGGATACCGGTTATAGCAGGTACTGGAAGCAACAATACAAAACACGCTATTTCTCTAAGTGAAGAGTGCGAAAAAGTAGGAGCCAATGGACTTTTGGTTGTCACACCTTATTATAACAAGACAACACAAAAAGGCTTGATAGAGCATTATACAGCGATAGCGAGCAGGGTTACTCTACCTATTTTAATATATAACGTACCGTCTAGAACTGGGTTAAATGTGCTACCAAAAACGACATATGAACTTTCGAAAGTAAAAAACATAATTGGTATAAAGGAATGCTGTGGAAGTATGGCACAAGTTGCCGAAATAGTAAGTTTATGTGGAGAAGATTTTGATGTTTATTCAGGAAATGATGATGAAATTCTACCTATTTTATCTTTGGGTGGAAAAGGCGCTATATCTGTTATGGCAAACATAATACCAAGACAAACTCATGATATAGTTGAGTATTATATTAAAGGAAATATAGCAAAAAGCAGAGAAATCCAACTAAAATATTTAAAGCTAATAAAAACATTGTTCTCCGAACCAAATCCGATACCAATAAAAGAGGCTTTGAATATGATAGGCTACAATGTAGGCAAATGTAGGCTACCACTTACTAGCATCGGAGAAGAAAACGAGAAATTACTGAGAGATGAAATAAGCTATTTATGAAAGGAATGATTTTTATGCAAAAGATAATGATACATGGTTATAGCGGGAAAATGGGACAAATGCTTGAACAAGTTATAAAACAAAATAAGGGATTTGAGATAGTTGCAGGTGTTGGAGCGAAAAATGAGATAGAGGTTAGCTATGACACGTACTCAGATATAAATATGTGTGAGAAGATTATAGATGTCATCATTGATTTTTCAAATGCTGCTGCTATAGATAAGCTATTAGACTACGCCAATATGCGGAGGATTCCTTTGGTACTTTGCACAACGGGAATCAGTGATGCGACGATTAAAAAAATCAAAAAATACTCAAAAAACATCCCTATACTGATGTCTGCTAATATGTGTTTAGGGGTAAACGTAGTAAATTCTATGTTAAAACAAATATCGAATATCTTATATAACTCTAACTTTGATATAGAACTACTTGAAAGGCATCACAGAGACAAAGTAGATGCTCCAAGCGGAACGGCACTACTTTTAGCAGATACAATCAAATCAACCCTGCATCATAAAATGGATTATGTATATGACAGGTCAGATAACAAAAATGAGAAACGAAAGAAACAAGAAATAGGAATATATTCAGTCAGAGGAGGAACAATCGCTGGTGAACACTCTATAATATTTGCGGGGGAGGATGAAATGATTGAAATAAAGCACACTGCATTCTCTAGGAAAATATTCGCCGAAGGCGCAATAAAAGCCGCCAGGTTTATTGTGGAGAAGGAGAATGGGGTGTATAGTATGGATGATGTGATAACATAGACGATTGGGGTCAGGCTTGACAATTGGACATTTCGTGAAAT
>MGOW01000102.1:21565-25064 GCA_001797255.1 Clostridiales bacterium GWE2_32_10
ATTTTTAAGCAGTATTCCTTTATAACATAAGTGGCAATGAATTTTTAATTCTAATCAAAATATAAGGAGGAATAGTATGAACAGTTTAAATAATGATGATATTTATTTTAGAGATTTAGCAAGAGAAATGTTTGATGAGGAAATTTTTAGGCAACATGGATATGAAATAATAGGTAAGGAAAGACATTTTGGAGGAATCTTGGGAGGAACTGTAGTGCTTTTAACACCTAATGGTATCAGTATTGAATTGACATATAATCCAAGAGGAATGATAATAGGCGTAGGATCATCTAATGGACAATTAGGCAGAGATACTAGTGTTAAGCGTTTTTTTAGAAAAGGTGATAATACACATCTTGATGTTGTTTTAAAAAGTATTGCTAAAAGAGTAGCCTCTTCTAAACCGTTAATCCAAGCTGAAGAAGAATGTAAATTTGTAAGCGAAGCTTTTAAAAAAGCAGAGGCTTGCGATATAAAAATGCAGCCTACGCTTGCCCAAGTATACCTTTTCCCTACTGAGGCGAAGCGAACTAAAAGTAAAGATAAAGTAACTAATCCTAGACCTGCACAAGTAATTTATTTGCGTGCGGATAAGTTGACTGAAACAACTGAACCATTTGAATTATAAAGGTTGAAATATTGTACTATACAAAAAAGTTTGTAAGAAATGCTTTACAAATTTTTTTTGTATGGTATAATTTAGTTATCAAGCAAGAGGAGTGGTTGAAATGTTGGCTAGGAAAATAATCATGGAAGAAATAAAGAATATACCTCAGAAGCATATGGCTGAAATAATTGATTTTATAAAATTTATAAAAAGTAAGAATGAGAAAGAAAGGAAAAAAGATATTACTTTAGCTAGCGAAGAAGTAATGACTAAATATTGGGATACTGAAGAGGAGGACTCGGCATGGAGCAATTTGTAAAAGGAGATATTGTAGTCGTTCCATTTCCATTTTCTGATTTAAGTGATTCTAAAAAAAGACCTGCTTTAGTAATAAATAATTCTACAGACGATGATTTGATTTTATGTATGATAACAACAAAAAATAAGAAAGATGATTATGTAATAGAATTATCTGATCAATATGTGGAGAATGGAGAGTTAAGAGTGGAAAGTTATATAAGACCTAATAAAATTTTTACAGCTGATGAAAGTATAATATTTTATAAAATTGGGAATATATCTGAGGAAAAGCTTAGGGAGTTGGATAACAAAATTATAAAGATATTCAATATAGAAAGTTTGTAAAAAATGCTTTACAAACTTTTTTTGTATGGTATAATTTAGTTATCAAAATATTACAGGAGGGATTACAATGCTAGTTAGAGAAATAAAAGAAGATGTAATAGCTAAATATTGGGAAGGTGAGGTTAAGAAAGATGATTCTGAAACTTGGAAACAAAATTTTTAAGCATAATTAATAAATGGGATAATGGGACGGGAAAGAAAAAAGTTATAGAGTGGAAAGAGGTAGAGTTATCTCTATATAAGTATGCTGATGAGATAGAAGAGATAAAAACAGAAAAAAGATTTCATGAACTACACAATAAAATCTTAAAAGAACGTGGCAAAAAACAAAATAAAAAAGTTTATATGCCAGATATTGAAGGTATTATTAAAAATAGAAAACAAACATATTCTGTATATAGAGAAGCGATGGATATATCAAGGAAAAGAATAGGTTTCTTGAAGAATTTGGTTAGCCAGTGCACTATTAATAATGAAAATGGAAAAACTAAACTTGATTTTCCAGCTGAGATTTATTTTACTGATTTAATTGATAATTTAGTAGAGTTAGATATGTTAGATTTATTTCCTTTTCATGGCGAAGAAATTACTGTAGAAACAGTAAAAATATTACGGGATACATTAGTAGGAAATATAGATATATATAGAAGATGCTACAAAGAAATACATCATCCCAAAAATTATATGAAGCCAGCATTTACTGAAGTAAGTAGTAAATGTGAAAAAGTAGGAACATGTTTATGCGACAATAAAGGAGGAAGTCCTCTGTATAATGCTTCATGTTTAACTAGAAAAGCTGATAAAGGAGTATTATCCGAAAGCCGAAATCAAGAAAATATAAGAGAAAAAGCACCTACATTTTCGATAGTTGATGATAATGGTAGGGAAATAAGCATTGAAGAATGTCTAAATTTTTAATGGAGGTACAAACTATATGAAAAACATAAAGAATCTAAAAGATGCCAACCTAGTAAAATGTTTATACCTAAACAAAATAGATACATAACATATAAGTAAGATTATAAAAATAAAATTCAAAGGAGGAAATTAATATGTTAATTTCAGGAAAAGATTTATTACAAAGAGCACATGAAGGCGGGTACGCAGTAGGTGCGTTTAATACAAATAATTTAGAGTTTACAAAGGCTATAATAGAAGCAGCAGAGGAAATGAATGCTCCAGTTTTGGTGCAGACTTCGATGGGGGCTATAGAATACGCCGGACATGACGAGATGGGAGAAATGGTAAGATTGATAGGAGAAAAAGCTAAGGTTCCTGTTGCATTACATTTAGACCACGGGACAGATTTAGGGGTAGTTATGAGATGCTTACGAAAAGGTTGGACTTCTGTAATGTATGATGGCTCTAAGCTTGATTATGATGAAAATGTTAGAATTGCTAAATTTGTAGTAGATGCTGCACACCCTATGGGCGTAGGAGTTGAAGCAGAGCTAGGCAAGATAGGTGGAGTTGAGGAGCATGTAAACGTAGACGAAAAAGAGGCGACATTTACAGACCCTGATGAGGCTTATGATTTTGTTACAAAAACTGGTGTTGATAGCCTAGCGGTAGCTATAGGAACAGCACATGGAGTATATAAAGGAGAACCAAAGCTAGACTTTGAAAGACTTCGCATAATAAAAGAAAAACTAAACATGCCAATAGTACTACACGGAGCATCTGGCGTACCAGATGAAGCAATAGCCGAAGCAGTAAGACTTGGTGTAAATAAAATAAACATAGACACTGAGCTTAGACTAGCATTTAAAGCAGGCATCAGCAAATTCATGGCGGAAAATCCTGAGGCATATGATCCAAGAAAAATACTTGGTGCTGGAATTAAGGCTATAAAGGAAGTAGTGAAGAATAAGATTAGGATATTCGGTAGTGAAGGGAAAGCTTAGGAGGGATGTAGATTATGAATTCTACAATAATTTTAAATACAATAAAAAAATATCGTAATAATTTTATAGAATATGGAATATCAAAGATAGGTCTATTTGGTTCGTATATAAATGATTCTAACAATGAAGAAAGTGATATAGATATCTTAATAAAATTTGAAGAGGGAAAAAAAAATTTTGATAATTATATTAGTATAAAATTTTTGCTAGAAGATATATTTAATAAAAAAGTAGATCTTGTTGATGAGGATTGTATTAGAGAAGAATTAAAATATTCTATATTAGGAAGTGTGATGTATGTCTAGGAATTATGTTATGTATTTACAAGATATTTTAGATTGTA
>MGOW01000103.1:0-19358 GCA_001797255.1 Clostridiales bacterium GWE2_32_10
AACAAAGTAGTACCAGAAAACATGGACGGATTTAAAATAGCAGACATAGCAGATCCAAGATGGAAAGCAACACTCGAAGGAGAAAAATACATACCAGTAAGAGAAATGCCAGCATATAACAATACAATACCACATAAGATAAATTTAGGATATAGAGCATACTTTGAAACATACACAACAGGATACGGACATTTTAAAGATGACAAACTAATTATAGGAGACAGACTATTTGTAAACACACCAAATGGATACAAAGAGGTACAAATCTATCTTCCAAAGGATAAATACGCAAGCAAATATGAAAAAGCAACAGATTGGACAAAAACACTACAAAGAAATACTAACTACACAGGAGATCCGATTACCGAAGCAGGAGTATTAACAACAATAGACTTTGCAAAAGAAGAATACATGTGGATTTATGATTACTATATAAGACCAGATGCAAAATTTGTAAAAGTAGAAGACATAGCATCAGGAAATGCAGGAAATATACTAGACATATCTATAGGAAGCCAATCAAAATACTTCATAGATCCAAAAATAAGCTCAGAGCTACTTGTATTATTCCAAATAGATGCATATAAAACACCAGCAATTCTTCAAGACACACATCTAGACTATACATTACAAGATAATACATGGGGAACAGACGCAAATAGTACAAGCTATGGGAATAAAAAACCAACGGGTGGAAAGCTGATGAATTATCCAGCGAATGTAGATGATTATGGAAACTTTAATCATGGAGAAACATTCTGGTATGATCTACAGAATACATTGATTGATGATTTAGATAGGTATACAAATTAGATAGTTAGATAAATATACCCCTTTGTATTTAAAAATACAAAAGAGGGTATATTTGTTTTTATAATTTAAAATATTTTATTTAAAAGTATTGAATAAAATAAAATTTTAGTATAAAATGTAATTATAAATTATAACTAAAAATTGTACAGAATACTTAAGGGGGGAATAATCTTGAATGACTTTTGGGTAAAGTTTTATGGGGTTAGGGGGACTTATCCTGTAGCCTGCAAACAAATGCTAAAGTATGGTGGAAATACCTCTTGTGTTTATATGAAGGCAGATAGAGAGGATTTGATTTTTGATGCTGGAACTGGTATAATAGTTCTAGGGAAAGAATTTGAAAAACAAAGGATGGATGCAAATATTTTTATAACCCACATGCATATTGACCATATACAGGGATTGACATTTTTTATGCCTATGTTCATGGAAGAGAAAAATACCTTTAAAATATATTGTAAAGATACTAAAAATCTAAATTTTAAGGAACATTTTTACGATTTTGTGAAAGAACCATTATTTCCGTTCACTCCAAAAGATTTTAAGGCTAATATGGACTTTAGATCTATAAGTCAGTCAGAGATTATCGATGTTTCAGAAACTGTAAAGGTACATATGATAGACAATAATCACCCTGATGGTGGAATATCATATAAGATTATTTGCAATAATAAAAGCTGTTGCTATATAACAGACAATGAGATTATAAATGAGAATAGAGATAAATTTAAAAGTTTTATGCAGAATGCAGATGTTGCAATTATTGACGCTACATATAATTTAGAAGAATATGAGACTAAGAAAGGATGGGGACATTCTACTTGGGAGACTATTGTGAAATTAGCTAAAGAAGCAAATGTGAAACAGCTATTTTTGTTTCACCATGAACCAACTAGAACAGATAAGGAATTAGATCAAATTCAAAGGAAAGTTAGAAGAGTTTTTAAAAATGCATATTGTGCTAAAGAAGGGGTGAGAGTGATAGTATGAAGAAAAAAGGAGATTATTTGCTTAAGATATTTGACATTGGAATATCATTAACTACAGAAAAAGACCCAAACAAATTATTAGAGATGATTTTAAAAGAATCTAGAGAAATAACACATGCAGATGCAGGAACTTTGTATATAAGAAAAAATGATAAGCTACATTTTAAAATAATACAAAATCAAACACTTAACATCTTTCAAGGTGAAAATGGAGAGAGTATTGATTTACCGCCTCTTAATATAGAAGGGGACAGTGTATCTGCATATGTAGCAAGAACTAAGAAAACTTTAAATATATCTAATATATATGAAGAAAGTGATTCATATCTAGAAGGGCCTAAAAAATATGATAAAATGACAGGGTATAAGACTGAATCTATGCTTGTGATACCTCTTATAGATAGGGAGTATGTAGTTATAGGTGTAATGCTACTTATTAATGCAAAGACTCCAGAGGGGAAAATAGTACCATTTCTAAAATATTATGAAAGGGTTATAGCATATTATGCTTCGCAGGTTGCGATGTATATTTCTAATATGAATTATTTAGAAGAAATACATGCACTTTTTAATTCTTTTGTAGAGGTAATGGTAAAAGCGATTGATAAGAGAACGAGATATAACGCAAATCATACAAAAAATATAGTGGTATTTTTGCAAAAATTTTTACCATATATAAATAATATAACTCATGGGGAGCTTGCAAGTCAGTATTTTAACCGAGATAGGACTGAAGAAATAGTTATGGCTGCCTGGTTACACGACATAGGAAAGCTAGCGATACCTTTAAATATAATGGATAAGCCGACAAGACTTGCTGAAAAATACGAAGTGGTTATTAAAAGGATACACCTAGAAAAGCTTCAGGTGAAAATATATATGTTAGAGGGTAAAATAAATAATGAAGAGTATAGGAGTAGAACTGATTTTTTAGATGAGGTAGAAAAGATTATAGAGATTTGCAATAGTCCAAATAAATATATTGACGATGAGCTTCTAAAGAAATTAGAAAATTTATATAAATATGAACCTATTGGTGATGAGAAGAGACTTTTATTAGATGATGAGTATGAGTATATCATAGTTAGGCGTGGAACTCTTACTGATAAAGAGAGAAAAATAATGCAAGATCATGTTATATTTACGAAAGAAATGCTAAACCGGATACCTTTTACTGAGAAACTAAAACACGTAAATATGTGGGCTTCTATGCATCATGAATTTCTAGATGGTTCAGGGTATCCTGAGGGAGTTGATATAAAATCTATACCTTTCGAAGTGAGAATACTCACAATGTTAGATATATTTGAGGCGTTAGTTTCAGCAGATAGACCATACAAAAAGCCTATGGAACGTAAGGAAGCGATAGGCGTACTCAAAAGCATGGCGAAAGACGGGAAACTAGATAAGACTCTTGTTCTTGAGTTTGAAAAAAGCGAGGTTTGGATGCTGGAGGTTGGAGATCAGAAGTCAGATGTAGGAAGTTATGAGGGGCGTGGAGAATTATGAATAGAACGTTGAAAGTGTTGCTCGGGATTGTATTAGGATTGATAGTGATATTTTCGTATTTCAATACTTTTTATAGCGTAGAGTATTCTCTAGAAGATAGTACTTATCAATATAAAAAGCCAGCAAGTGATGATATAGTTATTGTAGCTATAGATGACGAAAGTCTTGCGGAATATGGAAGATGGCCTTGGTCTAGAGAAAAAACAGCTGAAGTAATTGAAAAAATTGAAAGCGGAAAACCAGCTGCTCTTGGTATTGATATAGTTATGTCTGAAAAAACAACAGATGTGGAGGATAAAAAATTAGTAGACACTGTTTCAAAGTATAAAAATATAGTATTTCCAGCATATGGAGTATTTAGACAAACTCAAAGTACAGATAAACTAGAATTAACCTCATTAAGCGAGCCGTTTAAAGCACTTAAAGAAAATGTTACTATTGGACAAATTAATGTATTTACAGATGAGGATGGAATACCTAGAAGGGCTCCAGTATATTTTGAACATAATAGCGAAACTATAAGCAGTTTTGATTACCAACTATATAAAATGTATATGCAAAATAATAATAAACTACCAATAGAACTTTCAAAGATACCAAGAGATAAATTAAGTAGAATGTACATAGATTATAATAATAGATATACAGCAGTACCAATAATAAGTTTGCTTGAATTTATTAATAATGAAGATACAGAAATGTATTTTAAAGATAAAATAGTAATATTAGGACCGTATGCGGTAGGATTAAATGATTATTACTATACTCCAATAGATAAGTCTAATCAGCTTTTTGGTGTAGAGATACATGCTAACGTTATACAAAATATGATGGAGGGTAAATATAAGGTTTATGTAGATGATTATATAAATATTGCTATAATACTTATAATGGCAATAATAACATTATTATTATTTAGAAAAATAAAACCTATTATGACGACAATTGCAGCAGTTTTGCTTGTGATTATTTATATGTTGGTTGCTAAGTATGTATATGAAAAAGGATACATAATATATTTAATCTATCCGATAATGTGGATAACCATTCATTACGTACTAGCAATCTTAATGAGATATATCGAAAAAATAAAGGAGATACGTGAGATAACAACTATGTTTGGTAAGTACGTGTCACCAAAGATAGTAAAGGAAATACTTGCAAAGGGTGAGGGCGATTTAAAACTTGGTGGAACAAAAAGATATGTAACATTATTCTTTGTTGATATAAGAGGATTTACTACAATGTCAGAAAAACTTGAGCCTGAAAAGGTGGTTAGTGTGCTAAATGAATATTTTGAAAACTGTGTTGATTCAATATTCAAATATGATGGTACGCTTGATAAATTTGTAGGAGATGAAATAATGGCGGTGTTTAATGCACCTATAGACCTTCCAAATCATGAGCTTGCGGCTGTCCGTGCTGCAATAGATATGAGAGATAATGGCAGAAAGCTTCATGACAGGGTGAGAGAAGAATTTGGAGTAGAGCTTAAGTTTGGTATAGGGCTAAACTCGGGTTATGCTATAGTAGGTAATATAGGAACTAGCTTTAAGATGGACTATACCTGCATAGGAGATGCTGTAAATACAGCAGCTAGGCTGCAAAGCATATCAAAAGGTGGTCAAATAATAATAAGCAAATCTGTTTATGATAAAGTAAAAGATTATATAGAGGTGACAGATTTAGACGAAGTAAAAGTAAAAGGAAAGGAAGAACAGATAAAAATATATCAAGTGGAGGGATTATTATAAATAGAGCAATTTATGCGTTTTCGGGGGATCCGATTACTAATGGGCATATAGATATAATAAAAAGAGCTTCTAGAATATTTGATGAGATAGTAGTGGCAATAGGCGTAAACTCTGATAAGAATTATATGTTTACACTTGAGGAACGCCTTGATATGGCAGAACGGAGTCTAAAAGCTTTTTATAATGTTAAGGTAGTATCCTTTAGGGGATTACTAGTTGACTTTGCTTATGAAAATAATATAGATGTAATTATACGAGGAATAAGAAATGTAGAAGATTTTGAATTTGAAAAAGTGATATACTTAGCAGGAGAGTCACAAAAGCTTAATATTGAGACGTGTCCTTTCTTTGCTAGGCAAGATCTTGTACATATTAGTTCTAGCACAGTTAAAACAATTCAAAAAGAACAAGGGATAATAAATGAATATGTTCCTATATATGTAAAAAAATGCTTAGAGGAAAAAATTTCGGGTCAGTACATTATAGGAATTACAGGAGAAATAGGAGTAGGAAAATCCTATATAAGCAATATGATGGAAGAAATAGCAAAAGAATGCAGAATAGAATTTCATAATATAGAATTAGACTATATAGGACATAAAATATTAGGTGAACTAAGAGAAGAAAAGTATAGAAAGATACAAGAAGAAATAATACATTATTTTGGAGATGAAGTTAAAAATAGTGACGGTACTATAAATAGGAAAGTTTTAGGTAAAATAGTATTTAGTGATATAGAGAAATTAAACAAGTTAAATGACATAATGTATACTCCTGTTATAGTTAGGCTAAGAAGAGAATTATATAATAAAAAAGGGATAATTCTTATAAATTCAGCATTAATTGCAGAAACAGATATGACTTACTTGTGCAATAACAACATAATATATGTTAGTGTAGATAAAGAGACTCAAAGAAAGCGATTAGAAGAAAGGGAATATACAGAAGAACAAATAAATAATAGACTAAAGTCACAATATGATTCAAACGAAAAACTTAAAAAGATTGAGGTAACGATACAGAAAGAAAGTTATGGAAAAGTATGGCATATAGATAGCTCATATAATCAAAGTATTGATGATATAAAAAAATTACTGTTTGAGATAAACAAATATTTGGGAGAATACAAAAGAAGTTTATCCAATTTGAATAACAAAAACAGTTGACTTTAAAAAAAATATATGTTAAAATTTACATAGTTGTAAATTTTATAAATCTGTTTAGTATAATATAAAAGGGGAGATTTTAATATGGATAAGAAACAATTTTTTGAGAATTTAAAAACCAATATAGGAAATACGGTAGTAGTAGTGGGAGATAAGGTTAATAAATTTGTAAGTATAAAAAAGTTAGAGTTTGAGATTGGAAGAGTTAAAAATGAAATAGAAAAAATATACAAAGATTTGGGTGTTAAGATTTATACAGTAAAGAATAACGGTAGCGAGGACTTTGGAGATTTGGATGCTATTTGTAAACAAATAAATATGAAAAAAGATTATATAAAAAATCTTGAAAAGCAAATAGAAATAATAAACTCTGAGGATCAGATGAAAGACACACCAGTGAAATGTACAAAGGATATACCAGAATTTATAAAGCATCCAGAAAGTAGTGAAAATATAGGTGTATTCAAATTTTGTCCAGAATGTAATACAGGAAATGAACCGAATGAAGATGTATGTAAAAGCTGTGGAAAAAAGCTGTAGTTAAGAATCAGAAAAGGAGTACTCTGATTTCTGACATCCAGTTTGGAGGTGCTAAGCGTGTTATGTGATCGATGTAATGAAAATGAGGCAGTAATTCATATAAAAAAAACACTAAATGGTAAGTCTACGGAAATACATTTGTGTGATCAATGTGCTAAAGAAACGAAAGAAAACGAGATACATATACCTGTCTCGTTTCAAGATTTTTTAGTAGGGATTATGGATTTAGCTGTTAAGGAAATAATAGAAGAAGAAAAAGAGAATATAAAAACAAAAATTATAAGGTGTGATAAATGTGGTATGACTTATGAAGATTTTAAAAAGAGTGGAAAATTTGGTTGTATGGAATGTTACACTACTTTTGAAAAAAAGCTTCCTATAGTATTTAAGAAGCTTCATGGGCATACTAAACATAATGGAAAAGTACCAGTTAAATTGGGTAAAAAGATATTACAAGAAGAGGATATAAGTGTTCTTAAAAATGAATTAAGAAAAGCTATTTTAAAAGAAGAATTTGAGATGGCAGCTGAGCTTAGGGATAGAATAAAACAAATGCAAAAAGGAGAAAACCATGAATGATGCTATAATTGTATCGAGCCGAGTTAGACTAGCCCGAAATATTTCAAAATACCCTTTTCCTAATAGATTAAAAAATGAAGATGCACAGCAAATTTTAAAACAAATGCAAATTATTTTTGCCAAAAAAGAATATAATTATATAGACATAAAAAGTAATCCTAATATTGATAATCTTGTATTGGTTGAAAATCATGTTATAAGTGTAGAAATGTTGAAAAGTGAGATTGATAGAGCTGTATTTGTGGATAAAAACGATACTAGCAGTATTATGATAAATGAAGAGGATCACATAAGGATTCAATCAATTGTTAGAGGCAATAATATGGAAAATGCCTTTAAGTATGCAACAAATATAGACGACAAGATTGAAAAAAAATTAGAATATGCATATAATAAAGAATATGGGTATCTAACAGCATGTCCAACTAACGTGGGTACAGCTATGAGAGCATCATATATGATACATTTACCTACACTTGAGGTTACCAATCAGATAAAAAATGCTGTAACATTCCTCGGAAAGCTAGGAGTGACTGTTAGGGGAATGCATGGAGAGGGAACAGAGGCAAAAGGGAGTATGTATCAAGTGTCAAATCAAGTAACTCTTGGACAAAGTGAAACTGAAATAATAGAAAGATTAAATGATGTTGTTGCACAAATAATCAATCAAGAGATTAAACTGAGAAATAAAATATATAATGAGCAAAAACTAAAGTTAACTGATGAGATTTATAGGGCCTATGGCACTCTAACTAATGCCAAATTGATAAGTGTCAAAGAGGCTATGCTACTGCTTTCATATCTTAAACTTGGAGTAGATATGGAGATTATTGAAAAAACATTTATAAATAATATAGATATTTTTAGTTTGATGACTAAAATTCAAAAAGCAAACATAGAGAAATCGGTAGGAAGAAAACTACAAATAACAGAGAGAGATGAATATAGAGCTAATATGATACAAAAAGAACTTCGGGGGTGAATAAATGTTTGGCAAATTTACAGAAAGTGCACAGGAAGCAATAAAGCTTTCGCAGGAGAGTGCACTAGAGCTAGGGCATAGTTATGTTGGGACTGAGCATATTCTTTTAGGGCTTGTTAGGCAAAAAGAAGGTGTTGCAGCAAAGTCACTAGAGAGCTATGGAGTTAATGAAAATGATGTTATTAAAAAAATAGAGGAGTTAATAGGTTTAGGAGAAGCAGATAAGGTAAAGATGCAAGAATTTACACCTAGAACTAAAAAAATACTAGAAATGAGCTTGAAACAAGCTTTAAACATGGGTACAGGTTATATTGGGACTGAGCACATTCTTTTGGCATTATTAGAAGAAGTTAATTGTGTTGCAGTTAAAATACTTGCTACTTTAGAAGTAAATATGCAAAAGCTATACGATGAAATAATAAATATGCTAAATGGTGGAATGGATTCTGAGGAAGGTATGATGGGAGGAAATAAAGTTGTAGGTAATAGACAACGTTCAACGCCCACACTTGATAAATATAGCAGAGATTTGACTGCTCAAGCTATAGACCAAAAGCTAGACCCTGTAATAGGAAGGGAGAAAGAGATAGAAAGAGTAATTCAAATACTTAGTAGAAGAACTAAAAATAATCCTTGTCTTATTGGTGAACCTGGTGTCGGTAAAACTGCCGTGATAGAGGGACTAGCACAGCAAATAGTAAAAGGTGATATACCTGAAATATTAAAAAACAAAAGGGTTGTAACAATAGATATTTCAGGGGTGGTAGCTGGTTCTAAATACAGAGGAGAGTTTGAAGGAAGGATAAAAAAATGCATAGAAGAAGTAAGGCAGGCTGGTAATGTAATCTTATTTATAGATGAAATACACACTATAATAGGTGCTGGTGCTGCAGAGGGGTCGCTTGATGCGGCTAATATACTTAAGCCATCCCTAGCACGTGGAGAAATGCAAGTAATCGGTGCTACGACTTATGATGAGTATAGAAAGCATATTGAAAAGGATTCGGCACTAGAGAGAAGATTTCAACCAGTAAAG
Source organism: Clostridiales bacterium GWE2_32_10 (assembly GCA_001797255.1). Taxonomy (GTDB): domain Bacteria; phylum Bacillota; class Clostridia; order Lachnospirales; family UBA12420; genus UBA12420. The sequence continues at coordinate 9,369 of MGOW01000103.1, forward strand.
GTTGATGAGCCAAATGAAGAGGATACTATTGCTATACTAAAAGGACTTAGGGATAAATATGAGGCTCACCATGAGGTACAAATAACAGATGAGGCAATACTTTCAGCTGTAAGGCTGTCTAGTAGGTATATAACAGACAGATTTTTGCCTGATAAGGCGATAGATGTAATAGATGAGGCATCTTCAAAGGTAAGGCTTAAAACCTTTACACCACCAGAAGAAATAAAAGATATGGAGCAAAAAATTAAAGACCTAGATAAAGAAAAAGAATCAGCGATAAAAACAGAGCAATATGAAAAAGCAGGAGAAGTAAAGGAAAAGCAAAATAAATTAAAACGAAGATTACAGAAACTAAATGATGAATGGAAAATTGAAAATACCAAAACTACACAGATAGTTACAGAAAATGAAATTGCTGATATAATCTCTAGTTGGACGGGAATACCAGTAAGAAAGCTAGAAAGAGAAGAAAGTAACAGGCTCATGAGCATGGAAAAGCTTCTTCATGAAAGAGTAGTAGGACAAGAAGAAGGGGTAAATGCTGTCTCTAAAGCAATAAGAAGAGGACGAGTAGGGCTTAAAGATCCTAAAAGACCGGTTGGGTCATTCTTATTTCTTGGACCTACAGGAGTAGGTAAAACAGAGCTATCAAAGGCACTTGCGGAGGTTATTTTTGGTGATGAAAATGCGATGGTAAGAATAGATATGTCTGAATACATGGAAAAACACAGTGTATCTAAACTAATAGGCTCGCCACCAGGATATGTTGGGCATGATGAAGGTGGGCAAGTAACTGAAAAAATACGGAAAAAGCCATATGCTGTTATACTACTGGATGAAATAGAAAAAGCCCATCCCGATGTATTCAATATATTACTACAAATACTAGATGACGGGCATATAACAGACTCACAAGGTAGAAAGGTTGATTTTAAAAATTCGGTGATAATAATGACTTCAAACATAGGTGCTTCAAACATAATATCACCGAAAAAGATGGGGTTTGTTTACGAGAAGGATGAAAAGAAAGATTATGATAATATGAAAAAGATGGTTATGGATGAAGTGAAGAAAGTATTCAAACCAGAGTTTCTAAATCGTATTGATGAAGCAATAGTATTCCACTCACTAACCGACCAAAATATAAGGGAGATTGTTCAGATACTATTCAACCAGCTAAAAACAAGAATAAAGAAAAACGTAAACCTAAATATAAAAATCACAGACGAAGCCATAGAACACATATCAAAATCAGGCTTCGACCAGCAATACGGAGCAAGACCACTAAAGCGAACGATCCAAACCAAAATCGAAGACAAACTAGCAGAGATTATGCTAGAGGGTGAGATAAAAGATGAGGCTACGGTGACTGTTGATTTGAAGGATAATGAGATTGTGCTTAAGTTTAGGAATAAAAAGTAGGCATAGCCCCATGTACAGGACTTAGAAATAGGCTTGTTCATCAATATGAAACGGTAGATGATGAGCAAATATATAATTCTATACCGATTATGGTAGAGTATTTTTCGGAGTATATTAAGTATATAGAAGGATATGTAAAGTGAAAAAATATCAGACAATAACTGATATTTTTTGGTTTTAAATTGACATATACAATATATTATGGTAAAATATTGTATAAATGTATAAAATTAAATATTACAGTTCAAGGGTCATAAGATATTGAAAACACAAGGTTTGTCATTGCGAGGTACGAAGCAATCTCTCTTTTTTATCATTAAAAAGGTTACTTTATAAAAACCAAAACGAGATTGCCACGCCAAAAAAACAGGCTCGCAATGACATTGAGGTCTGAACTGTAACAATTAAATTAGGAGGAATAATTATGTTTGGACTAAAAAAGAAAGAAAAACTTTTTGATAAAGGGTCAGATGGAAGAGAATTTTGTGTAAGTAATCTTCGATATTTTGAAGATGGGGAAATTAAAACAGAATGTGAGATAAGGCACCAGATGGGAGACGTAATTGCTAAATCAACATTAGAAGTAGCTGGATCAGTAGAGGCTAGATATTATAACTGTAAAGAACTTGGGGGTGCATTTGATGTAGTAATTTTACAATTCGAAGATGGAAGTGAAATTATGATTACTGAAGAATTTATGAATAGCTTAGCAATGAAGAGTTTAAACTATCAAAACCCTATAAGGATAAGTTCAGATGGACTACGAACACCACCAAAAACTTTTATTGAAAATAATAGAGGTGACTATTGTTTATTTTATGATTTTTATCCAGCAACTGAAATTAATTACGGAAATGCTACTTCAGTAGAAGTAAGTAAATTGTTTGTAGATGCAAAGGGGAATTCTTCTTCGATGGAAGAGTTTAAATTGTTTTTAGATGGAGAAGAACCAGATATTGTGTTGAATGCATAAATAAAAAAAGCGAGTTACCTCGCTTTTTCTATTTATGCATTCAACACAGAAGATGGATACTGTTCCTTCACTTGTTGTACCTTGTTTTGCTGAGCAGCATCAACTGGATACCACCCTTTTTCATTCATTGCCATAAAAATCGTATTTTGAACATCAAACTCATCTAGTAATACTGATTTGAAGCTTTCCCTCACTTGTGGAGTAGCAGCCTCTATGATAGCTGTACTATAAGTATTGCATAATAATTTTTCAGAACCTAACATATCTGTAATTAATTCTCTTTCGCCCATTTTATCAGAGCTAGTATTAGTAGCACTCGAAGTTCCACTTACATTTACATTTGCATTCGTATTTGTATTTGCCATATCAATTCATCCCCTTTAAAAATTTTTTAGTATCCGACTTTCGGAATCAAGATTTTATGCATTTAATTGAGTTAGTATTTTTTTATAATGTGTTTCGTGCCTTTGGGCAGCTTGTGTGAATAAAGTTTTGAGAGTTTGGTCATTTGAGTGCTCGGCATAAGTTTGGCATTTCTTGATAGCTTGTTGTTCTTGACTTAACGTATCCTTTAAAAAATCTAATTCTTTAGATGTCATAAGATAAAACCTCCTTAAATTTAATTTACATTTGTATTATTTGTTAAAAATAAAAATATATGCAAAATAATTAAATGTTTTTACTTGAAAAAAACAAAGAATAGTGGTAAAATTAAATTGTCCCAACACTGTTGAGACAATTTAGAAAGGTGGTATACAAGATTATGGAAGAAAAGATTATAAAAATATTAGGTCTGCTTGATGAGCAGTATGGAAGTGAAGCTATATGCTACCTAAATTACACGAAAGATTACGAACTTTTAGTGGCTACAATACTTGCGGCACAGTGTACAGATGAGCGGGTAAATCAGGTAACAGCTAAGCTTTTTGTAAAGTATGATAGTATCGAAAAGTTTGCAAATGCTGATATAAGTGAGCTTGAGCAGGACATATTTCAAACAGGCTTCTATAAAAACAAAGCACAAAGCATCAAAAAAGCATGCACTCAGATTATAAACGAGTATGATAAAAAGATGCCAAATAATATTGAGACTCTAACAAAGCTTACAGGTGTGGGGAGAAAGACAGCCAATGTAATGCTAACACATGTATTTAACCAACCCAGCATAGTAGTTGACACACATGTAAAACGAATAAGCTATAGGCTAGGATTTACGAACCAAAAAGACCCGACTAAGATTGAATTCGACTTGATGAAGGTACTTCCAAAGGAAAATTGGAGCCGATATAACGGACAAGTCATGGCATTGGGGAGAACGATATGCAAAGGTCAAAAACCTAAGTGTGAGGAGTGTTATTTAGGTGGGTATTGTGAGAAGAATATATAATAAATACGTAACTATTCAGAACCCCCTAGGAATTAAACCTATAATCTGTCATTGCGAGGTACGAAGCAATCTCTCTTTAAGCCTGAGTTTATATAGAATTTCTAAAAATATAACAACGAGATTGCTTCGCAAAAAGATGCTCGCAATGACATTCTAATGGGGTAGTTCTGAATAGTTACATAAATACTATAAAATTATAAAAAGATGGAGGAGATATTTATGAGAAGATTTCAAAGTTATAAGAAGTTAATATTATTGTTAATATTTATGTTTGCGGGTATAAGTTTTAATGGATGCAGTGAAACAGTAGTAGAACAGAGTGAAGGAATAAATTTTATAAAGTCTAAAGAAAAAGTTACTTATGTAGATAGTATATATCCTATAAAAATTCCATCTATACCATTTGAAGCAACAGTTGTAGATAAGGATGAGAAGAATGTTTATGTGGATTTAGATGAGAAATTCAGTAAATATTTTGAAATACAACAAAGAATTCCTTTCAAGTATAAAATAGAGAATATAAACATTGGAGATAAAGTGTTTCTAGAGCTGAAAAACATAGTTGTAACTAAAAAAGGTGGATATGAGTATTGGAATTTTGATAGTATAAATACTTACAGGAGAGAACATAACGAGGTAGAGTGGTCAAAATCCTTTGAAGTAGAAAGATTTGTTAATGCAATAGATCAAGAACATATTAAGTTTTATGTAGTAAATATAGATGGTGAACAATATGCGATACCGGCGTATACAGTAGACAAAGAGTATTTAACATATGATGAAAAGAATAATGCTATTCCTAAAAGTGAAAGAATAGGGGTTGGGTATAGTATAAATATTATGACAGGTGAAATATTATGTTTACCTGAATTGATTGAGAATAACAATGAAAAGTATAAAGAAATAGGAATAATAGATTTTAATTTTGAATGTGTAAACGCAGAGTATCATAGACCTAAAGAACAAGTGCCTAGTGATATTACACTTAAAAAACCAGTTATATATTTATATCCAGAAAATACACAGAAAATAAATATAAAGTTTGCAGATAGTACTAAGCTTACTCATACATATCCAAAATACAATGAAAACGATGGATGGGAAGTTATAGCAAGCCCAGATGGTAAGCTAGTTGATAAGGATAATAGAGAGTATTATTGTCTGTACTGGGAGGGATTAGATAATTCAAATAAGGAAATAAATGAGGGGTTTGTTGTAGAAGGAGAAGATGCAGCCAAATTTCTAGAGAAAAAGCTTAAAATATTAGGATTAACAGAACGAGAAACGAATGAATTTATAATATATTGGTTACCGATATTGGAAGAAAATAAATACAATTTAATAAAATTTAGATTAAATAATGAGTTAAACAAGCAAGTTCCACTTGAAATAACACCGAAACCAGACACATTAATAAGAATAGCAATGGATTTTAAAGCTTTAGATTCAAAGATAGAGATACCTGAACAAAGATTGCAAAAAATACAAAGAAAAGGTTACACTGTCGTAGAATGGGGTGGAAGAGAATTAAAATAAAAAAATTATTCAGTTAGGAGTCATGCCATGTCAAAATTATACATAGTAGCAACACCAATAGGAAATCTAGGCGATATATCGCAAAGAGCATTAACAACGTTAAAAGAAGTAGATTTAATACTTGCTGAGGATACTCGGCATACAATTAAGCTACTCAATTATTTTAATATAAAGAAAAAGATGGAAGCATACCATAAATTTAATGAAAGATTTAAGGCAGAGCAGATAGTAGACAGGATAAAAAACGAAGATTTAGAAGTCTGTCTTGTATCTGATGCCGGAACTCCGTGTATATCGGATCCAGGGTATGAGATTGTGAGATGTGCTCATGAAAATGGTGTAGAGGTTATAGGTATTCCAGGCCCGTCAGCTATAGTTACTGCGTTATCTATATCAGGATTTCAGCTTGATAGCTTTGCTTTTTATGGCTTTTTAGAAAGAGCTAATAAAAAAATAAGAGAGACAATAAATGAAATAAAAAATTCAAACATAAAGGTTTCGGTTATATATGAATCTCCAAAAAGATTAGTAAAGCTGGTAGAAAAATTAGCGGAGGTATTCCCAGACTCAAACATATGCATATGCTCTGACTTAACTAAGCTTCATGAGAGGGTAATACGAGGTAATACCATTGAAGTTTTAGAAAAAATAAAAGGTGATGAAAATATTGAAAAAGGTGAATATGTTGTGGTGTTAGAAAATACAGAAAATATTTCTGAAGAATTATCTGGCAAAGAATTTTCAACAGAAGCAATGCTAATTGATAAAATAATAAAAGATGACTGTACTATGAAAGAGGCAATAAAAAAGGTTGCAGAAGAATATAATATTCCGAAAAATAGGGTATATGAAGCATCGTTAAACTTAAAAGAAAAAATGGGCAATTAAATTTATTGCTCATTTTTTCTTTCTAAATTTTCTCGCTGCTTATTTCTATTTTGTTGCTTTTCTATAGTTTTTTCAAGCGTAAAATCATCCATTTCTTTAGCATTTTCCATTAAATAATTTTTAGTATATGAGAAGTTTTTGTTGATGTTATCTAACTCATTAGTATTATTTGCAGCTTCACCATGAATAATGTTACTTTCAATATTTCTAATTTCTTGTTCACGAAAGCCTTGGATTTTTTGCGCATGTTCTAGTTGCTCTTTGCTTGCAATATCACTATGCTGCTCTAAATGTCTTTCAGTTCTTGTGTAATTTTCAACTATATTTTCAAGTTGATTTAATCTATTGGCGTTTTTTCTGTTTTCTCTGTTCATAATGCCTCCTTTAAATTATTTTAATAATATTAGTATGTACAAAATATATTTTCGAATGTTAGTAATTATTGTATATAAAATTCTTGTATGCTTTAAATATATGTGTTATAATAAAAATAAAAATACATTATTCACTGAAGGAGTGAGTTTATGGGGAAATTAATGAGTTGTTATTTGATGCCACATGCACCTATATTATTACCTGAGATAGGGGATTCTCAAATAAAGAATATAAAGAGTACTTTCAATGCCTGTTATGAGGTTGCATCAGATATAGCGAGGATTGCACCTGATACTATAATAATGATAACTCCACATGGTCCAGTTTTTGAAGATGCTATAGCTATTTCTGCAAATGATGTTGTATATGGGAACTTTGAACAGTTTGGGAATGAATATATAGGTATGGAATGTACAATAGAAAAAAACTTAACAGAAAAGATCGCCAGTCTTGCAATGCAAAATAAAATACCAGTGATAAAAATAAATAAAACATCAGCAAAGGTTTATGGAGCATTTACTGAATTAGATCATGGGAGCATGGTTCCACTTTATTTTATAAATAAAAAGCATAAGAATTATAAATTAGTACACATAACGTATGGTATGATATCAAAAATCGATTTATATAAGTTTGGTATGATTATAAAAAAATCACTTGAAGAATCTAATAATAATGCTATTTTGATAGCTAGCGGAGACCTGTCACACTGTTTAAGCAATGAAGGTCCATACGATTATTGTGAAGATGGCGAAAAGTTTGATAAGCAGTTAATTGGTCTATTAGAACAAGGTGACGTTGTTGGAATATTTAACATGGACAATTTATTAGTTCGAAATGCATATGAATGTGGTTTGAGGTCATGCTATATAATGTTAGGTGTTATGAACGGTTATGATATAAAGGGAAAACTTTTATCATATGAAGGTCCATTTGGAGTTGGATATGGAGTGATGAAGTTTGATATGAATAATAAGAAAGTAGATATATCGGATAAAATATATGAAACACTTGAAAAAACATATCAAGAAAAGCAAAAAAATTCAAGTCCATATATTAGACTAGCACAACAAAGTTTATCTGAATATTTAAATACAGGTAAATATATTGATATTCCGGATTATGTAACTGATGACATGCTGACAAATAAAAGAGGGGTTTTTGTTTCGATTAAAAAATATGGTAAACTTAGAGGATGTATAGGTACGATATTTCCCGAAACAAAAAGTATTGCAAATGAAATAATACAGAATGCTGTTAGTGCTGGAATCTTGGATCCTAGATTTATGCCAATAAGAGAAAGTGAATTAAAAGAAATTGATTTTTCAGTGGATATTCTAACTGAACCAGAACTAACAACAAGAGAAATACTAGATCCTGTAAAATATGGGATTATTGTAAAGTGTCAGAACAAGCAAGGCTTACTTTTACCAAATTTAGAAGGGGTAAACACGATTGGTGAACAAATAGAAATTGCACTTAGCAAGGCTGGAATAATGAATGGAGAAGAATATGAAATATTTAGGTTTGAAGTAAAAAGGTATAAATAGTAGCGTATATATAACAAATTAACAAAAAATTTACAAAAATTTTAAAAATTTTCAAATAATCCTTGACGATTTGGGAAATATATGATATTATAGAAGCGTAGATATTTTAATTAAAATATTTAAATTTTATTTTTTGGAGGAATTAACGATGAGCACAGGAATAGTAAAATGGTTTGATGCACAAAAAGGTTATGGATTTTTAGCTACTGATGATGGAAATGATGTTTTCATACATTACACAGCAATCCAAACTGAAGGATTTAAGACTTTAGAAGAAGGACAAAGAGTAACATTTGAATTAACAAATGGTCCTAAGGGAATGCAAGCTGCTAACGTTAGAATTGCTTAATTCAACAAACTAGAATAAGAGATAGTAATATCAAATATATAGAGTTTGTAAAAAAGACTGTTAAATTTAACAGTCTTTTTTTGTATATTATTTTTATTTTTACCAATAATAAAGATAATAGAATATTTTAATGAAGGGGATGATGTGTATGCATTTATATAAAAATAGAATTTATGTTTTGGTTATATTGATTGTAGTAGGATTAGTCGCTTATTTTTATATAGCAAATAATAAGACGGAAAGAAATAACATGAGTGCCTCAAAATATTCATTAGAAAATGATAATAAACATAAAATAAATACTCCACCAAAAGCTGCACCTGTTTCGAGTAGTGAAGAAAAGATAACTCCAAATACAGAGATTATTTATAAATATTATTATGAGTTAGATGATAAGAGTGTTGAAGAAAAAGAGCAGGCACCTTATTATATGATAAATTTAGATAAGGAAGAATTGGTAGAGAAGTATAGTGATTGGGAAATAAAAAATTTTTCAAGTAAGCAAGTAGTTATGGAAAAAACTTTGAAAGAAAAAAGCCCATTATATTACAGGATTGGTGAGAAGGATGGATATATAGCAGTATACTATGAAAAGCCTGTAAATGGAATATCTCTAAAGGAAATAACCGACACTCCTATAAGTGCACTACCAAAAGATGAACAGGAGCGGATCAAAAAAGGTATAGAAGTATACGGAGAGGATGAACTCATAAGGATGTTAGAGGATTATAGTAGCTAAAAATCAGCAAGCCAAAAATTTGGCTTGTTTTTATGTAGCAAAAAAGATATGTTTGAAATACTATATAATAGTTATGACAAGAAACTGTGAACTGTGCATTGATGTGAGGGGGAATATTATGCAAAAAAATATTATTTCTATAATTGGTGGGGATATGAGGCAAATATATCTTGCTAATTTATTATTTGATAAAGTGAAGGAAGTAAGAGTTTTTGGGGTAAATAGTGTAAAGCTTGATGCAGGGATAAATAGGTATGATAATATATTAGATGCAATAGGAGGTGCTCATATAATAATAGGACCAATACCGTTTAGTACAAATAATACAACAATAAAATCAAACTTGTATAACAAAGATATATACATAGAAGAGTTATTTATGGCTATGGATTCCAGTCAAACGCTTATAAGCTCAAATTTCTCTGAAAATGTGAAAAAAATAGCAAATGAGTATAAAATAAATATTATAGACCTAAATGAGTTTAATGAATTTGCAATACTTAACGCAATCGCTACAGCAGAAGGAGCAATATGTGATGCAATAGGAAACAGTGAGATAAATTTACACAGTAGCAAGGCTCTTGTACTTGGATTTGGAAGGTGTGGTAAAATATTAGCCAATAAACTGAAAGGTATGGAAGTAAAATTATCAGTTGCAGCAAGAAAAAAAGAAGATCTGGCATTTATAGAAGCATATGGATATGAACCACTTGAATTAAAACAAATGGACGCCGTAATAGATGAATTTGATTTTATTTTTAATACGATACC
>MGOW01000103.1:19425-21140 GCA_001797255.1 Clostridiales bacterium GWE2_32_10
TCTGCACCAGGCGGAGTGGATTTTGAAACAGCCGAAAACCTAGGATTAAAAGCAATACTTTCCCTAGGGATACCCGGCAAGGTTGCTCCAAAAACATCCGCAGAGATTATATATAAAATAATTAGCAATTTGTAATTTGTAATTTGTAATTTGTTATCTGTACTTTGTTATTTATATCGAGGGGGAATTATATATGAGTGATGTATTAAATGGAGTGAAGATAGGCTTTGCACTTACAGCCTCTTATTGTAACTTTAAGGTGGTAATACCTTATATAGCAAAGCTTGTAGAGGCAGGTGCCAAAGTAATACCAATAATGAGTCAAAACTCATATACATATGATACAAGGTTTGGAAAGGCAGAGGATTTTGTAGCAGAAATAGAGAATATAACAGGGGAAAAGGTACTAAAAACATCAGTAGATGTAGAACCACTAGGACCTAAGAACATGATAGATATAATTATTGTAGCTCCTTGTACAGGGAACACTCTAGCCAAACTAGCTAATGGAATAACCGATACATCAGTATTAGGTGCGGTAAAAACGATGAGGCGAAACGATAAGCCTGTGGTACTTGCAATAGCCACGAATGATGCATTGGCACTAAATATGAGTAATATATTTAAGCTACAAAATACTAAGGGGATAACATTTGTACCCTTCGGGCAAGATGACCCGAAGAGCAAGCCACACAGCATGATAGCGGATTGGGATAAAATTTTGGAAACTGTGGAAGGAGTTTTAAGGACTTGAGGAATCAAGTCTTTTTTTATAAGTTTATCCTGTAAAACTTAAAAAAGTAATTGCCTAATTTTACTACATATGATACAATAAATAATAACACATCACGTGTTGGAGAATAAAATTTTCAGGGGGGATTTTGATGGATTTAAAAGGGACTAAAACAGAACAAAATTTAAAGGCTGCTTTTGCTGGGGAGTCACAGGCAAGAAATAAGTATACATATTTTGCAAATGTTGCAAAAAAAGAAGGATTTGAACAAATAGCGGCTATGTTTTTAGAAACAGCGGATAATGAAATGGAACATGCAAGGCTTGAATTTAAGTATTTAGGTGGTATTGATAATACCGAAAAAAATCTTGAGGAAGCTGCCAAAGGTGAAAATTATGAGTGGACAAGCATGTATGTAGAATTTGCTAAGACTGCACGAGAAGAAGGTTTTGAAGAAATAGCTAAAACATTTGAGGGTATAGCAGCTATAGAAAAAGAGCATGAAAATAGATATAAAGAACTTTTGAAAAATTTAAAAGAGGGAAAAGTATTTAAAAAAGATGCTGAAGTACTTTGGAAATGCCGAAACTGTGGACATATTCATAACGGAGAAGAAGTACCTAATATATGTCCAGTATGCAAGCATTCTAAAGCTTACTTTGAATTGAAATGTGAGAATTATTAAAATGAATTAGGTTATTTAAAAGCATGAATGAATATAATTATATATAAGTATTACAGAACTTAAATTATTTTGAAGTAACTATTCAAACCTAGCCCTGTCATTGCGAGCCTGTTTTATGGCGTGGCAATCTATTTTTTAGTTTTAAAGACAGATCGTCACATCGGGAAAAACGCCCTCCTCGCGATGACAGGATAGGGACTTATATAGCTTTATGATCTCTGAACCAATGTCATTTAGTTAACGTAAATGTAATAGTATTCCTGATGTTTAATTTATATCGTATATGCGTAAAGTAGA
>MGOW01000104.1:0-21118 GCA_001797255.1 Clostridiales bacterium GWE2_32_10
CAAAAAGAGTTTGGAAAAGGTGCAATAATGAAACTAGGAGACTCAATGGAGCATAATATAGCTGTAACACCAACAGGGTCTATAAGTCTCGATATTGCATTAGGTATTGGTGGTGTACCTAAAGGAAGAATAATAGAAATATTTGGACCAGAATCTTCTGGTAAAACAACAGTTACTTTGCATATGATAGCTGAGGTACAAAAAACAGGTGGGATTGCTGCATTTATTGATGCCGAGCATGCTCTTGATCCTACGTATGCAAAAAAACTAGGAGTGGATATAGACGCTCTTTATATTTCGCAGCCAGATAATGGTGAACAAGCCCTTGAAATTGTAGAAATAATGGTACGTTCGGGTGCAGTTGACATAGTAGTTGTTGACTCGGTTGCAGCACTTGTACCAAAAGCAGAAATAGAAGGGGAGATGGGAGATTCTCATATAGGGTTGCAAGCAAGATTGATGTCCCAAGCTCTAAGGAAGTTAACTGCAATAGTTAATAAATCTAAAACGGCTGTTGTATTTATAAATCAGTTGCGTGAAAAAGTAGGGGTAATGTTTGGAAGTCCTGAAACTACAACAGGTGGTAGAGCACTTAAATTTTATTCTTCAGTTAGACTTGATGTAAGAAAGTCTGAAACCTTAAAGCAAGGTGAAGAAGTGATAGGAAATAGAACAAAGGTAAAAGTTGTAAAAAACAAAGTAGCTCCCCCATTTAAGGTGGCTGAGTTTGATATAATGTATGGGACAGGTATATCGAAGGAAGGGGATATACTAGATTTAGCAGCAAAATTAAATCTGGTAAATAAAAGTGGAGCATGGTATTCCTATGGCGAAACAAGAATAGGTCAAGGTAGAGAAAATGCGAAGCAATTTCTAGTTAATAACCAAGACGTATGTAAAGAGATAGAGAATACAGTTAGGGAACATTTTAATCTGAATACTAGTGTGAGTTCAGAAGAAGAACAAATAACAAATAACAAAGAACAAAGAAAACATAAATGATATAGAGTATTAATTTTTAAACTTTGTACTTTGAACTTTGTACTTTGAAAAAACGGGGGTGATAGTCATTGAATTATTAGTAATATCATTGGTAGTTGTAGTTGCTGCCGGTGTATCGTTTATGGCTGGGATAATGCTTAGAAAAAGGATTGCTGAAAATAAAATAGGTAGTGCAGAAGAAAAAGCAAAACAAATCATAGATGATGCTATAACGCAATCAGAGGCAACAAAAAAAGAAAAATTGCTTGAAGCAAAAGAAGAAAAAATAAAAATGAAAACAGAGATAGAAAAGGAAATTAAATCTAGAAGGGATGAATTGCAAGCAACCGAGAAAAGAATTATTCAAAAAGAAGAAAGTTTAGATAAAAAATATCTGGCATTAGATAAAAAAGAAGATGCACTTGAGAAAAAATCAGAAAAATTAGAAGAAATCAAAAATGAAATTCAAAGCCTTAAACTAAAGGAAGTTGAATTATTAGAAAAGGTATCTAATTTTACAACAGAACAAGCAAAGGAATATTTAATAGAAACTGTAAAAGAAGATATGATTCATGAGATGGCTATTGTTATAAAAGAGCAAGAAACAAAAGCTAAAGATGAAGCTAATAAAAGGGCTAAAGAAATTATTGTAGGTGCAATACAAAAATGTGCTGTAGATCATGTAGCTGAAACAACAGTATCAGTAGTAGCGTTACCTAGTGATGATATGAAGGGTAGAATAATAGGTAGAGAAGGAAGAAACATACGGGCAATAGAGACACTTACAGGTATAGATTTGATAATAGATGATACACCAGATGCAGTTATTCTTTCTGGGTTTGACCCAGTTCGAAGGGAGATTGCTAAAATTACACTAGAAAGACTTATATCTGACGGAAGAATCCATCCAGCGAGGATAGAAGAAACTATTGCTAAAGTTGAAAAAGAAATAAAGGATGAAATAAAAGAAACAGGTGAACAAGCACTTATGGAACTAGGGATTACTTCGATGAACACAGAACTCACAAAGCTCATTGGGAAATTAAAATACAGGACGAGTTATGGACAAAATGTATTGAAACACTCGATAGAGGTAGCACATCTTTCAGGGCTGCTAGCTTCTGAATTAGGAGAAAATGTAGCACTTGCAAAGCGTGCGGGTTTACTGCATGATATAGGTAAAGCAGTTGATTACGAAAAAGAAGGAACACATATTGAAATTGGGTTAGAGTTATGCAATAAATACAGGGAAAATGAGATAGTAATAAATGCTCTAGCTTCACATCATGGAGATGTGGAACCAAAATATGTAATTTCTGTTTTAGTACAAGTAGCAGATGCTATATCAGCCTCTAGACCAGGTGCGAGAAGAGAAACTCTAGAATCATACATAAAGAGATTGCAAAAGATTGAGAGTATTGCGAATTCATTTAAAGGAATAGAAAAATCATTTGCTATTCAAGCTGGTAGAGAAGTTAGAATAATGGTAATTCCAGAAGAAGTTGACGACGATGCAATGGTTGTATTATCAAAAGAAGTGGCAAAACAAATAGAATCTTCAATGGAATATCCAGGACAAATAAAAGTTAGCGTAATAAGAGAAACAAGAGCAGTAGAATACGCTAAATAGTTAAAACCTACAAAAGATAGCCAATAAAATTATTTTTAGAACCTAAAAATAATTTTAGAATAAATTACACACATGCTAGGAGGTAATATTTATGGAAGTATTAAAAGTAGCAACAAAATCTAATCCAAATTCTGTAGCAGGAGCATTAGCTAATAGTGTTCGTGAAAAAGGTACGGCTGAGCTTCAAGCGGTAGGTGCAGGTGCTATAAATCAAGCATTGAAGGCAATAATCATCGCAAGAGGATATGTTGCACCAACTGGGATAGACTTAATCTGTATTCCAGCATTTACAGCTATTGAGATAGATGGAGAAGAAAGAACTGCAATAAAGTTAATAGTAGAAGCAAGAAAATAAAAAATCCCCATATGGGGATTTTTTATTTTTCTAAATCATCGGGATTACTTTCATCGTCTATATCGTCATCAGTATCATCATCTACATCATCACTTGGCTCAAAACTAGCACATACAGCATCAAGTTCCATATCATCGTCATATGTTACATTAATATCATCTAAAGTACAATAAGCGTTATCTACATCATTATAAATACATTCATCTACAGAACATTTAATAGACTTGTTATTCTTCACTTTAAAATCACTCCTTTTAAAAAATTTGTAATTCAATAATAATTATTGGTAATATGGTTTTGTTTTATACTTGTTATGATAAAATTTAAATTTTTGCAGTTGACAAAATATCTGGTTTGTGGTAATATTTACTGAAATGATTGGCTTTAACTCACCTATAACCCTTTCTAAAAACAAATAGAGCTAGGAAGTTGTATATTGCATAGGGAGGAAAATAATATGAATACGCTAAAACAAAGAAAATTGTTTACTTTAAGGGAATTTGAGTTAGTAAGTAAAGGAGTGTTATTAAAATATAAAGATATAAGCGGATATTATGAGCTTACAAAACCATACATAGAAATAACAAAAGATATTAAAATTATAAAGACAGGTGGTAGAGGCTGGTTAATTGCAAGTGGAATTTTTGTAATAATAGCATTAATACTTTTTATTGACAGGTTAACAGGGGGAAGTGTAGAAAAAAATGCAGAGATTATATGGATAAGTATTTCATTGATATGTTTTTGTATTTTCACAATAAAGCATACAAGTATTATGCAGTTAATGTGTACAGACGGAGATGCTATAGTATTCTTTTATAATGAAAAGAATAGAGAAGAATTAGGTAAGTTTATACAAAGTATATTTAAAGAAAGAGATAAATATTTAAAAGATAAGTATACAAAAATAGATATGGATTTTCCAAAAGAAGAAAATTTATATAAAATAGAATGGTTAAAAAATCAAGAAATAATAAGTGAAGATGAATATAATGAATTGAAAAAAACTATATTAAACTACGAAAAACTAAATTGTGAGGATGAAGATAAATAATACGAGGAGGAATACCCATATGAATAAGCTAAAACAAAGAAAATTATTTGCTTCTATGGAAGTTGAGATATTAGATAAAGGCTTATCAATCAAGGAAAAGGAAATAGGGAAATATGTTGAGTTCAGCATGCCTTATGAAAAAATAACAAAAGACGTGGCTGTTCGGACAAAAAATAGCGAAGGGTGGTATACTGTAGCAATACTTTTTATAGTGTTTACTTTGCTTTTTAGTATACCTAAATTAGTTAACGGCAAAATTGAAAATATAGGAAAGGATGGGGAATTTATATGGTTGACTATATCTATAATTTGTTTTTGTACTCCTACTATATTAATTACAAAATTTAAGTACATAACCAATACTGATAATAAAGCGATATATTTTTTTTATGATAAAAAGAACCAAGAAGAATTAGATGAATTTTTAAAAAGTGTATTTGAAAAAAGAGATATATATTTAAAAAAGAGATATTCTAAGATAGATATGGATTTTTCAAAGGAAAAAAATTTAGATAAAATTGAATGGTTAAGAAATGAAGAGGTAATAAATGAAAGTGAATATAATGAGTTAAGGAATAAGATAATAAATTTCGAAAAAGACAATAGAAATCAAACGGGATTTAAAATATAGGGGGAGAGTTATGAAAAAATTAAGACAAAAAAACTTATTTACTTTTAAAGAGTTTGAAATATTAGATAAAGGGTTATTAATAAAAAGCAAACAGATAAATAACTATTTAGAATGGATTACGTCTTATAATGAAATAACGAAAGAGGTTTGGGTTCAAAAGGTAGGTGGTAAAGAATTTTTTAGTGTAGCAGGAATATGTGCATTAAGCGTAATTATAATTTTTATAACTAAATTGGTTGGAGGAAAAATAGAAACTATAGGGAATGATGGAGAATTTATATGGATAGTCATCTCAATAATATCCTGCTTTATTCCCATACTAACGACTAAACGTTATAAGCTTTTAATGTGTACTGATGATAAAGGAATAGATTTTTTATATAGTGAAAATCAAAAAAAAGAAGTAGATGAGTTTATTCAAAATATAATCAAGGAAAGAGATACTTATTTTAAAAATAAGTATGCAAAAATAGATATGACTTTTTCTAAGGAAGAAAATTTAAATAGAATTGAATGGCTAAAAAATGAAGAAATAATAACTGAAAGTGAGTATAGCGAGTTAAGAAAAGAATTATCAAATTATGAAAAAGAAAACAGAAATCAAGTAGGATTTCAATAAGGAGGAATAAACATATGGTAAATAACGAACTACATCAAGCATTAGAAGAACAAGCAAAAACTAAAGTAGAGGTTACTATGGATAAAATAGTTGCACTTGCTAAGAGTAGAGGATTTGTGTATCAGGGAAGCGAAATATATGGAGGGCTTTCGAATACTTGGGATTATGGTCCTCACGGTGTGGAGCTTAAAAATAATGTGAAGAGAGCATGGTGGAAGAAATTTATACATCAAAATCCATATAATGTAGGAATGGATGCAGCGATACTCATGAATCCACGTGTTTGGGAGGCATCTGGGCATGTAACTAAGGCGACAGATCCTCTTATGGATTGTAAGGAATGTAAAGAAAGATTTAGAGCTGATAAGCTTGTAAAACAGTACTTAGTAGAAAATAATATTAATCCAGAGAAAAATCCCGATGCGTGGACAGAAAAAGAACTTGAGGATTTTATAAGTGAAAATAAAATCAAATGTCCATCGTGCGGAAAAAGTAATTTTACAGGTATACGACAATTTAATATTATGTTTAAAACCTTTATAGGTGTAACAGAGGATAGTAAGAATACAGTGTATCTAAGACCAGAAACAGCACAAGGGATATTTGTGAATTTTAAAAATGTTCAAAGAACATCAAGAAGAAAGATTCCTTTTGGTATTGGTCAAATAGGAAAATCGTTTAGAAATGAAATAACTCCAGGAAATTTCACGTTCAGAACTCGTGAGTTCGAACAGGCAGAGCTAGAATTTTTCTGCAAACCAGGTAATGATTTGCTATGGTTTAATTATTGGAAAGATTATTGCATGAAGTGGTTATTAGATTTAGGCTTGAAAGCTGAAAATGTGAGATTTTATAATCAGTCAAAAGAAGAATTGTGTCATTACAGTGCAGCTACTTCGGATATAGAATATAAATATCCATTTGGTTGGGATGAAGTATGGGGAATTGCAGATAGGACTGACTATGACCTAAAAACACATATGGAAACCTCTGGAGAAGATATGAGTTATTTTGATCAGGAAACTAATGAAAAATACATACCATATTGTATAGAACCAGCTATTGGAATAGATAGAGTAACGCTTGCATTCTTATGTGATGCATATGATGAAGAAGTAGTTGAAGATGGTGATATCCGAACAGTACTTAGGCTTCATCCATACCTTGCACCAATTAAAATAGCAATATTCCCACTATCTAAAAAGTTAGCTGAAGGTACACAAAAGGTTTTTGAAAAAATGAGTGAACTATATCATACTGAATATGACGATACAGGAAGTATAGGGAAAAGGTATAGAAGACAAGATGAAATAGGAACACCATTCTGTATAACATATGATTTTGAATCAGAAAACGATAATTGTGTAACGATTCGTCACAGAGATAGCATGTTACAGGAAAGAATAAACATAGATAATCTTGAAGAATACTTTAAGGAAAGATTAGAATTTTAAAGGGGTATGCAAAATGGATTTAAATAGATATTATATAATTTATAAAAAATCTTGTAGAGATAAGATAAATAAAATTGTTAACGATTTTAAAAATATAGGATTAATAATTATAAGGAATGAATTAGATAAAAATAAGATAAAGATTCCTAAAAGGGGCTTTGAAGATTGTAATTTTATAGTTTTTGTAGATAGTACTATGTTAAAACAAGAAAAAGATTTTGATAAAGTTTTAAACAGCAATATGAAAAATGTATTATTTGTATGCGATGACGAACTTGATATGAATTTAAGAACTAGCTATATAAATTTAGCAAATTTATATAAAGAGAAATATAATGTTATATTTGAAAAATTTGAAGAATGCAAAAAAGACGAGTATAAAGAGCTTCTTTATATAAAAGAGATAGAGAACCTGGACTTAAGGGTTAAAGGTCTTGAGAAATTTAAGGAGGAGCATGGAGAGACCAAAAACTACTTAGTTCTTAAAGCTAATACTATATATAGAAAGAAAATGTTTAAGACAGCTAGAGACTTAATGGATAAGGCATTAGATATTGAATTAAAAACATCAAAAGAAAATTTTGAGTATGCTAATTTATTAGAAGAATATTATGGGGAATATACAAAGGCTAAAAAATACTATGAAGAGGCAATAAAATTAAAGCCAAATTATTATGATGCGTACTATAATTTAGCTGTTTTAATGTCTAAAATTTTTAACGATTATGAAAAAGCAGAAGAGTATTATGATAAGCTTATAAGTATGGATTCAGAAGATGAAAGAGCTTACTACAATAAGGCTATAATAGTTATGTCGCAAACCGGAGATAAGGATAAAGCAAAAGCTCTGTATGAGCGAGCGATAGAGATTTCTCCTAAGTGCTCAGCAGCTTATAATAATTTGGCAAATCTATATTTAAGCAAATTTGAGGATTACGAAAAAGCTAAGGAATGTTATGAAAAGGCGATAGAAATAGATAAAAAAGATTTTACTTTCTATTTTAATTTAGCGAATATCTATAAAATACATTATAAAGATTATAATAAGGCAAGAGAATATTATCAAAAATCAATAAAATGTGAAGATAATATATATTCTAGGATGAATCTTGCTATGCTTCTTGAAGAAAATCTAGGCGATTATAGAGAAGCTATAAGAAATTTCGAAAAAGTATTAGAGATTCAACCGGGTAATAAGGTGATTATTGATAAGTTGAAATACTTAGATGAAAAATTAATGAAAAATTTAACGATAACACTTGAAAAAAATAAGTAATAATATAAAATATTAATATATTAGTTGTTTAAAAATGAAATTGCTGATGTAAATTTATTATGTTAATTTGAGAGGAGAGTTTTCATGGCGAAGATAGCAATAAACGGGTTTGGAAGAATAGGTAGAAATGCTTTTAAGATTGCAATGGAGAGAGGACTTGAAGTAGTGGCAATTAATGATTTGACTAGCCCTTACGTACTTGCACATTTGCTTAAATATGATACTTGTTTCGGGAAATTTGAGGGAACAGTAATAGTAAAAGAAGATGCACTTATAGTAAACAGCAGGGAAATAAAAGTTCTATCAGTAAAAAATCCTATATCATTACCTTGGCAAGATCTTAATATCGACATTGTTATCGAAGCTACAGGACTTTTTACAAGCAAGGATAAGGCAGGAGCTCATATTCTAGCTGGTGCAAAACAAGTCATAATCTCAGCACCTACAAGTGATACTGATGTAAAAACTATAGTTATGGGTGTCAATGAAGAAAGTTTTGATCCTATAGCGGATGATATAATAGATAATGCATCGTGTACTACAAATTGCCTAGCACCAATTATAAAAGTTTTAAATGACAAATTTGGTATTAAGAGAGGCATAATGACTACTATCCATTCATATACAAACGACCAAAGAGTGCTTGACTTGCCACACAAAGACTTAAGGAGAGCAAGAGCAGCAGCAGAATCAATCATACCAACAACTACAGGAGCTGCAGAAGCAGTAGGTAAAATCATCCCTTCTGTAGCAGGAAAGCTAACAGGTATTGCTATGAGAGTGCCAACTCCTACTGTATCAGTCGTTGATTTAACGGTAGAACTTAACACAAATGTTACAACAGAAGAAGTAAATAAAATTCTAAAATTATCAGCAGACGACAAAATACTAGGATACACAGATGAACCACTTGTATCAATAGATTTCAGAAAAGACCCAAGGTCAGCTATAATAGACGCACTTTCTACCATAGTTGTAGACAACAACATGATAAAAGTTATAGCTTGGTACGACAACGAATGGGGATACTCAAATAGAATAATAGACCTCACTCAGTATGTGTCAGCGAAGTTTACGATGTGAGCTTGGAGTTTTTTGTCATTGCGAGGAACGAAGCAATCTCTTGTATTGACAGTAACTTGAAATCTATATAAATTAGGAGGGGAAATACATGAAAGATATAGTAAGTAAAAAATTCAGACATTATAAAGGAAATGAGTATATGGTGCTTAATATTGTAAAGCATTCAGAAACACTTGAGAAGATGGTAGTTTATCAAGATTTAAGTGATGAGAAGAAATTATGGGTAAGACCATACGATATGTTTGTGGGAAATGTAGAGATAGATGGAAAGATGGTAAAAAGATTTGAAGAATGTAAATAGAACGGAGAGATAACAACATGGATAAAATGTATATTGACATTATCAGTTGGTCTGGAACGATATTATCTATACTGGGACAAGTACTAATAAATAGAAAAATGATAAGTGCATATTATTTTTGGATTGTAGGCTGTATAGTATGGGGAGTAGTGGGGATCTTAACTAATAATTATGCATTACTTGCAATGTACGTAGTTTATTTAATACTAGACATCGAAGGTATAATGCACTGGAGAAAAGAAAATATAATAAAAAAGGAGAATAAATAATTATGGATAAGGTAACTATTGGTGATTTAGATGTAAGAGGAAAGAGAGTATTAGTAAGGGTTGATTTTAATGTACCTATGGAAAAAGGGGTAATTACGGATAATACACGTATTGTTGAAGCATTACCAACTATTAAAAAACTTATAGCAGAGGGTGCAAGGGTTGTACTTTGTTCGCATTTTGGCAGACCAGATGGACCAGATAAAAAATATTCACTAGAACCTATTGCAAAGGAACTTGCAAAGTTTTTAGGAAGCGAAGTAAAATTTGCAGATGATGATAATGTAGTTGGAGCAAATGCAAAGAGAATAGCAAATGAGCTTAACGATGGAGGTATAATGCTTCTTCAAAACACAAGATACAGGAAGGAAGAAGGGAAAAACGAAGAAGGCTTTAGTAAAGAGCTTGCAAGTCTTGTTGGTAACGAAGGTGCATATGTAATGGATGCATTTGGTAGTGCACATAGAGCACACTGTTCTACAGAAGGGGTAACCAAGTTTATAAAACATTGTGCAGTTGGAAAATTAGTAGAAAAAGAAATAAAATATTTAGGTGATGCAATAGATAACCCTAAAAGACCGTTTGCAGTAATACTTGGGGGAGCTAAGGTAAAGGACAAAATAGGAGTTATAGAGAATTTACTTGATAAAGGAACTGTTGATAAAATTATAATTGGCGGAGGAATGGCAAATACATTTTTAGCAGCAATGAATCTTGACATAGGTAAGTCAATGAAAGATAGTGATGATATTGTAGACTATGCTAGAGAATTGATAAAAATGGCTAAAGATAGAGGAATAAAAATGATACTTCCTGTAGATGTCGTTGTTGCGACAGAGTTAAGTGATGATGCAATAGCAACAGTTGTGGATGTAAATGAAATACCGAGTGATTCTATGGCATTGGATATAGGACCGAAATCTGTAAAAGTATATGAAGAAGCATTAAAGGGTGTAGAAACTGTAGTATGGAATGGACCGCTTGGTGCTTTTGAAAAGGAACAGTTTGCAAAAGGAACATTTGGTCTTGCAGAAAAGGTTGCAAATCTTGAAGCTATTAAAATTATATGTGGAGGGGACTCAGCTGCGGCTGTAAACCAAATGGGGTTAGCTAATAAAATGACTCACATATCAACAGGAGGAGGAGCCGCACTTGAATTTTTAGAAGGCAAAGAACTTCTAGGAATAGCTGCAATACCAAATAAAGATTTATCTATGTCAATGTAGAATTAGATTGATGAACTCACCCCTAACCCCTCTCTAAAAGAGAGGGGGACGAAAACTAAATAAAGGACAGGCGATGCTAATGGATAATAATTCAGTAAGAGTAGTAAGGTTTGATTGGGCAATTAAAAACATACTTAGAAACAAGGCTAATTTTGATATACTAGAAGGGTTTTTATCAGCCCTTCTTAGAGAAGATGTTAGTGTGGTAAATATTATAGAAAGTGAGAGTAACAAAGGAAGAGAAGAACATAAATTTAATAAAGTAGATCTTCTAGTGCTAGATGCAAAGAAACGAAAAATAATAATAGAGATACAAAACGCATCAGAAACAGATTTTATGGATAGGCTTATTTGGGGTGCAAGTAAGGTTATAACAGAAAGCATAGAAAAAGGACAGAAATATAAAGACATAGCAAAAGTAATAAGTATAAGTATAGTATATTTCAACATAATGTCAGGAAGTGACTACATATATAAAGCATATACAACAATAGAACCACAGAAGTATCAAGAATTTATAGTAAAAGAAAGAGAAGCAGTAAGCTGGTACTACAACAAAGACGATAAATTTCCAGAATACTATATATTAGATTTGACAAAATATAAAAACGAGTTAGAAAGCGATATAGATGAGTGGATATATATGCTAAAAAATAGTGAGATAAGAGATGACTTCAAATCTAAGAATATAAACAAAGCAAGAATAAAGTTAAACGAACTAAAAATGACAGTAGAGGAAATGCGGGTTTATGAAAAATATATGGATGAACAAGTAGTATTACGAGATAATATAGAAACAGCAAGGCGTGAAGGAATGGAAGTAGGGATTGCAGAGGGACTTGAAAATTTTAAAAAGGAAAAAATGAAAATAGTAGAGAATATGATGAAGAAAAATCTTGAAGTTGAAGTTATTTCTGAGATTACAGGGGTAAGTATAGATGAGATACATTCTTTGATGCAAAGGAAGGAATGATGGATTTAGGGTTTAATAAAAGCATATGAGAGGATGGTTTTGATGGATAAAGTTAATATTTTAGGTGTTAATATTGATAAAGTTACTATGAATGAAGCAATAAATAGGGTGATGGGTTTTCTAGACTCAGACAAGCTTAACACTGTATATACTCCAAACCCTGAGTTTATAATGAATGCAAGAGATGATGAAGAATTTAAAAAGATACTTAACGAAGGTGACCTTGTAATACCTGATGGAATAGGGGTTGTGTATGCATCACGGATTTTAGGTAATCCAGTATCTGAAAGAGTCCCGGGGTATGAATTGACAGAGAATATATTAAAAGGAATAAAGGATAAAAAGTATACGGCGTATTTTTTGGGGTCTAAAGGTGATACTGCAAAGTTAGCAGCTGAAAATATGATGCAAAAATATACGGGACTTAAAGTAGCTGGATATAGAGATGGATATTTTAAAGTGGAAGAAGAAGAACGAATAATAGATGAAATAAATAGACTTGAGGTTGATTATCTTGTGGTTGGCTTAGGGTCACCAAAACAAGAGCAGTTTATATATAGAAATAAACAGAAATTAAAAGTAAAGGTAGCAATTGGAAATGGAGGAACTCTCGACATAATGGCAGGCAAGGTAAAACGTGCGCCGGTAATATTTCAAAAATTAGGACTAGAATGGCTATATAGACTCCTAAAAGAGCCTACAAGGTTTAAGAGAATGTTGAAGCTGCCACAGTTTATGTGGATAGTGATTATGACAAAGAACAAAGAACAAAGAACAAAGAACAAAGTATAGAGAACAAAGTGTGTGTTATTTTTTTGAAAATAGCAAAAATTGGTATATTACATTTTTATAACAAAAAAACATATATATCTTGACAAAATTATATAAAAGTATATAATTAAGAATATGATATATAAAATAAATTAAAATTAACATTTTGGGGGTCTTGTAATGAAAAAGGAAATTAGTAGAAGAGATTATTGGACTGATACAATTGGCAAAGTTACCTCTGCATGGAATTTAGTTTCAGGAAAAACTTATAAAGAAATTAAAGCGGAAAAAAGAGCTTTAAAGGATAAAGTAAGTGAGCTTGAAATAGACATAGAGACATTGAAAATAAAACTTGCATCCACAGAAATAGATTTGAAAGCTTCGGAAATCGAAAAAGAAACTATTAGGATGCATTTAGAAGAAAAGAAATTACAATTAGTTGACTTAAGACTAAAGCTAAATCAATTTGAATCAGTAGCGGTGACATCTGATATCGAAATGAATCAAATATTAAGAAGATTAAAAATGAATGAGGACGAAAATGAAGAATTAAAAGAAAAGATATTTAATATAATATCTATGTTGTGTATGATGTCAGAAGATGAAAAGTACCAAGATATTATTAAAATTCAGACTAACACTATAGATGAAATTGGAAATGAAAGTCATACTATAAATGTTACATATGCTGGACAAACTGTTGAAATACAAACACACGATATTATGGAAACAAAAGAAACAAGACTTGATGCAAGAACAGAATTGAGTCCGAAAATTATTAACTTTACGTCAAAGACAACATATGCTTACGATGAGGAAGAAGATGATGATTTATTAGAACAGGCTGAATAAGGTAGGATACACATAAAAACAAAGATTAAGAATGCTAGTAAGTACTAGCATTTTTTTAATGCTTTCGCATACTATGTTATAATGTAGAACTATATCTAGTATGGAGGTTTGGTGTTATGTGTGGAATTATAGGATGGGTAAATTATAAGGAAAATATAAAAGGGAAAAAATATATGATAGAAAAAATGACTGAAACCTTAAAAAGGAGAGGTCCTGATGCGGGTGGAATATATGAAAAAGAAAATGTATTGTTTGGACATAGGCGGCTTGTTGTAGTAGATCCCGAGGGGGGCAAGCAGCCAATGATTAAGCGGATAGGCGGGCATGAGTATACATTGATATATAACGGAGAACTATATAATACAGAGGATCTGAGGAAAATATTATTAGATAAAGGATATAGCTTTGAGGGTTACTCTGATACCGAGGTTTTGCTAGTAAGTTATATAGAATTCAAAGAAGCTTGTGTTCATTATCTAAATGGAATATATGCATTTGCTATATTTGATGGATACAACAACCAGATATTTATGGCTAGAGACAGATTGGGAGTAAAACCACTTTTTTATACATTAAAACAGAATAATTTTATATTTGCATCAGAGATAAAAGCAATACTAGCCCATGATATGATAGAACCCATAGTAGGAGAAACTGGACTTTGCGAAATATTTGGTCTAGGACCATCTAGAAGCCCAGGTTGTGGCATATTTGAAAACATAAACGAAGTTTTACCAGGTGAGTACATGATATACAATAAAAGCGGCTTGTACAAGAAAATATATTGGGAAGTAGAAAACAAAGAACACACTGACGATCTAGATACAACGGTATCAAAGGTAAGGGATCTTGTCGTAGATGCAATAGAAAGACAACTAATATCTGATATGCCTATATGTACATTTTTGTCAGGAGGACTTGATTCAAGTGCAATATCTACGGTAGCATCTAATTATATAAAAGAAAAAGGATTGGAAAAGTTAAAAACATTTTCAATAGATTATGCGGATAATAGCAAATTTTTCAAACCAAATCTGTATCAACCTAATTCGGATAGTGACTATATAGATATTATGGTTAATGATATTGGGTCTGAGCACTCTAAAATAATTATTTCACAGGATGAATTATTTGAAGCACTAAAGGAGGCTGTACTAGCAGGCGATTTACCAGGAATGGCTGATATAGACTCGTCATTATTGCTATTTTGTAAGGAAATAAGGAAAGAGGCTGTGGTCTCGCTATCTGGTGAATGTGCTGATGAAATATTTGGGGGATATCCGTGGTTTACAAATGAAGGTAATAGTGAGATATTCCCTTGGCTAAAGAGCTTAGAAGAACGAGAAAGGATGCTATCGCCAAACTTGAAGAATTTAAAATTAACGGAATACGTAAGAGTTAGGTATGAGGAAACTATAGGCAGAATGCCAAAGATAACTAAGAAAGACGGTAAAGAAGCAGAAAAGAAAAAACTATTTTATATAAATAGGCTTTGGTTCATGCAAACATTACTAAATAGAAAAGATAGGATGAGTATGTATAACAGCTTAGAGGTACGTGTGCCGTTTGCTGACCACAGGATAGTAGAGTATTTATGGAATATACCGTGGGAGATGAAATACCTACACGGACAAGAGAAGGGACTACTCAGGGAAGCTATGAAAGGGCTACTACCTGAGGTAGTGAGAATGAGAAAGAAAAGCCCATATCCGAAGACTCATAATCCACTGTATACTAATATAGTGAAAGTATGGATGAAACAGATACTAGATGACGTTAATTCACCTATTTTGGAGATTGTGAATAAAGAAAAGATTAGAAATATGGTTGATAATGTAAGTATGAACGGAGGAAAAACTTTCTTTGGGCAGCTTATGACTGGGCCACAGACACTGGCATATTTGATACAGGTGAATATGTGGATGAAGGAGTATGGGGTGAGGGTGGAGGCTTGTGAATAAAATAATTTCTAATAAATGAATTATAAAAGAAATAGTAGAAAGGGAGTTGGTATAATTGTTTCTTTTCTACTATTTTTAAATTGAACATTTTATTGTAATAATCCCCACACCCTCCGAATATAAATAAAACGTAGGTAAAACTAAATATTTTATAAGGAGCTGGTGTTTTGAATAATGAAATGCACGAGAATATGAGTGGTATGGAAAATAAGGAAAATAAGGAAAATATGATGATGATTGTAGAGGGATTAAATATGTGTTTGGCAAATTTGAATATAATGTATGTGAAGCTACATAATTTTCATTGGAATGTAGTAGGAATGGGATTTTTTGATATGCATGAGAAAACTCAGGAATTATATGAACAAGTGGCTGAGATGTTTGATAGGGTGGCGGAAAAAATAAGGATGTATGGATATAATCCGTTAGCTTCGATGCACTCATATTTGAGAGTCGGAACTATAAAGGAAGCACCAAGTGAAGAGATAAATGCAACAACAGTAGCAAATATTTTAGCAGATGACTTTAGTCAAATGCTTATGGAGCTACAAAACTTAGATGAGATAGCGGTAGATACGCATGATGAATGTCTGATAAACCTTATAGCAGATGGCATGTGCTTCTTACAAAAAAATATTTGGATGATGAATGCATATAAAACAAGATAAACTGTTAGCTTTTTGCTAATAGTTTTTTAAATGTACTTGAAAAAATATAATAATTTGATATAATAGTTATAAAATGATAAAATATATTTGGAGGGGCTAATTATGAAACTTACAACTTCTAATAAAAAGACAAATGCTGCACTTTTGTCTATAATATCGAATACATCGTTAATAGCACTGAAAATTCTCGCGGGGGTTATAAGTGGATCAGTGAGTATAATAAGTGAGGCAATACACTCAAGTATTGATTTAGTAGCATCATTTATTGCATATTTTTCAGTAAGAATGTCATCAAAACCAGCAGATCGGGAGCATCCATATGGACATGGTAAAATAGAAAATTTTTCAGGACTGATAGAAGGAGTTCTAATATTTATCGCGGCACTTATAATAATAAAAGAAGCTATAGGTAAAATGATAAATCCTAGTCAAGTAGGTGAAACATGGTTAGGGATAACCATAATGTTCATATCAGCTATAACTAATCTTATTGTTTCAAAAAACTTGTATAAAGTTGCAAAAGAAGAAGATTCTATGGCACTAGAGGCAGATGCGTTGCACTTAAAAACAGATGTATATACTTCTGTAGGAGTTGGGGTAGGGCTTATAGTACTAGAGGTGACTAAATTAGCGATTCTAGACTCACTAATCGCTATTGCAGTAGCACTTCTTATAATAAAAGAAGCGTGCACATTGTGCGTGGAGGCGTTTAAGCCACTTATAGATACCAAATTATCTGATGAAGAGGAGGATAAAATATGCACAGTAATGAGAAAATATAATGACCAGATAATAGATTATCACGATTTATGTACAAGAAAATCAGGAAATATGAAATATGTAGAATTCCATATGACAGTAGATAAAATGTTGTCTGTACAAAAATCACACGAAATAAGTGAAAATATAGAAAAAGATTTAGAAGAGACATTAAAAAACACATATGTACTTATACACATAGAACCGGGAGATAAGGAAGGTAAGTATTTGTAAGGTATGATTAGAACGAAAGGATGATGCTAGAATGAAGCTTGCAGGAGAAGTGTGTGAAACTATTGACTTATGCGGAGTGAGAAAACCTTTATCTGAGATAGAGCGTAGTTTAATAAAGACGTATAGAAAGCAATTGTGGTCTAGATTTACTAAGGCAATAAAGGATTTCAAAATGGTAGAAGAAGGAGATAAAATAGCAGTTGGGATATCTGGTGGCAAGGATAGTATGCTTATGGCTAAGCTATTTCAAGAACTAAAGAAATATAGCAAGGTTAAGTTTGAAATTGAATTTATTGCTATGGATCCTGGATTTAATGAAACAAATAAAAATCTTATTATTAACAACTGTGAATATCTGAATATACCCATAAATCTATTTGAATCAGGGATTTTTGAAGTGGTAGAAAAACTTGCGAGTGATTATCCCTGCTATTTATGTGCAAGAATGAGGAGAGGTGCGTTATACTTAAAGGCTAAGGAATTAGGATGTAATAAATTAGCTATAGGGCATCATTTTGATGATGTTATAGAAACGACATTATTGAACGTTTTATATGCTGGAAATTTCAAAACTATGAGACCGAAGCTAAAATCAACAAACTTTGAAGGACTTGAGCTTATAAGACCACTTTATTATGTAAGAGAGGATGATATAAAAAGATATACGATAAATAGTGGAATAACGGCAATGAATTGCGGATGTATAGTAGCAGCAGAAAAAACTTCAAGTAAAAGAAAAGAAATAAAGAATCTTATTAAAAATCTTAAAAAAAGTTTTAAGGATGTAGATAAAAGTATATTTATGTCGGCACAAAATGTAAATATGGATTCTATTATAGGCTGGGAAAAGGATGGGACGAAGCATTCGTATTTAGATTTTTACTAGGACAAGATTTTTTTCCAAAAAATAGTTGACAACAAATCATATTTTATGGTAAAATATGTACGTTGATACTAGACACATGTTTTGATATTTCAGGAGGGTGCCGAGTATATCGGTTTTCTGGGATGATGAAAAACATGGAAGAATTTTTTATAAAACCAAGGAGGGCAAAAATATGCCAGTAATTTCAATGAAACATTTATTAGAAGCAGGTGTTCATTTTGGACATCAAACAAGAAGATGGAACCCTAAGATGGCTGAATACATCTTTACATCAAGAAATGGAATCTATATTATCGATTTACAAAAAACATCAAAAAAGATTGATAATGCATTCTCATTTATCAAAAAATCAGTAGAAAAAGGTGGAACAGTTCTTTTTGTAGGGACTAAAAAACAAGCACAAGATGCTATTAAGAAAGCAGCTGAGAAATCAGAGATGTATCACGTAACAAATAGATGGTTAGGTGGTATGTTAACTAATTTTAAAACTATAAAATCTAGAATTAAAAGGTTAAAAGAGCTTGAAAAAATGCAAGAAGACGGTACATTCGATGTACTTCCTAAAAAAGAAGTTATACAGCTTAAAAAGGAAATGGAAATATTAGAAAGAAATATAGGTGGCATAAAAGAAATGAAAAAGCTTCCTAGTGTGATATTTATAGTTGATCCTAAAAACGAAAGAACAGCTATATTAGAAGCTAGAATTCTTGATATACCTATAGTTGGTATAGTTGATACAAACTGCGATCCAGATGATGTTGACTATATTATACCAGGAAATGACGATGCAATAAGATCAGTTAAGCTTATAGTAGATAGAATGGCTGATGCTGTAATAGAAGGAAAAATGATGTGCAAAGATGAAGATGAAGAGACAGAAGATGAAGGTTCAAATAAAGATGATATCGAGGAATAAAATTATATTATAAATATTATGAAAGGATGGTTGAGTATGGAAATTTCAACGAATGCGATAAAAGAGCTTAGAGAAAGAACAAGTGCAGGTATGATGGATTGTAAAAAGGCTCTTATGGAAAATGAAGGAGATATGGAAAAAGCTATAGAATGGTTAAGAGAAAAAGGATTATCAAAGGCAGCTAAAAAAGCAGGTCGTATAGCAGCTGAAGGTATTGTAGATGTTTGTATAACTGATGGTGCAGCAGCTTTAGTTGAGATAAATAGCGAAACAGATTTTGTTGCTAAGAACGAAGATTTTAGAAGTTATGTTAAAGATGTAGCTACTCAAGCGGCAGTTACAAAAGTTAATGATTTAGAAGAATTTTTAAATGAAACATGGATAAAAGATCAAACTAAGACAGTAAAAGATTCTTTAACAGAAAAGATAGCAACAATTGGCGAAAATCTAAACATTAGAAGATTTACAAAGCTAGATACTAAAGATGGGGTAGTAGCTTCATATATACATGGTGGAGGGAAAATAGGAGTTCTAGTAAAATTTGCTACAACTAATAATTCGGATATTGTTCTTGAAGCAGGAAAGAACATAGCAATGCAAGTAGCGGCTGTAAATCCACTGTACTTATCATCAAATGAAATACCAGCTGACTACGTAGAAAAAGAAAAGGCTATACTTAGAGAACAAGCTCTAAGCGAAGGAAAACCAACTGATATAGTAGAAAAAATGATAATAGGGCGATTAAACAAACAACTACAAGAGGTTTGTCTACTTGACCAAAACTACGTAAAAGACCCAGAAATGACAATAACAAAATACCTTGAGTCAGTTTCTAAACAAGTAGGAACAGATGTGAAAGTTGCTTCGTTTGTAAGATTTGAAACAGGTGAGGGTATCGAGAAAAAAGAAGAAAACTTTGCAGACGAAGTTGCAAAGCAAGTAAGCAGTATGAAATAAAAAGTGCCAAGGGCACTTTTTTTATGAAAATATATTGACATGACTTACATAGTTTGGTAGAATTAAAAGTATAAAATTTAAAACAAATAGTAAACAAATGGAGGAAGCTAATTATGATAAAAAAGATTGGATTAAACGATGCACAGGTTATAGAATCAAAAAATATGTACGGTGATAACAGACTTAGTGAGGTTGCGACTGAAAGCTTTTGGGACAAGCTAAAGGGGAACTTTGGTGACCCGATGATAAAGATTTTGTGTGTAGCTCTTATTATAAATGTAGTCTTTGTTTTTCTTGGACAGACCGAATGGTACGAATCAGTAGGGATTGCATTAGCTGTAATATTAGCCACTTTTGTATCAACATTTTCGGAATACCGAAACGAAAATGCATTTCAAAAGCTTCAAGAGGAAGCCTCAAAGATTAAATGTAAGGTTTATAGGAACGGGGATATTATAGAAATCCCTATTGATGATATAGTAGTAGGTGACTATATTATGCTTCAATCTGGCGATAAAATCCCTGCAGACGGAATACTAATTGATGGAAATATCAAGGTTGACCAGTCTGTTTTAAATGGAGAAAGTAAAGAAGCAACTAAAAAGGTAATGCCAGAAAATTATGTTGAAGAGAGTACAACAATGGATTTTCTCAATCAATATAAAGTATTTAGAGGAACAGTTGTCTGTTATGGTAATGCGATAATGTGCGTAACAACAGTAGGCAATAAATCGGTATATGGGCAAATAGCAAGCGAATTGCAAATAGATGATGATCGTGATTCACCACTAAAGGTTAAGCTAAGTAGTCTTGCAAATAACATCAGCAAATTTGGTTACATAGGAGGTATTGCGATAGCAGTTGCCTATATGTTTCAAAAGATAGTTATTAGTAATGGATTTGATATTACTAGAATTATGAACTATTTTTCTGACTGGATGACGGTTGTAAATGATCTAGTTGGAGCAGTAATCCTTGCGGTTATTATAATAGTTATGGCTGTGCCTGAAGGCTTGCCACTGATGATTGCTATTGTTTCAGCACTTAATATGGGAAAAATGTTGAAGGATAATGTTCTTGTTCGTAAGATTGCAGGAATAGAAACAGCAGGTAGTTTAAATATTCTCTTCAGTGATAAAACAGGAACTATTACAAAAGGTCAGCTTGAAGCTATTGTTTTTGTAGATAGTGAAGGCAAAGAGTATCACAATTATAAAGAGGTTGTAGGTGAACTTGGGAATTTATTATCATTAAGCATTCAG
>MGOW01000104.1:21132-28722 GCA_001797255.1 Clostridiales bacterium GWE2_32_10
TATTATAAGCTTTGTTGCTGGAAAGAGTGATAACGTAAACGTTGCTACAATGAATACAATACCGTTTAATAGTGAAAATAAGTACTCAGCTGCTCATGTGCACGGAGATTATCATTATACATTGATTAAAGGGGCACCTGAACGTATAATATCAAAATGTACAAAGTATTTCGATATTAATGGCGAAAAACAAATTCTTACCGATGTAAGACCATTAGAGGAACAAATAGATAAATTGGCTAATCGTGCTATTAGAGTGTTAGCAATTGCAGTAAGTGATTGTGAGCTTGGGGAATGTGATTTACCAGAGGGTGAATGGACTTTACTTGGAGTAATAGGTATACGTGATGAAGTTAGACCAGAATCTATTTCTGCGATTGCAGAGGTGCAAAACGCGGGTATTCAAGTAGTTATGATAACAGGAGATAGGAAAGATACAGCAGTTGCGATAGCAAAAGAGGCAGGGTTACTTAAAAATAATACCGAACTTGTATTTACATCAGATGAACTGCAACAAATGCCAGATGAAGAATTAAAAAAGAAGCTTCCGAATATTAGAGTTGTTGCTAGGGCTTTGCCGAGCGATAAGAGTAGATTTGTAAAAATTGCTCAAGAGTTAAACCTTGTTGTAGGTATGACAGGTGATGGAGTTAATGACTCACCAGCACTAAAGAAAGCCGATGTAGGATTTGCCATGGGTGGAGGGACTGAGGTAGCAAAAGAGGCAAGTGATATTGTTATCATGGATGATAACTTTAGCTCAATTGAGAAGGCTATACTATATGGACGTACAATCTTTAATAGCATACGAAAATTTATAATTTTTCAACTAACGATTAACGTTGCGGCTGTTCTTATTTCGTTTGTAATGCCTCTTCTTGGCAGGGAAAACCCATTATCAATAACACAAATTTTATGGATTAATCTTGTAATGGACACACTAGCTGCTCTAGCATTTGGCGGGGAACCAGCACTTAGGAGATTTATGAAGGAAAAACCAAAACGTAGGGACGAGGATATTGTAAGTACATATATGTGGAGCTCTATACTTGTTGGAAGTCTCTGGATTTTTGTGCTTAGTATGTTTATGTTATTGTCAACTATTGGCACTAGCATATTCCGTCAAAGTAATACAAATGCATATATATTAACTGGGTATTTTACCTTCTTTATATTTGCCGCGGTATTTAATGCATTTAATGCGAGAACAGATAAGATGAATTTATTTGATAATATAAATAAGAATAGAGGATTTGTTAAGATTATTTTATTAATTACTGTAGTTCAGTTATTTATGACATATTTTGGTGGTGCTATTCTAAGGTGTGCTGGACTTGCAGTAAATGAATTAGTATTAGTACTTATATTTGCAGCTACAATTATACCTATTGATTTAATAAGAAAAATGATTGTAACTTCAAAGAAAATAAATTAGTTAAAAATCGCAAAACTTGCGTTTTTATATAAAAAAATTATATTACAAAGGAGTGGTAACAATGGCAATAAGCTTACAAAAAGGACAAAAGGTGGACTTGACTAAAACAAACCCAGGACTTACTAAATTGGTTGTAGGGCTAGGTTGGGATACTAATAAATATGATGGTGGTAGTGCATTTGACTTAGATGCAGCAGCTTTTGTATTGACAGAGTCTGGAAAAATAGGTACTGATAAGGATTTTGTATTCTATGGTAACCTAAAGCACCCTAGCGAAGCTGTAATACATTTAGGAGATAACTTAACTGGTGAGGGCGATGGCGACGATGAGCAAATCAAGGTTGATTTGTCAAAAGTGCCTGAAAGTGTTCAAAAGGTTAGTTTTGCAGTTACAATTTATGATGCAGAAACAAGAAAGCAAAACTTTGGGATGGTGTCTAATGCATTTATTAGACTTGTTGACGAGGCTTCAAACACAGAATTAATGAGATATGATCTTGGAGAAGAATTCTCTATTGAAACAGCAGTTGTTGTTGCTGAAATATATAGAAATGGTACTGAATGGAAATTCAATGCAATAGGCAGTGGATTCCAAGGTGGACTTAAAGCATTATGTAATAATTTTGGTATTGATGTAGCTTAGAAAATATAGGAGGAAATAGATATGTCAGTTAATTTACAAAAGGGACAAAAGGTTGATTTAACAAAAGGGAATGCTACCCTTAAAAAAATTATGGTAGGATTAGGTTGGGACGAAGTAAGCTCAACACCTACAAAAGCAAAGGGTTTTTTAGGCTCTTTAATGGGAGGCGGTGCACAGAGCCAACAGGTTGACTGCGATGCGTCTGCGATTTTATGCAATGCAAATAGCAAAATAACAGAAAAAGGTGATGTAGTATATTTTGGAAATCTAACGCATAAAACAGGAGCAGTAAAGCATATGGGAGATAACCTAACAGGTGCTGGTGCTGGTGATGATGAACAAATATTTGTTAATTTACCTGATATGCCATCAAGCTATGATAAAGTAGTGTTTGTGGTAAATATATATCAAGCAGTACAGCGTAAACAACACTTTGGAATGATTCAAAATGCTTTTATCAGAATAGTTGATGCTGATACCAACACAGAATTATGCAAATTTAACTTATCAGAAAACTACGATAATATGACAGCGATGATTTTTGGTGAAATATATCGTTATCAAAATGATTGGAAATTTAATGCCATGGGACAGCCTACTACAGACCCGGGTCTTAGTGAAGTAATACAGAGATATAGTTAAACAATATAGTTGTTATATATACGTGAAAAGAGTCTTGACAGACTCTTTTTTTCTTAAAAATTTTTCTTGTATAATAATTCATATTATGTTATAATTAATTTCATCATTTGATTACAAGGAGGAGAATATGAATATACCTAAATTAAAAATTGGAGATTTAATAGCAAATGTACCGATAATACAAGGAGGAATGGGGGTAGCGATATCACGTTCTAAGCTTGCTGCTGCTGTAGCAAAGGAAGGTGCGATAGGTGTTATATCTGCTGCACAAATAGGATTTGATCAACCAGATTTTGAAACTAATACTGTTGAGGCAAATAAGAGAGCACTAAGAGAAGAAATAAGAAAAGCAAAGGAAATGAGTGGAAATAAAATAATAGGTGTTAACATAATGGTAGCTTTGAAAAACTATGCAGATTATGTTAAGGTAGCTATAGAAGAAAAGATAGACTTGATTATATCAGGTGCTGGATTACCCACTGAGCTGCCAAAATTAGTCGAAAATACAAATGTCAAGATAGTACCAATTGTTTCATCTAAAAAGGCGGCAAAGGTTATTATGGAAATGTGGGAAAAGAAATTTAATAGAAGACCAGATGCTATAGTTGTAGAGGGTCCTGAAGCGGGCGGACATTTAGGATTTAAGATTGAAGAACTTGAAGATATAGAAAATCACAATTTAAAAGACATAGTACATGATGTACTTGAATACCTAAAGGAACTAAAACTTTCTATACCAGTTATCCCAGCAGGTGGGATTTTTACAGGACGAGACATAGCAGAGTATCTAAAGATGGGCGCATCAGGAGTGCAGATGGCTACAAGATTTGTAACTACACATGAATGCGATGCAAGTGATGCATATAAGCAGGCATATATAGATGCAAAAAAAGAGGATATACAAATAATAAAAAGCCCAGTAGGAATGCCAGGAAGAGCAATAAGAAATGAATTTATCAAAAGGATAGAGGTAGAAAAAGATAAAATTACTAAATGCTACGGTTGCCTTCGTAAATGTAATCCAGCCGAGATACCATATTGCATTACAAAATCTTTAGTAAATGCAGTAAAAGGAAATATAGATGATGCATTACTTTTTGTAGGAAGCAATGCATATAGATGCGATAAAATAATTAGTGTGAAAGAACTGATAGATTTATTGATGTTAGAACTAAAAGAAGCATAAAAATAATATATTAAACAAATGGAGGTTGGTATAAGTGGAAGAAGTTATACGATTAATAAAAGGATTAGAAAACAAAATTAATGAAATGGACAAAAAATTTGAAAGAAAATTTGATGAACTAAAGGATGACATCAGAAAAACAAGAGAAGACATGCATATCATGGAGCAAAGACTGAATAAAAGAATTGACGATGTTGAAAAAAGATTGAATAAAAAGATTGATGATGTTGAAGAAAGATTGAATAAAAAGATTGATGATGTTGAAGAAAGATTGAATAAAAAGATTGATGATGTTGAAGAAAAATTGAATAAAAAGATTGATGATGTTGAAAACACGTTAAATAAAAAGATTGATGATGTTTCAAAAGTTTTGAATGGGAGGATTAACAGTGTAGAAAAAGATACTAAAGGTATTAAGTTTAAAGTAGAT
This sequence comes from Clostridiales bacterium GWE2_32_10, assembly GCA_001797255.1. Lineage (GTDB taxonomy): Bacteria > Bacillota > Clostridia > Lachnospirales > UBA12420 > UBA12420. The sequence goes on from MGOW01000104.1 coordinate 25,469, forward strand.
ATGTTGTATGAGAAGCTTGCTAAAAACGAGGAATATAAGACTCGCAATGACTTTAGATATGATGCTATAGCTGATGATGTGCAAAATATGAAAACTATACTTGTACGTGAACCAGAAGAAAATGAGGATAGCGATAATAATTAATTACTAGGAAATGGAGTGAGTTCTGTGGCAGTTGTGTTTGAAAATGATTGGCAAGAAATAATAGGTGAGGAGTTTGAAAAGGAATATTATAAAAAGATTCGTGCTTTTTTAAAAGAGGAGTATACTACAACTGTGATATACCCAGATATGCATGATATATTTAATGCACTACATTATACTTCTTACAAAGATGTTAAGGTAGTAATATTAGGACAAGACCCATATCATGGTCCGAATGAGGCTCATGGTCTATGTTTTTCTGTTAAAGAAGGTATAGCAATACCACCGTCGCTTATAAATATATATAAAGAATTAAATACAGATTTGGGCTGTTATATACCGAAAAAAGGTTATTTAAAAAGGTGGGCAGATCAAGGAGCGCTACTGTTAAATGCCGTACTTACAGTGCGTGCAAATCAAGCGGCATCACATAGCAAAATTGGTTGGCAAAATTTTACTGATACGGTAATCAAAAGATTAAATGAGAGGGATGACCCTGTAGTATTTATATTATGGGGAAATTATGCACGAAATAAAAAAGAATTAATAACCAATAAAATTCACTACATAATAGAATCGGCACATCCGAGTCCTCTCTCAGCAAGTAGAGGTTTTCTAGGCAGTAAACCATTTTCAAAGACGAATGAATTTTTGAAGAAAATTGGAAAAGATTTAATTGATTGGCAAATAGAATAATTAAATTTATGTTACAAAAGTAAAAATAAAGAAAAAATGTCTTGACTATATTTAATAATTCGTGTATAATTTTTACGTGTAGTGTAGTATATTAGCTATTCCAACCAAAGTAGTAAATGTTGAAGGGGGGGAATAACTATGTCAAAAGTAATGGTTAAAAGAAACGAGTCACTTGATAATGCTTTAAGAAGATTTAAGAAAGTATGCGCGAGAGATGGTATACTAAGTGAAATCAGAAAGAAAGAGCATTATGAAAAACCAAGTGTGCGTCGTAAGAAGAAGTCAGAAGCTGCTAGAAAAAGAAAAATAGGATAAGGTGGAGATGTTGTGAGTTTAAAACAGCAGTTAGCAGAAGAATTGAAGGTAGCCATGAAAGAAAAAGACATAGTTAAGAAAAATGCAGTTCAGATGGTCCGAGCCGCAATTCTTAACTATGAAAAAGATAATCTAAAGGAATTAGATGATGAGGGTGTACTGGATATTATTGCAAAAGAGCTAAAAAAACGTAAGAGTTCGTTAATAGAATATGAAAAGAGTAATCGTGAAGATTTAATTAATGAATTAAAGTCTGAAATAGTTATATTAACAAATTATCTTCCGACGCAACTGTCTGATGAGGAATTAGCAAAAATAGTCAAAAATACAATAGATGAGCTAGGTGCTAATTCAATAAAAGAGATGGGGAAAGTAATGGGGGTTATCATACCAAAGGTGAAAGGCAAAGCCGACAATGATCGAGTAGGTCAAATGGTAAAACATAATTTAAACCAATAAAAAGATAACAGGTAATATTCTTTTGTTTACAAAGGATTACCTGTTTTTGTAATACATAAAAATAAAATAAATTTTTTTAAAAAATTACTTGCCAAAATATATACAATGGTATAAAATAGATAAAGTAATAAAAAAACATATGAAAAGGGGAGATTTTTAATGGTAAAGGTAGGTATTAATGGATTCGGAAGAATCGGGAGATTAGTTTTTAGGGCAGCATTAGAGCAAAATCATCCAGGGATGCAAGTGGTTGCAATCAATGATCCATTTATAGATCTTGAATATATGAAATATATGCTAACATATGATACTATACATGGTAGATTTAATGGAACAATAGAGATAAAAGACGGAAAGCTTGTTGTGAATGGTAAAGAAGTAGCAGTATATGGTTCAAAAGATCCGAGTGAAATACCTTGGAGTGAAACAGGAGCAGAATATGTAGTAGAGTCTACTGGTGTATTTACAACAATAGACAAAGCACAAGCTCACTTTAAAGGTGGAGCTAAAAAGGTAATAATATCAGCACCTTCAGCAGATGCACCTATGTATGTTATGGGAGTAAACCACAACACATATACAAAAGATGTAAATATAGTATCAAATGCATCATGTACAACAAATTGTCTAGCACCACTTGCAAAAGTGATACATGAAAACTTTGGTATGGTAGAAGGTCTTATGACAACAGTTCACTCAACTACAGCAACTCAAAAAACAGTAGATGGACCGTCTAACAAGGACTGGAGAGGTGGTAGAGCTGCATCAGCTAATATTATACCATCATCAACAGGAGCAGCAAAGGCAGTTACTAAGGTTATACCTGATTTGAAAGGAAAACTAACAGGTATGGCATTTAGAGTGCCTACATTAGATGCATCTGTAGTGGATCTAACATGTAGACTTGAAAAACCAGCTACATACGAACAAATTGTTGAGGTGATGAAGAAAGCCGCAGAAGGTGAAATGAAAGGAATACTTTCAGTTACAGAAGACCAAGTAGTTTCTTCAGACATAATCCACGACCCACATACATCTATATTTGATGTTGGAGCTGGTATATCATTAAACGATAACTTCGTAAAGCTAATTGCATGGTATGACAATGAATGGGGTTATTCAAATAAAGTACTAGATTTTATTCATCATATGCATGAGGTGGATAATAAATAAATAACTGTAATAATAGGGTTATATTACGAATTGTATAGAAACTTCTAACTTGGCAATAAAAACCAAGGAGGGAGTTTTTTGTAATAACTAGATTTAAAATACAAAAGTAAGTATTGTAAAACATAGATGAATTATGTCAAATGTTCAAAAATTTTTTCTAAAAAGACTTGAAAAAATAGCAAAATAAGCTATAATGGTATATAGAGAAATTTATATAAAAATAGGAGGTCGATAATGATTATGAAGATTAAAACTAAAGTAATAACTAGTTTAATGCTAATAGTAGTGTTACTAATAACTACAAATATAAACTTTGGAGGTGAGTTGTATAGGATTTTGAGTAATATAGCTTATGCAGAAGATGTGCCAGTTGATATGAAATATATGTGGTATTATGATGGAAGCGGTCCAGATGGATGGAGAGAAGCAGAACTAGATATACCTATATCTGAAGGATATATACCATT